>JBDRVU010000038.1:0-8064 GCA_039802085.1 Caldifarciminota bacterium
TACCAACGGTAATCGGATTGCCAGAGAGTAAAAGAGAAGTCTTTCCCTTCTTCGGTTGATTGGATTAAAATCTCATTTTTCCTTTTTAGCCAATCCTTCTTTTCCGTTAAATCAATCGTCGTGAAGTTTTGCTTAGCAAAAGAACCGATCTCCTGGTGGTTTAAGAAAATTTGGTATTGGGAGAGACCTTTTAGGTTGAGATAGAAGGAGTTTTTTAATTTCGGTAAGGTGAAGGAGAAGAGATATTTCCCATTTTCAATTCTCCCCTTTCCAATAAAGATCACTTCGTCCCTTTCTAAGTTGGTTAAAGAGAAGAGAGGTAAGGTTAGAAGAAAAGATAAGATGAGAAATTTTTTCATTTTTCCTCCTAAGTTTGGGCTGGTTTGCCACCAAAAAGTCCTTTCAAAATAATAGCCAGACCAATAATGATTAAGATGATGGGCCATAGGTTTTGGAATTGGAAAAGGGAAAAGAGTCCGATTGCCAAAATAATTATGCCGGCGATGAACCGGCCGCCAAAAAATCTCTCTTTTAGGGCAAGGTGGCGCAGAAAGGCATCTAAGATAAAAATTCCCCCCAAGGAGAGGAGAAAGTACTTCCACCATTCGGTGATAAGGTTATTGGCAGAAAGGAAAAAGAGAAGACCCAAAGAGATAAGGATAAGACCAGCGAAAATTTCGGAAATTTGTTTTTTTGTCATTCCTAATTATAGAAAAATTAAGGGAAAGATCAAGTCCTTTAGAATTCGGATTACGCTCCTAATTAGGTTCGGGATTAGACTTTCTATTACATCCCCGATTACGCCTCCCATTACGTCTCCCATTAGACCCCCGATTAGGTTCTCCATTACTCCCCCGATTACACCATCTATTAGACTTGGGCTTACGCTACCCATTAAATCCCCGATTAAGTATTCTATTACGCCTTCCATTAGGCTCTGGGTTAGGTCTCCTATTACACCCCCGATATCACCCCCTATATCGCCCCCCACTTTTTATAAAGGAAATCCCCTCCTATTTTACAAAAGTCTTATCACTTAACTCCATTTTCAGTTAAGGACTATCCCCCGATAATGCCTCCTTAATCTCTCTTCTGATAGTTATTGTATCTCTCATATTCTCCTTTAAGGACTGGGATTAGAACCCAATTATTTAAGAAGCCCTTATTATTTATAACACCCAAAAAGGCAGAATCCTTAATTAGATTTAAGTTCTTCATAAGTCTTCTTCTATAATAAAAACGAAAATACCCCCCAAAATCTGACACTAAATTTTTAATTTGATTTGGGCAATTTTTTCCTTCTGGCACGATTTTTGCTTACCTTTTATTTTCTCTTTATCTAAGTCCTTGATTTTTCAAAACTTACTTTTCAATAGAAGATTTTGGGAGGTCGGGAAAATTTGACTTTAGGGGTGGGAAGAAGATAACTATTCTTGACTTTTCTTTTCTTTCTCTTAGAATTGGCTATGTATCTTTTGAAGGTAAGAGAAGGGTTTTCCGCGGCTCACGCCCTAAGAGATTATCACGGAAAATGTGAATCCCTCCATGGCCATAACTATCAGGTTTTAGTTGAGATTTTGGTGGAGAAATTGCCCGAGAGGGGTTATCTTTATGATTTTAGGGAGATAAGAGATTACTTAAAAACAATCCTCCCGGACCATAAGAACTTAAATGAGTTTTTTTCTTTTAATCCCACCGCGGAGAATATCGCCTCCTGGCTCTTTCATAAGGTAAAGGAGAGATATCCAATAAAAGCCTGTGAAGTCTGGGAGAACGAAAATTTTGGGGCAAGATATGAAGAGTGAATTTTCCCCAAACCCCACCGTGCTTTCGCACCGCTATCGCTAACAATAGGGGTTATCACCCCTCTCTTGCGGAAAAAGTCTCATGGTTTTTTTGTCACCTTTGGGGGAAAATTCACTTTCCCCAAACCCGCTGTGCTGACGCACCCCGTTGCTAATAATATGTCAAATGCTTGACAATTTCCTTTCTCATCCCTACAATCAACCGAAATGAAAACATTAAGGAGATTTCTTCCCGGGATTATTTTAGGGATTTTTATTATTATCTTTTTCTGGGAAATAATCTGGGGAAAGAGTTATTTCTGGGAGGATGTGATAGAGCATTATTATCCATATCACTACTTTCTATTCCAAAATTTGCGCCATTTTGCCATTCCCCTCTGGAACCCTTATATCTTCTCCGGGATGCCCTTTTTGGGTGATGTCCAGTCGCAAATTTTTTATCCCTTAAACTGGCTTCTGGCTTTTATCTCTTCTCCTTCCCCGGGTTTTACCTTTTGGGTGTTAGAGATAAAAATGATAATTCATTTCTTTTTGGCAGGCATCTTCTTTTACCTTTTCCTTCGGGAGTTAAATCTAAGTTTCTACGCTTCTCTTTTTGGGGCGGTTATCTTTACCTTTAGTGGATTTCTTGTCACCCATCTCATTCATTTAACAATGATTAATACTTATATTTGGATTCCTTTGCTCTTTTTTTTCCTATTTCGTTGGCAGAAGAGAAGTTCATTATCTGATGCCCTTTTCGCGGGGATTATTTTGGGAGTAGCAAATTTAGCTAGTCATCCGCAGATTACCCTTTATTTTGTTTATACGATTATCATCTTTTTTCTTTTCTGGTTAATTTTTAAGGGAGGGGAGCGAAGATTTTTGCGATTAAAGAAGAGTGTCATCGCTCTCTTTCTTATTTTTTTCGTTGGTTTTGGTTTAGCGGCAATTCAATACCTCCCCAGTTATGAACATTCCAAATACACTTTAAGGGAAGAAATGACTTTTCAAGAGTCAGCGGAAGTTTCCCTTCCACCTTCCTTTCCTCTTCTTCTTTTAATCCCCAAGTTCTTTGGTAGCATCACCGGACGGGGCACCGATTCGGTTCCTTTCTGGGGTAAGGAAGAGGGGTATCATTACTGGGAGACCGCTTGCTATTTAGGAATAATTTCTTTAATTT
This sequence comes from Caldifarciminota bacterium, assembly GCA_039802085.1. Classification (GTDB taxonomy): domain Bacteria; phylum Hydrothermota; class Tepidihabitantia; order Tepidihabitantales; family JBDRVQ01; genus JBDRVQ01. The sequence continues at coordinate 2,968 of JBDRVU010000038.1, forward strand.
TTGCTATTTTGGGAATATTTTTTTATCCGAAAAATGAAAAGCGATTGTTTCTCATCTTGGCAATTCTCTCTCTTCTTGCCGGATTAGGAAGATATACCCCATTTTATAAACTTGTTTTTTATTTCCTTCCTGGTTTTAATCGTTTCCGGATTCCGGCTCGTTTCATTGGTTTATTCACTTTCAGTATGGCAACATTGGCGGGATTTGGGATGGAATTCTTTATTAAGGAAAGATGGGAAAGGATGGCCAATTTCTGGCGGGGACTTTTAATCTTTTCTTTCTTTATGCTTCTTTTCTGGTTTTTATTTCTTTTTGGTGCCTTCCGGGGTTTAAGTCGATTCTTATCCGTTCCGATCGTTCAGAAAAATATAAATAACCAGTTTGGGATGTTTTTTATTTTTTTAATTATTGGGATTATTATCTTCGGGCTGCGAAAATTTGGGAAAAGCCTAAAGGGTAAGAATTTTCTTCTTATCAAGCCAGAAGGATTAGCCGCTCTGGCTATTTTTTTCACCTTTCTTGACCTATACTTTTTCGGCAAAAATTTCAATCTCAGCTCTTACAGCCCGGAGGATTACTATCCGAGGAATCAAAATGTGCGCTACTTACAGAATGAGCGGGAAAGAGAAATTTTTCGGGTCAACGCCCGCAAAGGTCGGTATATGATATTGAGGCGGAATGAAGGGATGATTCACGGATTGGAACTATTAGAAGGTTATACCCCTTTGGGTTTAGCGGCTTATGCTACATTTGATATACCATTAGAGAGAAAATATGATTTACTGAATGCCAAATATAAGATAAAGGTTGATGAGTTGAAGAGGAAGATGGATTTGGTATTAAATCCAACCTGTCTTCCTCGTTTTCGTTTTTTCTATCAGTACTTACTGGAACCAAATCGGAAGCGAATTTTAGAAATCCTTTCTGATGATAATTTTGACCACCAGCATTTTTTAATCTTAGAAAGGAAACCGAGCCTTTTTAATTCGGGAACGGAAATTAAATTCCCTGACTCAGTAAAAAATTGGATAAAGGTTTTGCGGATGGAAAATGACCGGATGGAACTAAAAGTCTATACTGAAGAACCAGGTTTTCTTTTCCTCTCCGAGGTCTATTATCCAAATTGGCGGGTGAAGGTTGATGGGCAAGAAGGGGAGATTTATCGGGCGGATTATTGTTTAAGGGCAGTGCCTTTGGATAAGGGGGAACACCATGTGTTTTTTTATTATGATACAAAGACCTTAAAATTTGGTGCTGGTCTCAGTTTTTTAACCTTAATTTTTACCATCGCTTTATTATTTTGGAAAAAGAGGAGGAAAGAATAATATGTTTTTCCTTCCTTTATCTTTCTTGATTTTTTTTGCCCTTTTATTACTTTTACCTTTCCTTTTCCTTTTGTTCCAGTTTGGGATAATTAATCTTGCCTTTGCCAAGTTGGGTTTACCTTCGGAGGTTGGCTTCTTATTTTTCTTTTTCTCCCTGATTGGGAGCGCAGTAAATTTACCTTTGGTTCGGAAGAAGATTGAGGTAGAAGAGGATATCTCCTTTCCTGAATTTTTTTATCTCTTCTATCGTCTTCCCAAAAGGGTTTTTCGGGAGAGGATAATTGCGGTTAATCTCGGTGGCTGTATCCTGCCTTTAATTCTTTCTTTATATCTACTCACGCGGGCATCATTTTCCGCGGTCGTTATTTGCACTGTTTTGATGACCCTGATTGCTAAGTTCTTGAGCCGGCCGGTTAAAGGATTGGGGATTGTGATGCCCGCCTTCATCCCGCCGCTATTTTCGGCAATTTTGGCTTTAATTTTTTCTCGGAGTAATCCGGCACCGGTTGCTTATATCTCCGGTGTCTTTGGAGTACTCATCGGAGCAGATTTACTGAACCTTCATAAATTGGAAAGGGTTGGGGTAGGAATGCTTTCCATTGGTGGGGCGGGAGTTTTTGATGGTATCTACTTAGTTGGGATAATTGCGGTTTTAATCGCCTAAGAAGAAATTTTTGGCAAGTGCTTTTTCTTCTTGCTTTTTTAGCCTTTTTTCGTATTCTTAATTATGATTTATATTATTCTTGTAATTTTATCAGGCATAATAATTCTTTTAATTTTTTATCTTTTTCTAAAGAAAGAATCAGGGATAAAGCCAAGCGAATCGTTCCAATTGATGCAGGAACAAATTTCATCTTTGCGTCAGGAGATGAGTCAAAATTTTGCTACTTTCCTCAATTCTCTCCAGCAGACAACCGGACAGGTGAATACCAGATTAGATAACGCCGCAGCGGTGATTCGGGATGTGAGTAAGAGTTTAGGAGTTTTAGAGGAGGGAACACGTCGGATTAGAGAGATTGGGCAAGATATATCCCGTCTGCAGGAAATTTTGCGAGCGCCAAAGGCGCGTGGTGTTTTGGGTGAACTGTTCTTAGAAGAATTATTATCTCAGTTATACTTCCCGGCGGATGCCTATCGGATGCAATATAGATTTAAGAGTGGGGAGAAATGTGATGCGGTTCTTCTTTTGGGTGGGAAACTACTTCCGATTGATGCTAAATTTCCCTTGGAGGATTTCAAAAGGATATTGGATACCGAGGATAAAGAAGAGCGACGGAGAAGAAGAAAAGAATTTTTCCGACAGGTTAAAAACCATATTGATGCCATTGCCCAAAAATATATCCGACCCGAGGAAGGAACATTTGACTTTGCCTTTATGTATATCCCAGCGGAGAATGTCTATTATGAGATGATAGTTAAGGAAGAGGGAGAAGAAAATCCTTCTTCCTACGCTTTGAGTAAAAGGGTGATTCCGGTTTCACCCAATAGTTTTTACGCCTATCTTCAAGCAATCCTTTTGGGTTTAAGGGGATTGGCGATTGAGAAGCGGGCGGAAGAGATTCTCTCTTACCTTAGCAATCTCTCTTTGGAACTTTCTCGGTTCCGGGAGGATTTTGAAACTCTGGGGAAGCATATCGCTAACGCCTTTAATAAATACCAGGAGGCGGACAAGAAATTTTCTCGTTTGGAGGAGAAATTTTCCCAGACCAAGGCAATCGGTAGAGAAGATAAATCTTCTTTGCCACCACCAGGTTAAAGGGGATAATTTAATCCGGTTTTTTTAATCCGTATTGTGCTATCAGACGGTAGAGATGGCGGCGGCTAATTCCCAATTGCTGGGCTGACCTCGTTATATCCCAGTGATTGGTTTGTAAGGTGTGGAGGATAATTTCTCTTTCTGATTCTCCGATTTCCTCTTTCACTTTTTTCTTTATTAACTTCAATTCTGCTTTCTTCTGTTCACTTGGGATTGCTTGCAAATAGGGAGGCAAATCCGAAGTAGTGATTACTTCACCATGGGCTAAAATTATTGCCCTTTCCAAGACATTTTCCAACTCTCGGATATTGCCGGGCCAGTGGTAATGGGAAAATTTATCCATCACCTCTTCGGTTACTCCTTGGCAAGATTTTTGAAGTTCTTTATTGTATTTTTTAATAAAGTAGTCAACTAAAAGGGGAATATCTTCTTTTCTTTCCCGTAAAGGAGGCAAAGAGATGGCGACGACATTTAGCCGGTAAAAGAGGTCTTTCCGGAATTTTCCTTCTTGAACATTTTTTTCTAAATTTTGATTGGTGGCAGCGATAATTCGGACATCAGTTTCAATTGTTTTTCTTCCTCCCACTTTTTCAAACTTTTTCTCCTGTAAGACCCGAAGAATCTTTGCCTGGAGGGAGAGACTCATATCACCAATTTCATCTAAGAATAATGTGCCACCAGAAGCGATTTCAAATTTTCCCTTTTTCTCAGTCACTCCGGTCGCCGTCCCTTTCTCTATTCCAAAGAGTTCACTTTCTAATAGGGTTTCGGGGATAGCAGCACAGTTAATCGCAACGAAAGATTTATCTGGACCAAAGGAGAGGTTATGGATACAGCGGGCAATTAGTTCCTTACCGGTGCCGCTTTCTCCCTGAATCAAAACAGAAACTTTAGTTGGCGCCACTTTTTTAACGGTGGCCAAGACTTCATGCATCTTGGCGGTTTTCCCGATAATGCCTTCAAAAGGAATCTCTTTTTCCGTTTCCCATTCATCGGGTTTGGGGATGGCTTGGCTTTTCGCCTTTTCCAGACCGAGGGCGAGGATATTAGCTAAGGCTTCTTTAACCGTTTCGCTAAGAGATATTGGTGCTGGACTTGGAAATTTGAGATAGAGACTACCCAGTTTTTCTCGGCCTGAGGAGAGGGGGATAGCAACCGCCTCCGCTTCGTCTATCGTTCCCAGGGTGAGGTGTTGGTTATTTATCCGGATGGCGCAACCTTCTAAGAGAAGAATCTCTTTGAGAAGATTGAGGCACTTTCGGCAGAAATCGGTTAAAGGTGCGGGGTTAGCGCAAATGGTGGAGAGGCTACGGAGGAGAGCCACCCCCTTATCTTCATCACGTTCCAAGCGATAGAGATATTTTTCTATCTCTTCCCCTTCTTGAAATATCTCCAACTTCTTAAAAATTGTTTTTGCTTCATTGAGGTAGGGGAGACCGATATTTTTGGCGTAGTTTTCCACCAAAAATTTGCCAAATTCTAAATAGACCTTTCCCAATTCGTATTGGATACCCAAATTTCTGAATATCTCACAGGATTCCTGAAAATACTTTTTTGCGGTCTCTTTTTCTCCAAGAGCCCAAAAGAGATTACCCAGTGCCTTCCGCACATTCCCTTCTTCCTTTTTTATTCCGGTTTCTAAGGCTAAAGAAAGTGCCTTGGTTAAAAACTCCTGTGCCTCTTTTATTTCTTGAGAGCGGAGGAGCAGTTCGCCCATTCGGCGGTAGGCTTTTGCCAATTCATCCTTTTGGTTAATCTTGGTGCATATTTCCATCGCTTCTACATAGAGATTCATTGCCCGGAGATGGTTGCCAAAAAGTAAGTTTGCATCACCTAAGTTCCCTAAAGCTTCCGCCTTTCGGGGTAAGGAGCCAATCTTTTCGGAATAGGAGATGGCGGTTTCAAAAAGGGTAATTGCTTTATCCAACTTTCCCCTTTTTAGATAAATCTCCCCAATATTGTTATAACAGAGGGCAATGCCGGCACAGTCCTTAATTTTTTCTTTTTCTACCAATG
>JBDRVU010000039.1:0-7940 GCA_039802085.1 Caldifarciminota bacterium
CTTATTGTGGGAGATGACAATCGTCGGTTTTTGCACCCTCTCAATAACATTGGCAATAGTAAAGGTCTTACCAGAGCCAGTGACGCCCAAAAGGGTCTGAAATTTTTTGCCTGCTTCTATTCCCGCCCCTAACTTCTCAATCGCTTCCGGCTGGTCACCGGTTGGCTTAAAAGGTCCCTTTAACTTAAATGCCATCAAAAAATTATAGACCGAAAATCATTTAAGTCAATCTTTGACACTTCGGGAGTTTAAAAATGGGATAAGAAGATGAGCAAAAATCGTGCCAGATGGAAAATTTTACCAAAATTGACTTAAAAATTTAGTGTCCACTTTTGGGGGGTATTTCCGTTATTATTAGATAGGGCTATGAAGAGGTTTAGAGAAATTATTAAGGATTTTGTCTTTTTGGGTGTTATAAACAATAAGGGCTTGCTAAGTGATTGGGTTCTAATCCCAATCCTTAAAATAACTAAAAATGGAGTTAAGTGATAAGACCTTTATAATTATTAGAAGAGAGATTAAGGAGGTGTTATCGGAGAGGTAGCCTTTAACTAAAAACGGAGTTAGATCACTCGCCTTTGACGAAGTCTCGCCTCAAAGAGGCGGATAAGACTTTTATAAAGTAGGAGGGGTTTATCTTTATAAAATTGGGTGAAGCATACGGGGGATGGTATCGGGGATTTAATTAGAAGCCTAATTGGAAATATAACAATTAGTCTAATAATCGGCATAATGAATAATTTAATCCCAAGCCTAATTAATTATCTAACCTTGAGAGTAAGGTAGGAGGTAATGAGGGGAATAAGGGAAAATCTAACTGGGGTTGTAAAGGGAGGTGTAAATGAAAGCCTAATTGGAGGATTGAGCCGAGGTTTAATTAGAGATGGAATCGTAAGGCAAAACAGAGGCTTCCCTCTATTCCCAAAATACCTGCGCTTGGGTCATGCTTGACTTTATCAATAATTTTGTTATAATGTTAGATATATGGAAGTCTCTTTCTTCCCTAGGGGCGGCGGTGAAGTAAGGGATGAATAATAAAAATATAGTGGTATTGACTTTGGCGAAAATTTTGTTATTATTAAAGATATAACTCTCATTTATCGGCGTTATTATCTTTATGCTTGCTGATTGGAAAGTATCCTTAAAAGGACGAAAAATCCAAAAAGTCAAACCGCAAGGCGAAGGAGTTTTAATTTTAACGATGTCTAATAAAAGATATCTTTGAAGGAGAGGTTATGGAACTTGAGGAGTTAAAAAAGAAAAAAGTTTCGGAACTTTACGAAATAGCCAGGTCATTGGGAATTACTGATTTCAAAGAGAAAAAGAAACAGGAATTAGTTCTTTCCATCTTAGAGAGAGAGAAGAAGAAAGAACCCGGAGAGGAAGAGGCGATTTTGGTGAGTGGCGTCTTAGAGGTTTTAGACGAAGGATATGGATTTTTGCGGTCCCCGGAGAATAGTTATCTAAAAAGTTCTAACGATATCTATGTTTCCCCTTCCCAAATTAAGAAGTTTCGGCTTTTGACCGGAGACACGATAAAAGGTTATGCCCGACCACCCAAAAATAATGAGCGATATTACGCCTTGATGAAAATTGAGACGGTTCAGGATGAGCCGGTGGAGAAACTAACAGAGCGCGTGCCTTTTGAGGGTTTAACCCCACTTTATCCAGAAGAGAGAATAAATTTAGAGATACCGGAAAAGAATGATTTTTCTTTACGAGTCATTAACCTTTTTACGCCAATTGGTAAAGGACAAAGAGGTTTAATTGTTTCGCCACCCCGAGCGGGGAAGACAGTCATTCTTCAGAAAATTGGGAATGCTATCGTAAAGAATCATCCGGAGATATATCTTATCATTCTTTTGATTGATGAGCGACCGGAGGAAGTTACGGATATGGAAAGGTCGGTGAATGCCGCCGAAATTATTTCTTCTACCTTTGACGAGGTACCAGAACGACATGTGGAAGTGGTTGATATGGTCTTAGAAAAGGCGAAACGTTTGGTTGAGGCAAAAAAGGATGTTGTTATTCTTTTAGATAGTATCACCCGAATGGCTCGGGCTCATAATTTAGTTGTGCCCCATTCCGGAAGAACTCTTTCTGGGGGCCTTGATTCTAATGCCCTGCAAAAACCAAAGAAATTTTTCGGCGCCGCCCGGAATATTGAAGAAGGAGGAAGTCTTACGGTGATTGCCACCGCCTTGATTGAAACCGGTTCCCGAATGGACGAAGTGATTTTTGAAGAATTTAAGGGGACGGGGAATTTAGAACTGGTTTTAGACCGGAAATTAGCGGAGCGGAGAATCTTTCCGGCAATTGATTTGCAGAAAAGCGGGACGAGGAAAGAAGAACTTCTCCTCTCCGAATTAGAATTGAATCGGGTTTGGATTATTCGGCGGATGCTTTCGGAGATGACCCCAGTAGAGATGATGGAATTTATTCTGGACCGGATGAAACAGACTAAGAATAACTTAGAATTCTTGGAATCAATGTCTGAGAAATAAGGAGGCAATATGAAAAAAAATATCCACCCAAAATATGTTGAATGTGTCATTACCTGCGCCTGTGGTAATCAGGTGAAGACCAGAGCGACTAAACCGAAGATTAATGTGGAAATCTGTTCCCAATGCCACCCACTTTTTACCGGAAAGCAGAAATTGGTTGATACCGCTGGCCAAGTGGAAAAATTTCGGCGCAAATGGCAAAAGAAAGGACCAGAAGTTAATCCGTAAGGATTTTATGGGTTTTCATATCACCTTAAGGCTTGACTCCCTGAGAGGAATAATTAAATAAGATTAAGATTATGGCAAAAAGAATAAAAGAAGTGCTTACTCGGCTTCAGTCGTTAAGGGAGTTTCTTTGAGATTGAGGGGAAGGAAAAGGAATTACAAGAACTAAACCAAAAAATTGTTAACTGGTATAGTGACAAGCCAATTTCTGCGGATCCAACAAGTCCGTCGGGAGATGAAGGTATTAAGATTTTAAGAAAAATTCAACAGTTAAAGGAAACCCTTAAGGTTTTTGCAGATTTAACAAAAGAGGCAAAAGACTTAGAGGAATTAGCGGAACTTTGGGGCGAGGATTCTCCTGAGTTAGTCGCTGATATCCAAAGGGTAGAGAAGAAGATTCAAGATTTAGAATTGAAGATGTTATTCCAAGAGGAGGATGATGCCAAGAATTGTATTCTTACCATCCACCCCGGAGCGGGAGGCCTGGAGTCTTGTGACTGGGCGAATATTTTATTCCGAATGTATTTGCGGTTTATGGAAAAGAAAAAATTTAATTATAAGATTTTAAATATCCGACCTAATGAAGGCGCGGGGATAAAGGAAGTGGTTTTGGAGATTATAGGCGAGAATGCTTATGGTTTTTTTAAATCAGAAACCGGTGTCCATCGCTTAGTACGGATTTCTCCCTTCGATGGTAGTGGTCGGCGACACACATCTTTTGCTTCAGTTTTTGTTTTACCGGAGATACCGGAGATTGAAATTAAGATTGAAGAAAAAGATTTGGCAATAGAAACCTTCCGTGCCTCAGGACACGGTGGCCAGCATGTTAATAAGGCATCAACCGCGGTCCGGATAACTCATCTTCCAACTGGCATTCAGGCGGTGTGCCAAGAGGAAAGGTCACAATACTTAAATAAAGTTAACGCTTTGAAAATTCTTCGCGCGCGATTGTATAATTATTATAAAGAGAAGGAAAAAGAGAAGATACAGAAATATGAAGAGAAAAAGACCGATATCGCTTGGGGACATCAAATAAGAAGTTATGTCCTTTTCCCCTACCAGTTAGTGAAAGACCACCGGACTAATTACGAAACGAATAAGGTGGAAGAAGTTTTGGATGGTGAGATTGAAGAATTCATTTTAGCCTATTTAAAAAAGAAGGTGAGTAGAAGTTAAGATGGAAGAGATCGGCCGGGTGAAAATAGTAAAGGCAGGGAGAGCGACGGTGGAGATAAAGCCGAACGTGCTTTGCGGTGGTTGTTCGCAAAAGGCAGGATGCGCTACCCTTTTTGCTTCGGGTGGTAAGATGGTGGAAGCGAAAAATAAAATTGGCGCAAAAGAAGGAGATTGGGTGAAATTAACTTTTGTTGAGAAAAAGGAACTTTTTTCTTCTCTGCTCCTCTTTGGTCTGCCAACTATCTTTTTAATTGTGGGGGTTTCCTTTTTTAATTTCTGGGGCGGGATTTTGGGGATAGTTTTTGCCTTTTTCCTTTTGAGATTAATAAATATTTTTTTTGACAAAAGAGGGTTATTTTTACCAAGTATTGCCGAAGTTGTTGATTCCCAAGAGGAGGAGAAATGAAAAGGGAAATAAGGATTTTTCTTTGTTTTTTTCTTTTAGGAGGTTTTCTTATGCGGGTAGAGGCGCAAGGATTAGAAAGAGGTGCGGTTAATTATTGGCGGGGAGGGACATTTGTTCAACCAAATATTGATTTGAGCCGATTGAATATAGGAAAAATTCGCGCGAAGGTTGATGGTAAGTGGCAGGATTTTTTTGTCCAGAAATTACCCGAAAATTTCGTGAAATGGAATTTTGCGAAACGGATTGAGATGCTAAATAACTTAAAAGAGGGGAAACCACCTTCTCTTACCGGACCACATTCCGGGATGGTAGCGAGTTACGGTGGGAAGAGGAAGGATACAAAATTTTCCATAAACTGTGCGGTAAAAGGGATGGGCTTCATTCCCAAAGAAGAAAAATTAGATGCAATAATCTTACTTTTGAAAAATACGATGGGCGATTCAATTGTCGAGAAGATAAACCGGCTGGAGAGTCTTTACCAATCCGGAGAAGAAATCTTTGATTTAACCAAACAGACTTCCTTAGAGTTATACTCTACACCGAATTTTGAAACCCACACCTTTCTTAACCAAATGGCAAATCCCGCAGTGGCGATTGTCTTTTTAGATTTTCCCTCTTATGAATTAAAGGCGATAACCCAACTTTTGCATCCAGAGAATCCGAAACTTACTTCTTATGAAAGAAAAGCGGTAGAATATATTAATTTAATTCATGACTACTTTCATACCGAATCACCTCGGAAGTCAATTGGGGTGATTTATCATATAATTGAGGTTTTTGATAATAGCCCGGGAAAAGCTCGGGGACAGAGGGTAGTCCCTCCGAAACCTTAATTAAAGATAATGGTGGTGGATAAAGAGAAATTTGGAGAAGAAAAAAAGGTCTATGCCTTATTTCAGCCTCCCGAGAAAAAACTTCTGCCGTTAAGTGAGAAGGAGTTAGTGAGAAGGGCGAAAGAGGGGGACGAAAGGGCATTTGCGGATTTGGTCCAACGCTACGAGAAAAGAATTTATAATTTGGCTTACCGGATGCTCCAGAACGCAGAAGATGCCGCGGATGTTTTACAGGAGACATTTTTAAGAGCCTTCCGCCATTTAAGGAAATTTAAGGAGAAATCAAGTTTCTATACCTGGCTCTACCGGATCGCCCTCAATGTCTCTCTGCGCAAACTGAAAAAGAAGAAGAGGGAAGAAGGGAAAGTATCGATTGATGATATCGGAGAAAGTAGATTGGCTTCCCGAAGCGACGGTGGCAATGGAGGAGAGATCCCTGATTACGAATTTAGTTTGGAAGCCGAGATGAAAAAACGAAGGATTATTGAAGCGGTCCACAATGCCTTGGCTGAGGTTCCACCAGAATGGCGTTCCGTAGTTATCCTGCGGGATATGGAAGGTCTTTCTAATGAAGAGGTGGCGGATGTTTTGAAAATTTCAATTCCAGCAGTTAAATCTCGCCTCCATCGAGGACGAGTTTTTTTACGAAATCTCTTGGTGGGAAGACTGGCAAAATTATGAAGAAAAAGCGGGAGCGCCCTCTAAAAAAAGAATTAACTTGTCAGGATGTAGAATCTATTCTTTTTGAATACTTTGACAAAGAAATTGAAGAAAAAATACTTTATCAGATAGAAAGGCATCGGATGTCTTGCGTTACCTGCACCAAATTGATAAAATCCTACCGATTAGTAATTAAGTATTTAAAAATAATTGGAGAAGAAGATGTGCCGGAAGTGGTTCATCGGAAGTTACTCATGAGAATTGAAGATGTGACGAGCGGGAAATTGAAATCGGGCCTCAATCCTTGAGGATTTCATAAATTTCAATAAAAATTTTGAATTTTGAGAATTGAGAAAGTTATAGTTGACATTAGGATTTAATAAAGTATAATTAAGAAATGACTACTCAGGAAATCTGGCAAGATTGCATTAGTAAGATTGTGAATAACCCCTCCCGAGTTTTAGTTATCGGAGAAAGCACGACCGGAAAGACTTCTTTTGTTACTTACCTTGCTCAAATGGGATGTAAAAAGGGAATAAAAACCGCGGTTTTGGATATGGATGTTGGTCAGTCAAATATTGGTCCACCAACAACAATTGGTTGGGGATTTGCTCCCCAAAATATGAATTCTCTATTTGATATAAAACCCGAGCAAATTTATTTTATCGGTAATACATCTCCTTTGGGAAAGGAACGAGAGTTTGCTACGGGCATAAAAAAAATTCTACCAAAAGCAAAAGAAGCAAAACTTTTGATTGTCGAGTCGGTTGCCTTCTTTAAGGACCGTGACTTTCGGGATAAGATGCTTGCCCTGGAAATTGAAATAATCAAACCTGATTACATCGTGGTATTAAAACTTGGCGCACCTTATAAAGAAAATTTATTATCCGAAGGGGGAAAAGTTTTTTCCCTTCCTGGTGTGATAAAGAAAAGTAAAAGAAATTTGCTTCACCGTAAAAAATTTCGCATTGAATCCTGGTGGAGATATCTGAAAGAAGGTAAAGTGTATCATTTTCCCAACTCATTTCAGGAGAAAACAATAGGTGGAGGCTTAGCCAATAGTAGTGAAGAGGCGATAAGTTGTAGTTCATTTTTAATTGGTTCCGTAGTCGGAATTACTGACTCAAAGGGTTATCATTTAGCAGCCGGTGTAATATTTGATACTGATAAAGAAAATATTTCTGTTTTTGCACCATCCGTAAGAGCAACGGAAAGGGATAATTTAAGTTTTATAAAGGGCGAGGTAAAAGTTGAAGGGAGAGTTTTAACCTTAATCAAAGAAAAAGTAAATGAGACGGGTTGTCTCTCCGTTTAAGGAGGAAAGATGAAGAGATTTTTTATCTTTTTGCTTTTTATTTTCCCCATCTTTTTATTAGGGGAGATAAAGATAAGGAATTTTTCCTACTCTTCTTTTGACCTTGAGGTAACAACTCCACAGCCGACAATTCTTAAAAAAGAGACCCCTGAGGGAATTTTTTCGGAAGTTATTTTCCCTGCCTCAGGAAGAACGGACATCGTGGGGAAACCTCTTTTGCCCATTTTGCGGGAGTTTATTGAAATCCCCGAAGGGGCGGAGGTTAAAATTTTCGTGAAAAATTACAAAAAAGAAGAGATAAAATTGAATTTTCCCGTTTATCCCTTACAACCACCCATTCCCAAAACTGGTCCCGCCCCGGTTTGGACCAAAGACGAAGAATTTTACAGGCGCGACCAATTCTTTCCCGCGGAAGTTGTTAATCTTGTCAGTTCCGGTTACATTCGGGCCCACCGGGTAGCGGTCTTAGAAATCTCTCCGGTTCGCTATAATCCTCAAAGAGGTATTATTGAATTCTATCCCTATCTGGAATTGGAAATTAAAACAGAAGGTGGTAATATCAGTAAGACCCTTGATAACCTAAGAAATTGGTATTCTTTACCTTTTGAAAAGCGTCTTTCCGATTTAATTCTTAACTACCGTTATTATGAAATTGACCCACCAAATTTACCGATTGGTTATTTGATAATCGTTCCGGACGAATGGTCTAATAACATTTTACCTTTGGCGCAGTGGCGATGGCGGAAAGGTTATAAGACCTGGGTGAAGACTCTCTCCGAGGTCGGCGGTGGGCAAGCCAATACTGTACGGAATTATATCAT
>JBDRVU010000040.1:0-7841 GCA_039802085.1 Caldifarciminota bacterium
TATTTCTCAATAATCTGTTCCCGTTTTTTCCCTAAGATATCATACTTCTGCCCAACCTTCTTAAAGGCTTCTATCGCCCGGTCTAAATGGTCCTTATTATGTGCCGCGGAAAGTTGCACCCGAATTCTCGCCTCACCCTTAGGGACGACGGGATAGAAAAAGCCAATTACGTATATCCCCTCATAGTACAAATCCCGAGCAAATTCCTGAGCCAGTCGGGCATTATAGAGCATAATCGGTACAATGGGATGAATACCGGGTTTGATATCAAATCCGGCTTCGGTCATTTTCTCCCGGAAGTACTTCGTGTTCCACTCTAACTTATCACGCAACTCGGTCGTTTCCGAAAGGAGGTCAACAACGGTAATTGTCGCGGCAATCACCGCGGGGCTGACCGTATTGGAAAAGAGGTAAGGTCGAGAACGTTGGCGGAGGATTTCAATAATCTCCTTTTTGGATGATGTACAGCCGCCGGAGGCACCACCCATCGCCTTACCAAAAGTGGTGGTGATAATATCTACTCGTTCCATAACTCCCCGATATTCGTGAGTTCCTCTCCCGGTCTTACCGATAAAGCCGGTGGCATGGGCATCATCAAACATTACTAAGGCATCATATTTATCCGCCAGTTCACAGATATCGTCCAGTTTAGCAATATCACCATCCATAGAAAAAGCGCCATCAGTAGCAATTATCCGAAATCGTTTATTCTGGGTTTCCTTCAAACGTTCTTCTAAATCTTTCATATCCCCATGCTGAAAGATGTATCTTTCTGCTTTACACATTCTCACGCCGTCAATAATTGAAGCGTGATTTAAGCGGTCAGAAATTATCGCATCCTGCTCGTTAAAAAGTGGTTCAAAGAGCCCGGCGTTAGCATCAAAGCAGGAGGAATAAAGGATGGTGTCTTCCGTGCCCAGGAATTTACTGATCTTCTTCTCTAAGATTTTATGGATATTTTGAGTTCCACAGATAAAACGAACCGATGACATTCCATAACCGTGAGTTTCCAATCCTTTATGCGCGGCTTCGATTACCTTGGGATGACTAGAAAGGCCAAGGTAATTGTTAGCACACATATTTATAACATCCTTCAAAGGAGCTTTTTCTGGGTATTCAACCTTAATATCTGCTGCCTGCGGGGTGTGGATATAGCGTTCTTCTTTATATAACCCAGCTTTTTTGGTATTATTTAATTCTTCAATTAAATAATCCTTCATTTTGCCGTAAGCCATAAAATCCTCCTAATTTACTTTTTAAGAAATGTAAAGATAACAGAAAAAAACTCTTTTGTCAATTATATCTGGAGGTTTATTTTAGGTTCGCAATTCTATGCCTCTTTGCGTTTTTGCGATAAAATCTAAAAGAAGAGTAATTTCTCTTGAAGAAGGTAGTTTTTTAATCTGCCGGAGGGCGTCTTTTAAGTTTAACCGGGAGCGAAAAATTAAACGATAGATTTTTTTCAGGAGGGCAAGTTTCTTAGCAGAAAAATTATTTCTCTTTAAGCCAACAGTATTTATCCCCCTCACTCGAAATGGATTGCCTTCGCCAATCATAAAAGGAAGTAAATCTTTTTTCAGATAGGAACAGGCACCGACAAAAGAGTAGGAACCAATACGGACATATTGGTGAATTCCGGTCATCCCGCCGATATTAACAAAATCAAAAATTTGGCAATGACCAGCAATCTGACAGAAGTTAGTTATTAAATTGTTATTACCAATCTGACAGTTGTGGGAAATATGGCAGTAAGCCATTATGAAATTATAATCGCCAATTTTTGTATCTTTCCCAATACCGGTTGCCCTATGGATAGTAGTGTACTCCCTTATGACATTTCCTTTTCCAATAATAACCTTTGTTTTTTCGCCTTTGTATTTCAAATCTAATGGGGGTAGTCCAATAATTACTCCTTGGTAAATTTTATTTTCCGGACCGATAATCGTTCCTTCAGCAATTAAAGAGAACGGATAAATTATTGTATTTTTCCCAATAAAGACTTTTTTCTCCACAATCGCATAAGGTAGAATTTCTACCCCTTCCTCAATTTCCGCTGATTTATCAATAATTGCTAATGGGGAAATTTTTGATTTGCTTGACAACAACTATCCGTTTAATTCTTCTCTTTTAACTTTTTAAGCGCCCTTATTATTTCTTCCTTATGCCATTTTCGTAAAGGTAAAATTCTTTTCGGGTCAATTCCGGCGGTGATAACGGCATTTCGCCAACTACCAAAAAAACGGATGGCAGCGGAATGGAGTGGCCGATAAATTTTCCGAATTTCTGTAGTCGTACTTATATTTACTCCCATCTTTTTCAATAGTTGGATTCCTTTTAACACCTTATCTTTTTTCCATCTCCTTCCTCCTAAAACCTTGTCCGGATTAATTCCTACCGCTCGGATGGCTCCTTGCCAGGAACCGAAGTAGCGTTTTGCGGCACCAAGAAGTTTTCGGTCGTATTTGCGAATCACACTGGGGATTAAGGAAATTCTCTGCCGCCGGAATTTTTTTATTCTTTCCTTTACCATTTCCGCTGACCACTGGATATTTTTTCTTATCTCGGCATAATTTAATCCCGCCAGGGTAATTGCCTCTTTCCAACTTCCAATGTATCGGTAGGTCGGATATAATAAAATAAAATGTTTTTTCCGAATCGCGCTAAGGTCAAGAGGCTCGCCTTTCGCCTTTAGCTCTTTTATTTTTTCTACTACTAATTCCTTAGACCACCTTGTTTTTCTCATTTTTCTTTAAATCCCAAAAGAATTTCACCGGTTAAGGCAATCTCCTCCTCAACCTTTATTTCTCCTTGAAACCTAAAGATATTTTCCCGCTTCTGAATTAGTTCGCACTTAATTTTTAGAGTATCCCCCGGGCGAACCATTTTTTTAAATCTTACTTTATCCAAACCGAGAAATAACGGCACTCTATTTTTTCTTTCCTCTTTGGGTATGTCCTTTAGGAGAAAAATACCAGCAGTTTGAGCCAATGCCTCACAAAGTAAAACTCCCGGCATCAAGGGAAAATCTGGAAAGTGGCCAACAAAAAATGGTTCATTTATCGTAACACTTTTAATGGCAATGATGCCATTTTCTTTTTCTTCTACTACTCGGTCAACAAATAGAAATGGATAACGATGGGGGAGAATTTCTTTTATGCCATTAATGTCCATATTCACTCTCCGCGATTTCTCTTAAAATTTTATAATTCAGTTTGTGAGAAGGATTATGAGTGAAAATCTTACCTCTAAGATACTTTCCTAGGGCCTTTAAATCACCCAATAGGTCTAAAATTTTATGGCGGATGAATTCTTCGGGTGAGGATAACCTTTTTGGGTAGAAAATGTTTTTTTTCTTCCGGTAGGCGAGCCCAATTCTTTTTAGGAAGGAAGGGAAAGGATATTTACCAAAAGTCCTCGCCCAGACAATTTCTTTCTCATAAATCGCTGGGGTGAGATTCGCAAGCAAAAAAGGGGTAAAGGAATTCAATGGGGGATAGGAAAAGGTGATGTTTAGTTCTAAATTTTCTCCAGGAAGGATTGCGATAAAGGAGTCTCGGTCAAATTCAATCACAGGACTTTTAATTAAGAGAAAATTTTTTGGTTTATTTTGAGTTTTTATTCCGGCACTCTTAAAAAGATTTAGGTATTTTTCTCCACTACCATCAAAAAATGGAAACTCATTACCATCAACTCCTACCTCCAGGTTATCAATTCCTAATCCATAACAAACCGAAAGAAAATGTTCAGGCATTAAAATTTCTTTGAAGGAAACTTGGTGATGATGAAAAGAGATATTTTTCAAATTCAAAGGTATACCATTAATCATAATACCAAAATCAATTGGTGCCGGGGAAAGGTAAATTTTAACCAATTGCCGAGTGAAAATTCCCCACCCTTCCGCCCAAACTTTTTTTTTATTGTCTTCTGTTTCCACATTGGGAAGTTCATTGCTTTTTAAAAAGGTCTAAAAAACGGTCCTCATACTTTTCGAAAAGACCCCATTTGTCCAATTCTTTCTTTAATTCATACGCCTTATTCCGGTCAAACTTTGCCTCTTGAAAAAGCCGCTCAATCTTCTCAAGAATATGATAAGAAATTTTATCTTTTTCTATCACTTCTTCTTCTTCGGTATCCCTTTTTCCTTCAAATATCTCGCGCATCTTGTCTTCCATTATCTGGAATTGAGTATCCATTTCTTTAATTATTAAATTTAATTCTTCAAAATTAACCGATGTGGCTAATATTTTCTGAAATGTTTCATTTAATGCCTTCCAGGCTCTCGGATTTGGAAAGTTTATGGCATAGACCGGAATTGTTGCCAAAAGGCAGGCGGCGGGGATTTTTCGCTCCTGGGCGTAGCCAATTAAAAGTCCATTTAGACCAGAAATATTGCCCCCTTCCATAATTTTAATGCCATATTGCAAAAGACGGTCTCGCATCTCTTTTTGGTTAGCAACGCCATAAACGAGTGATTTGTCTTTATGACTCATTGGTACGGGAAAGGAAGCACCGGTGTAGATTTCTTTTACTTGTATTTCTTGGGCGAAATCAAGAATCTCATTAACTAACATTTTGCCGGCCTTTCCAGCAAATTGGACATCGCCTTCAAAAACTACGAGGTTCAGTTCTGGGTGGTAGAAAAAGGTATACTGGGGAATAGGGGGTAAAAAGACAATTCCTTCTTCTACCATCACATCCTCGGGGGTATAAAATTCCGATAGGTCAATTTGAGCAAATTTTATCATTTCTAAATTCCGACGCAAATAATCAACTGCTCCTAAGCCAACATTTCCCATACCCGGCCAGGCGGCAATAAAGATTGGTTTCTCAATCTTCAGTTGCTTTAAGATTTTTATTGCCATCAATAAAATAATAACTAATTTTTCAAATATGTCAACCCCAATCTTCACTTGGTTAAGGGAAAGATACAAAACTATCAGCCCAGATTTTCGGCGATCACTCCTATCTCCTCTTTCTTTCCTACAGAAAGGATGGTGAGTTCTTTATCAATTCTCTTTATCAAGCCTTGGAGGACCCTTCCCGGTCCGACCTCTAAAAATTTTTTATACCCTTTCTCCTTCGCTTTTTGCACCATCTTCGTAAAGAGAACGGGACTCGTTAATTGTTCAAAAAGGGAGTTTTTAATTTCAGTAGCAGTGTTTGCGATATCGCCACTCTTATTCATAATCACCGGAATCTTTGGTTCTTGAAAGGTAAATGCCATTAAAAACTTTTTGAACTCTTCACCCGAAGATTTAAGTAATGGGGAATGAAAAGCGCCCGAGACCGGTAAGGGGATCACTTTTGCCGCTCCCTCCTTCTTTGCTTCTTCACCTGCCCTTTTTACCGCTTCCACCTCCCCCGAGATGACAATTTGGTCAAAGGCGTTATAATTTGCGGGTACCACAATCCCTTCCACCCTTTTGCAGATCTCTTTCACCCTCTCTTCACTTAACCCAACGATTGCTGCCATCGTACCCGGATTTTTCTCACCTTCCTGATACATCAACTCACCTCTTCTTTTTACCATTTTGAGAACAGTGGGAAAATCAAAGACACCCGCACAGTAGAGGGCGGTATATTCACCCAGACTATGGCCGAAGGCAATCTCCGGATAAATCCCCTGATTCCTTAAAATCTCTAAAACGGCAATGGAGTGAACCAAAACCGCTGGTTGGGTGATGAAGGTCTTCTTTAACTCATCTTCCGGACCAAAAAAGGATAAAGATTTGATGGGAAGTTTTAGACAATCCTCCGCCTCATCATAAATCCTTTTTGCCTCTGGGAAATTATCATAAAGGTCTTTTCCCATTCCCACATATTGGGAACCTTGACCGGGAAAGGCAAAACCAAGCTTCATTTTATGATATAAAGGACATTAAACAAAGGGATCACTGCTTCTGGTTGGCTCTTTTTTTCTTCGGGGATTTCGGTTTTGATAAACTTAACCCCTACTGCCCGCACGCAGTTATCCTTTATCGTATACCCTTCGCACTCTACTTCGCCCCCGGATTTGAGATAAATGGTAGGCATTTATCCCTCCTTAGCCTTCGGGTTTTGGTAAGGAGCAGCGCAAGGGTTTATCAATCCTAAATCCCAAGGCATAATCCGCCTGCATCAGTTTATGAATTTCCCTTGACCCTTCATAAATCTGTGCCCCTTTGGCATTCCGGTAGAACCTTTCCACAGGATATTCATCCGAATAGCCATAAGCACCATGGATTTGAACTGCGTTACTGGCCGCTCTTTCGGAAGCCTCACAGGCATACATCTTCGCCAAAGATGTTTCTTTTGTATTTCGTAGACCCTGATTTTTTAACCAACCGGCTTTTAAGCAAAGGAGCCTTGAGATTTCATAATCCTGGGTCATCTGGGCAATCATCTCTCTTACTAACTGATGTTCCGCAATGTTGACTAAAAATGTCTTTCTCTCTTTGGCATATTTTATTGAGGCATCAAGGCAGGCTTTAATTAAACCAGTGGCACCCCAAGCCACGGTATATCTTCCTTGGTCTAAGGCGAACATCGCAATCTTAAAACCTTCCCCTTCTTCACCCAAAAGATTTTCCTTCGGCACTTCCACATCCTGCAGAGAGATTGAGCCGGTATTACCCGCTCTGATTCCCAATTTGCCGTGAATTGTAGCAGTCGTTAAACCCTTCATTCCCCTTTCCACAATGAAACAACTCATCCCGCTGTGGTCCCGTTTCTTCTTCTTCTCCCAATCGGTCCAGGCGAAGATTAGAAAGTTATCCGCGACATCGGCTAAGGAAATCCACATCTTCTCACCGTTGAGAACATAATAGCCATTTTTCTTCTCGGCTCGGGTTTCCAATGCTACGACATCACTCCCGGCATTGGGTTCGGTCAAACCAAAGGTCGCAATCTTCTCACCCTTCGCTTGGGGGATTAAATATTTTCTCTTCTGTTCCTCATTGCCCCAAGAGAGGATAGTAAGGCTGTTGAGACCGATGTGAACCGAAAGAATTACTCGTAAAGAGGTATCAACATATTCCAACTCTTCGCAGGCTAAACCCAAAGCGATGTAGTCAAAACCCGCACCCCCGTATCTGGTCGGGATTGATAACCCTAAGATATTCAGTTCTCCCATCTTCTTTAAGATATTTTTATCAAAATAGGCGTTGCGGTCGTTTTCTCGGATATTGGGTAGAACTTCCTTCTGGGCGAACTCCTTCGCTAATCTTTCTACCATCAATTGCTCTTCACTGAAAGAAAAATCAATCATTTCTCCTCCTCTTTTATTGTTCGAGCAAAAATTAAATCAATATTTTGCAAAAGTTTTTCCAAAGAGAAAATTTCTTTTAATTCCTCCTTTTTTAGGTAATGACTAATTTCTTTATCCCTCCCTATAACCTTGGGAAAGTCTTTTCCTTCTTCTTGGGCGCGAAAGGCTAATCTCTGGACCATCTCATAAGCTAGAGAACGTTTTAACCCTTTTTTCACTAAGGTAAGAAGTAAACTCTGGGAATAAAATTGCCCCTTTGCTAATTTTATATTTTCCAACATCTTTTTGGGAAAAACCGCAAGATTTTTTAAGACCCGATTTAAGAGATTTATTGAGTAATGTAAAAGATTGAAAGTGAGAGGAAGGATAATTCGTTCTGCGGCGGAGTTGGTTAAATCCCTTTCGTGCCAGAGAGAGATATTCTCTAAGGCGGGAATGATTTGGCAACGGATGATTCTTGATAAAGCACAAACCCTTTCGCAAAGGATGGGATTTTTCTTATGGGGCATAGCCGAAGAACCCTTTTGGCCGGCAAAAAATGGTTCGGCGACCTCACCAATTTCTGTCCTTTGTAAGTTTCTAATCTCTGTGGCAA
>JBDRVU010000041.1:0-6867 GCA_039802085.1 Caldifarciminota bacterium
TAAGAATGGAAAAAGAACCAATTGGCTACACCGACCAAAATCTCTATCCTGACCCCAACGACCCAGAGATTCCTTTTGAGATTCGGGCAAAGCGTTTGGCAGAAAGGAATCTGCGGATTGACCCGAAAGACCTAATGAAGAAGAGAAGCGAAATAAGAGAGGTCTCCCCTCAGGAATTAAATTCGGTAAAGATGGAAACCAATTTGCGAGGGAAAGATGAATAAATTACTTTTCATTTTATCTCTTCTCCTTTCTCTAACCTATGCCCAATACCAGTGCGATTGGTATTCCGTAAATTCCGGGGGCACAAGAATTAATATCGGAAATCTCTATGCCCAGGTCTCAGTTTCTCAAACCGCAGTTGGGATTATCCAGAATGCTATTCAGGTGGCTCAGATTGGTTTCTGGGTGATCGATACCGCCCTTGTTGGCATAAAGGAATTCTCTTTCCAAAACTCTCCCTTAAAGACCGAACTTTTACCCATAAGACCAAACCCTTTCTCTAAAAATACCATAATCTCTTATTCCCTATCAAAGGAAGGTGATGTTTCCATTGTTATTTATAATACCTGTGGCGAAGTGGTAAAGTATTTTTCCTTTTCTAAGAGAAAACCGGGAATATATTCCTTCACCTTCTCTGCGGATAAACTGAAAAGAGGGGTCTACTTCTTACACTTCTCTTCTGGCGGATATAAGGCGGTGAAGAAACTCGTCCTCTTCTAATAGCCGAGCCTAATCTCTTCTATGAATTAGAAAACGATAGTTAACATTTTCTAAAATTATAGAATAAACTAAATAATTAGGTAAATCTGTCTTCCCCCTAAAAAGGGGAGGTCTATTTTTATAAAGAGGAAATAATTAAGGGCTTAATCGGGAATTGACAACCGAAAACCTTAGAGTATATTAAGAGATAAAATGCCTATGGCTGAAGAGATTACACGCCGCGAGAAGTTGGCAAAGATTCGGAAGATGAATCTTAACCCTTTTCCCTATGCCTTCGCCCGCACCCATACCACCAAGAAGATTAAAGAAGATTTTGACCAATTAGCAGGAAGGGATGAGGTGAAGGTTGCTGGCCGGATAATGACCCGTCGCGACCACGGCAAGACCTCTTTCTGCCACATCCGCGATGGCAGCGGAGATATTCAAATTTATTTCCGCCAAGATATTCTAAAAGAGAGATACGAAATCCTTTCCCTCTTAGACCTGGGAGACTTTATTGGTGTCAGCGGTGAGGTATTTAAGACCAAAACCGGGGAGATTACCATTCTGGTGAAAGACTTCTCCTTATTGGCAAAATCCCTTCTCCCCTTACCGGAAAAGTGGCACGGCTTAAAGGATATTGAGAAACGTTACCGACTACGCTATTTAGACCTCATCACCAATCCCGAAGCGAAAGAAGTCATTATCAAAAGGATGGAAATCATAAATCTCATCCGAAACTTCCTCTTCGCGAAAGGTTTTGTGGAAGTAGAAACACCCATCCTCCAACCAATCTACGGTGGCGCCTTTGCCCAACCCTTTAAGACCCACTACTCCGCCTTGGAACAGGAGATGTTTTTACGAATTTCTGATGAACTCTATCTTAAAAGGTTAATTATCGGTGGTTTGGAAAAGGTATTTGAGATTGGCAAGGATTTCCGCAATGAAGGGATTGACCGCTTCCACAGTCCGGAATTCACCCAGATTGAAATCTACGAAGCCTATAAGGATTATAAGGACTTTATGGTGATGACCGAAGAACTCTTTCGCTACTTGGCAAAAGAACTCACAAGCGATTCTAAGATTTATTACTTGGAGGAGAAAAGGCTTGAGCAAATTCTCCAACCCTTAGGCGTGAAAGAAGCGGAGAGGGAAGAATATCTCAACTTTGCCTGGGAGGTAACTAAACTCTTAACCAAGGGAGAAGAAGGAATCTCTCTTTTAATCGCCAAGAAAAAGGAGAAACTTTCCCAAAATGTCTTAGAGGAGATTCTCTTGGCAATAAAAGAGATGGCAATTGATTTCTCCTTACCCTTCCAAAGAATCTCTTTTGTTCCCGCCCTCCAAGAGAAATTGGGTAAAGACCCTTTATCCCTCCCCCTTGGGGAACTAATAAAATGCGCTAAGGATTTGGGCTTGGAGGTTGGCGAAAGACCAACCCAAGCCAAACTCTTAGATAAACTCTTCTCCTCTCTTATCCAACCGGAACTGATCCAACCAACCTTTGTCTATGACCATCCAAGAATTACTACCCCTCTGGCAAAGGTCCATCGGGAAAATCCGGAATTGGTTGAGCGCTTTGAACCAATCGTCTGCGGAATGGAACTGGGTAATGCCTTTTCCGAAGAGAACGACCCAATCCGGGAAAGGGAACGTTTCTTAGAACTTATCGCCCAAAAAGAAGAATATTGCGTCTTAGATGAAGACTTCCTCTCCGCCTTGGAATACGGGATGCCGCCAACCGCGGGTTTGGGTTTAGGGATTGACCGCATCGTGATGCTCTTTACCGCCTCCCCGGCCATTCGGGATGTCATCCCCTTCCCTCAATTGCGAAAAAAAGAGGATGATTTATGTTAGAATTATTTTTAGCCCGCCGCTACATCAAAGCCAAAAGAGGCGTCTCCTTAATCGCCATCCTGGGAATCGCGGTCGGGGTTGCGGCAATCATTGTGGTCCTCTCGGTAATCAACGGTTTCCATCAGGAGTTAAAGAAAAGAATCCTTGGTGCCACCCCTCACATCGTCATCACCCGCTACGGCTACGAGCCGATGGAAAATTTCTCGGAAATAGAAGAAAAAATTAAAACCTTCCCGGAGGTCTTACATACCGCCCCTTTTCTTTATGCCAAGACATTAATCAAATCAAATTCCGCCTCCGATGGTATAGTATTAAGGGGAATTCAACCCGAGGCGGAAAGAAAAATTACCGAGATTGATAAATCAATCATTAGTGGCCATTTTGACTTTTCGGAAAATGGTCTCGTTTTGGGAGTCGATTTGGCTAATAATCTAAAAGTAAAGGTTGGCGATAAATTGACCTTGGTCTCGCCCAGCCACCGAATTAAAACCCCCTTAGGAGAACTACCGGTCGCTCGGGAATACAAAGTGAACGGCATCTTTGACTGCGGGATGTATGACTATAATGCCTCCTTCGTTTATCTCTCCTTAAAGGATATGCAGGAGTTCTTAAATCTCGGCGACCAGGTCTCCGGGATTGAAGTGAAGGTGCGAGATATCTATAAGGCAACATCAATTGGAGAAAAACTTAGAGAAAATTTAGGCCTCGGCTTCCGGTCTCTGGACTGGATCACTTTGAATAAAAATCTCTTCACCGCCCTCCGCTTAGAAAAAATTGTTACCTTTATCGTCCTCACCTTAATCATCCTCGTCGCCTGTTTTAATATCATCGCCATCTTAACCCTAATGGTCATCCGGAAGACAAAAGAGATTGGTATCTTAAAGGCGATGGGGGTTAAAACCTCCCGCATCACCAAGACCTTCGTTCTCTTTGGTTCCCTCTTAGGCACAATTGGTTCCACCTTAGGAATAATTTTAGGATTTATCATTTCCTTCTTACTTTCCCGTTATCAATTCATCAAACTACCCGGTGATGTCTACTTTATAAAACGTCTACCGACCTTACTCCAGACCTCTGACTTCCTTATTACCTTTTTTCTTTCCATCATTATTGCGGTCCTCGCTACCATATATCCGGCGCGTAAGGCGGCAAAACTCGTTCCTACCGAAGCCTTGCGATATGAATAAAATTTTGATTGAAGGAATAAATATCCAAAAATCGTTCTCCTTAAAATCTGAGGTCTTGCCTGTCCTTAAAGGGATTAACCTTTCCGTCCAAGAGGGGGATATGGTGGGAATATTTGGACCATCCGGTTCGGGAAAGTCAACCCTCCTTTATATTCTTTCCGGACTTGACCGGCCAACGGAAGGGGAAGTTCTTTTTGCTGGGCAAAAACTTTCTGCCCTTTCCGAAGAAGAACTTTTCCTCTTTCGTAATCAAAAAATTGGCTTCCTCTTTCAATTCCACTATCTCCTGCCCGAATTTACCGCCTTAGAGAATGTGATGCTCCCACTTTTGATTAAGAACGGTAAAATCCCAAAAATAAAAGAGAAGGCGGCGAGCATCCTTTCCGAAGTGGGCATTGCCGAAAGGATGCAGCATAAACCAGAAGAACTCTCCGGAGGAGAAAAACAGAGGGTAGCTCTGGCGCGGGCTTTAATCACCGAACCCCTCTGTCTTTTTTTGGATGAACCAACCGGTAATCTTGACCGGGAAAGTAGCGAAAACCTTCTCTCCCTTCTTTGCCAATTGAACCAAAAGAAGAAAACGACAATGATTTTGGTTAGCCACAATGAGCGAGTGAAAGAGATTATCAATAAAGTCTATTATTTAAGAGATGGGAGGCTTTTTAATGAAAAAGTGTGACCTCTGTCGGAAGCGACCCGCTACCCATAAAATAAACCGGATTGATGAGAATGGTCAAATGGTGGAATTAAACCTCTGTGAAGAATGCGCCAAAACAAAAGGGATTATTGGTCCCAAGGAATTAAAAACCCTCTTGCAGATTCTGGCGGAATTGAAAAAGAAAATCATAGAAGAAGACACCCAACTCGTTTGTCCAAAATGCCAAATGACCTTCGCCAATTTTAAGGCTTTAGGAAAATTGGGTTGTGAAGAATGTTATACCGCCTTTCAGGAAAAACTCCTGCCAATAATCCAGGAACTTCATCACAGCACCCATCACACCGGTAAAGTCCCGAAAGAAGAGACAAAGAGAAAAGACCTTTCCCTAATAAAAAAACTTCGTCAGGAACTGAAAAAGGCGATTGAAAAAGAGGACTACGAAAAGGCAGCCGCGATTCGGGACACCTTAAAAAAATACGAAACGGAAAATGAGTGAAGATATAATCTTAAAAGGGGACACAATTGGCAAATGGCTCTTTCCGGAAGGGCCCAATTCGGATATTGTCCTCTCCTCTCGGGTTCGGCTCGCCCGGAATATCAAAGGAATACCATTTTTAACCCGCGCCGAGAGAAAGGACCAGGAAAAAGTATTGGCAATGACAAAAGAAGCACTGGCGGAAAAAGGATTATTGAAAGAAGGCTATTTCCGAAGAGAAAAAGAACTCCCTCCCCTAAAACTCCGGTTTCTTAAAGAACGGCACCTCATCCCCTTTGACTTCACCAACTCTCACTTAGAAAGGGGAATTTATATCAAACGGGATGAGACCGAGAGTATATTAGTGAATGAAGAGGACCATCTCCGTTTCCAGGGTTTAAGCTCGGGAATGGACCTATTTTCCGCCTACGAAAAAGCGGAAAGGTTAGATAATCTCCTGTCCGAAGTTCTATCCTATGCCTTCTCGCCAAAACTTGGTTTCCTTACCATCTGCCCAACCAATGTCGGTACCGGGATGAGGGCTTCCTTCCTCATTCACCTTCCCGGTTTAGTCATCACCCAAGAAATGGAAAAGGTCTTACGCAGTCTCTTAGAGATGGGTCTAACCGTCCGGGGAATTTATGGCGAAGGCACGGAAACCAAGGGCAACCTCTTTCAAATCTCCAACCAGATTACCCTCGGCCTCTCCGAAGAAGAGATCTTGGAAAAGGTGACCAAGATTGGGAAGCAAATTTTAGATTACGAAATTAAAGCCCGGGAATTCTTATTAAAGAAAACTCGCCTGGCGATTGAAGATAAAATTTTCCGTTCCTATGCCATTCTTAAAAATGCCCGCCTCCTCACCTCAGATGAAGCGACCAACCTCCTCCTTTTGGTCCGTCTCGGTGTCACCCTCAACCTAATTAAAGATGTTGACTTAAAGAAAATCAATACCCTCTTAATCCTCACCCGACCCGCCAACTTACAAATCTATTACAACCAGGAGATGAACGAAAAGGAGCGGGATGAGAAGAGGGCGGCATTAGTCCGACTCTATTTGGGCAATGAACAATAGAGAAGAACTTTTAAGAAAAATCCCTTCGGTTGATAAACTTCTAAAAACCGAAGATATGAAAGAACTCCTTGCCCAAACGCCCCGGGAATTAGTCCTTTTCTTCCTCAGAGAAGAGATAGAAAATCTACGCCGGGGGATAGAAGAAGGGAAGATAACCGAAGTCTCATTAGAGAAGATTTTCGCCAATGTCAAGAAAAATACCGCCTCTTCCCTTCGTCGGGCGATTCAGGGTCTGGGGGTCATCTTACATACCGGTCTCGGTCGGGCACCAATCCCCAAGGTTGCCCAAAACGCCTTAATGGCGGCTACGGAGAACTTCTGCAACTTAGAGATTGACGAGAAGGGAAGGAGAGGCTCTCGCTACCGCCACATTGACAAACTATTACAAATCCTCACCAATGCCGAAAGTGGGATGATCGTCAATAATAATGCCGGAGCGACCCTTTTGGTATTAAATACCTTAGCCAAAGGGAGAGAAGTAATTGTCTCCAGGGGAGAATTGATTGAAATCGGTGGTGCCTTCCGGCTCCCGGATGTGATGGCGCAGAGTGGCGCCAAATTGGTGGAAGTGGGCACAACCAACCGCACTCATCTCCGGGACTATCGGGAGGCGATTAATCCCAATACCGGTTTAATCTTAAAGGTGCATAAGAGTAACTACGAAATTATTGGTTTCACCAAAGAAGTGGCATTGAAAGAACTAATCACCTTGGGCAAAGAGTTTAACCTTCCGGTGATTCACGATTTGGGAAGTGGTGCCTTGATTGACCTTTCCCGATACGGTCTGCCCAAAGAGCCGGTAGTCAAAGAAAGCATCAAGGAAGGGGCGGACCTCTGCCTCTTTTCCGGCGATAAACTCTTAGGTGGTCCGCAAGCCGGAGTGATTGTGGGCAAAAAAGAACTAATTGACCGG
>JBDRVU010000041.1:6877-7758 GCA_039802085.1 Caldifarciminota bacterium
GATAAAGAAAAACCCATTAACCAGAGCCCTCCGTTGCGATAAGATGACCTTTGCCGTAATGGAGGCAACTTTAAGACTCTTCTTAGACGAAGAGAGATTAAAAAGGGAGCATCCGGTCTTAAACCTATTAACCCGAGAGATAAAGGAAATTGAAAAAGAGGTAAAAGAAGTTTACCGGACATTAAAAAACCTACCTAATGTGGAAATTGAAATCATTGACACCTTCTCCTTGGTCGGTGGTGGTTCTTTGACATTGGCAAAACTACCCAGCAAGGGGCTGGCGATTCGGCCCAAAAAATTTTCCGCGGAAAAATTAGCTGACCTCCTCCGCCAGGAACCGATTCCCATCTTCGGTCGGGTCGAAGAGGAACGTTATATTTTAGACTTCCGGACGATAAGAAAGGATGAGGTGAAAATTGTGAAAGAGAGCCTCATCTGCATCCTCTCTTAAAAATCAAAAATGGCGGAAATTGAAATTATTCCGATGACTGAAACCGATTTGGATGAAGTAATCGCGATTGAAAAGGAAAATTTCAAATTTCCTTGGAAAAGAGAACTCTTCCTCTATGACCTAAATAAGAGGAATACCTACTGTCTCTCCGCCAAGAAAAAAGAAAAGGTATTAGGTTACATCATTATCTTCCAGGCCTTAGACGAATTCCATCTGGCGAATATCGCAGTAAAAAAAGAATACCAAAGGAAAGGTATCGGGAGTGCTTTAATGAGTAAAATGCTTAAAATTGCCCAAGATAAGGGGATAAAGAGTATCTATCTGGAAGTGAGAAAGAGTAACCTTCCCGCTCAGAGATTTTATGAAAAGTTTGGCTTCACCTTCACCTATACCCGCAAGGGCTACTACGAAGACGGCGAAGACGCCTTAA
>JBDRVU010000042.1:0-7669 GCA_039802085.1 Caldifarciminota bacterium
TTTAACCGGTCATCTTCTTTATCCCTTTTGAGATAAGAGAGAGCCAATTTATATCGGGCGTAGTTGAGATAAGGAGAAGAAAATTTATAATAGATAAATCTCTGGTAATCCGCGATTGCCAATTCGTAAAGTCCTTTCTGAAAAAGGGTATCGGCAAAGTCTAATTCCGGTTCAAAACTAAAAAGGAATGGAATAAGGAATATAAGTATCACAACCGAAGGAGGAATTCTTTTAAATCAATTTTGTAATCTTCAACACTTATTTTCTCTTCTACCCTTTTAATGAATCTCTTCTTCGCTTTTAGATTACAGTCGCGCGCGGCGATAATCGCCCCATAGACATTTCCCAGATGGAAAAGAGAAGTGAGGGAAAGGAATACCCAGAATTTACCCCTTTCTTTCTCCTTACCATAGTAATAACTTATCCCGGCGAATGTTCCGACTACCAAAAAGGAATAAAGGCCATCCCCAGCCCTTTCGGAATAGACCTGCCCGGCACCCGGAAGGATTAGGGAGAAAAATCCCGAAAGGAGGGGAAACCTTCTTTTTGGGGGAGATAAATCTTTTATCTTAAAAAATGATAACCCCTTTGCCCAGTTTCCTTCATAAAGATGGGAGAGACCGTAGAGAAATTGGGCAGGAGTCTTCAATATAGTATCTTTTATGTAATATAATTGGGAACGAGCGGAATCAAACTTCCCTTCTTCTAAAAAAAATTTGCCCCGAACGAGCCATCTTAACTCCTTATCCTTTACCCCACTAATCTCCTCCTTTGCCTTCTCGTAATTCCCATTTTTAGCATAGCACTCTCCGAGCATAATCCGGGCGTATTCTCTAAGCCGATTGTCATTGGTCCAAAACTTCACTTTTAGATACTCCGCTTGCGCCAAGGAGAATTCCTTCTCCTGATAAAGAAAATCCGCAAAGGCGAGGTCATAAGGTTCGCCCGGGAGAAGAAACCGAAAGGTATCAATTGTCACCTTAAAGATTTCCAAAGCATTCTCCCTTTTTTTATTGGCGGATAGCGTATGCGCGGCTGGGGGGTCAAAGATTCTTCCCTCTTTCTCCCCGTAATAATAGTCTTGGGCGTAAATTGGAGCAAATGGATTACACCTTTCCAAACGGTCAGTAGTCATTATTAAACCGAGGAGAAAACCATATCTATTTATCGCCTCCTTGGCATAACGGGAGCAAGTGGGAAAGAAAAGGCAAATGTCTTTACCCTGTAAGGGGGAGAGGAAACTCTTATAGCCATCCAAAAGGAGATTAAAAGTTAAGTTTAAGGGATTATAACTATTGACATTCCCAGAACCAAAAACGGTTAAACTCCCCAAAAGAATCGGGTAGAAAATTTTAGATTTCATTTAAGAAGTGGAGTCACTAAACTGGCATCAAGCAGGAAAAGAAGAGAAAATGATTTACCAAACTTCTTTTGACAATAATCAATCGCCTCCGCGATACTCGCCATTTTTTTCATAAATAGGGAGGTAATAATATCCTCCGCGATTGGCACGACCGCTAAAACTTCAAACCGGCTAACCAGTTCCGCTAATTTTGCTGACTTGTGGGCGCCTAAGACAAAGTTCTTTTCAATCTCAGAAATTACTTCTTTAGGACTTTTCCCCCGCTTCATCACCTTAATGAACTCATCGTCCCCAATTCCTTCGCGACAGGCAGAGACAAGAATTATTACCCCCCCCTCTTTAACGCCCAATTTGGCATTTTCTAATGCCTTCTGAGATTGGTAAAGGTCAACATCGTAGGGCGGCTGAACAACCGCTAAAACCACATCATAAAGTTTTTCGATTGGAAAACAGAATACCTCTTCCGCTCTTTTTACCCCTTCTAAGAAAGATTCCTTCAGTTCGCCAAACTTAATAGCCCTTAACTCCTTCTTTTGGTCAATTACCAATTGGATAGAAAATACTGGTCGCGGAACCATCCGAGCAATCTCTTCCATATCCAAAGAGACCGGATTATCAACCATATTTAGGGTTTGGGCTTTAGGGGAAAGAGAAAGTTTATGATTAAAGGTTATCGTCTCATAACCGGCCACGCCCGGAATAAATGTCTTGCGACCACCGGTAAAACCGGCAAAATAATGAGGTTCAACGGAATTGATAGTGATAATTTTGGGAAACTTAAAAACGAGTTCGTTCAATTCTACGGGTGTGCCAAAAGAAGTCTTGCCCAAAAATTTTAATTGGCTTTTATCTTTGGCATTATGGCAAGTTATCCGCTCTTGGTAGAGAGAATAAAACTTACCGAAAATCCTTTCGTACTCATTTGGTTTTGGCAAGCGGTGGGAGCCGAGGGCAACCAGAAAATGAAACTCTTTGCCTCTTATCGCCTCTTCTAAATAAGAGATAATCTTTTCGGTTGGCGTTGGTCGGGTGTAATCATTAACAATTATTAAGACCGAATTGGTATCAGAAAGAAAATCCCTTATCTCTTCTTTCAACCTCTTTATTACCGGTTCCAAATTCTCTCTTATTAAATCTTCCCTTTGGGATAGAATTTTTACTTCCACCTCTTCGGGTAGAATTATTTTTTCCAACGAACACCCATAGGTAACTTCCAATTCCATACGGAAATATATTAAAAAAATGAAACCCTGTCAATAATCGGAAGTATTGACTATTCCGCTTTTTCTATTATAATTCATTTGAGGTGAAAAATGAAACATACCCAAATATTTTTTTTGGGAGTGCTTATTTTCTTAATCGCTTATCCTGGTGTTCGGATGGTAATAGAAAATGAAGGTTTGGAGTCAAAGGAGAAGATGACTCATACCGCCTATATTGAGAAAGACCGGATGCGCGCTGATCTGAAGGGTAAAGAGGGTGATATGACTATTATCTTCCGAAGTGATAAGGGGTTATTCTGGTCCATTGACCATAAGGATAAATCCTACACCGAAATAACCAAAGATGATCTTAGTAAAATGAAGAAAAAAATGACCGAAGGATTGAAGATGATGGAAGAGGAAATGAAAAATCTCCCACCCGAACAAAGAAAAAAAATTGAAGAAATGATGAAGGGGAAAATGAAGGCAGAATCTCCCAAGGTCCTTTACAAAAAGGTTGCTACCAATCAGAAGGTTAATCAATGGGTTTGTGATAAATATGAAGGTTATGAAGGAAAAGAAAGAGTAGAAGAAGTTTGGACAACCGATTATAAGAAACTTGGATTAAAATCCGAAGAGTTAAAGGTGATGGAGGATATGGCTAACTTCTTCTCCGAAATCACTAAGGACCTTACCTCTCGCCTCTATAAAGTGGGTAAGGAAGAGACTGGAGGATTTTCCGGTATTCCGGTTCGGACATTCGGCTACGAAAAGGGGAAAAAGGTATTTGCTATGGAATTGAAGGAGATAAAAAAAGAGGAGATAAAACCAGTAATTTTTGAATTACCAAAAGGTTATAAAAAGGAGAAATTTGAGATTGAGGAATAAAAATGAAATGAAAGGTATTAAACAAGGAGAAAAAATGAAAAGGATTATTCTTTTGGTTCTTTTTGCCTTTTTAATTTTATTCTGTGAAAAGGGGGATTATATCGCCCGGGTTGGTAACTCCTATCTCACAAAGAAGACACTTGATGCCCAATTACCCAGTGGGGTAGAATTGCAAAAAGAAAATTTATCTCAAATCTTAGAAAAATGGGTCTCCGCAGAACTTTTATATCAGGAGGCAAAACGAAAGGGATTGGATAAAAAAGAAGATGTCAAATGCCGTTTAGAACAGTTAATCAAAGACTATTTAGTAAATGAGTTTGTTGAGGAAGAAGTAGGAAAAATCTCGGTGAGCCCGGCGGAAGCCCTTGACTATTTTAATAAACATAAGGAAGAGTTTCTTTATGAGGTGAAGATCTCCCGGATTGTGGTTGCCGATGAGAATTTAGCCAATTCTTTACTGGCGGCGATTAAATCGGGTAAGGACTTTAAGGCATTAGCCCAAGAGTTCTCTCAAGATTTAGTCCTAAAAGGAGGAGAGGAATCGGTCTATATTCCCCGGGGAAGTTTAAATGACCCAACCTTAGAAGAGATAATCTTCTCCTTGGAACCAAATGCCATCTCCGATGTGATTAAGACCCAAGAGGGCTATCAAATAATTAAAATTATTGATAAGAAGAAGGTAAAGAAGGATATCGCCTTTAAGGATGTTTCCGAGTATATCAATAATGTCCTAAAATACCGAAAGAGTCGGGAGCATCTTGATAACCTTCTTGCCACCCTCCGCGCCAAAACCAAAGTAGAAATCCGACCGGAGGCTTATTTTAAGAAGTGAAAATTTGCTATAAAAGTAGAAAATCCATTCGCCAATTGGAATTTGGTGTAATCGCTTTCACTTATCTTCTCATCAGTTCCGTTTGGGCAACTACTATTGCGGAAAGGATTGTCGCCGTGGTGGGGGAAGAGATTATTCTCCAATCGGAATTAAAAGCCGCGGTAGAATTTTTACAGGCAATGGGAGCAAATCTTCCGGATAGTATTTTAAGGAGGGAAGCCCTCTCTCGGATGATTCAAGAAAAACTCATTCTTTTAGAGACAGAAAGAGAGACCATCCAAGTTTCTCGGGCAGAGATAGAAAACGAACTGGAAAAGGTCTGGGAAAACATCCGCTCCCGTTTTCCCAGTGAGGAGGCTTTCCAAAAGGCATTGGAGAAAGAAGGTTTAACCGAAAGAGAGGTAAAAAATCGCTACGGAGAAGAGATTCGGAAGAAGATTTTAGGGCAAAAGTTGTTGCAGAAAAAAGGGCTCTTACAGATTTTTGTCTCCCCCTTAGAAGTGAAAAAATTTTACGAAGATAATAAAGATTCCCTTGCCAAAAGGCCGGGGATAGTCTCCTTAGCCCATATCTTCCGGTTAATCACACCTGGCGAAGAGAATGAAAAGAAAGCACAAAAGAAAATTCTTGAGATTTATAATATCCTTTTGCGGGGGGGTGATTTTGAAGAAGTGGCAAAATCCTTTTCCGAAGACGAGAAGACAAAGAAATCGGGTGGTGATTTGGGTTGGTTAAAAAAAGGAGCACTCGTCCCGGAGATTGAGGAACACCTCTTTAACCTCAAAGAAGGAGAGGTTTCCCAACCTTTCCGTTCTCCCCTCGGTTATCAGATTCTACGCTGTGAAAAGAAAAGTGGTGAGAAAATTGCGGCGCGCCATATCTTGGTTAAAGTTATTCCAACCCGGGAGGATACTCTAAGGGAAAAAAATTTCCTATTTCGGCTTCGGCAGAGGATTTTAGCCGGGGAGAGTTTTGATTCCTTAGCCAAGGAATACTCTCAGGATTTTCAAACAAAAGATAAGGGTGGTTATTTAGGCGAGACCTACATCGCCCTACTTCCCTTGCCCTTCCAGGAGATGGTGAATAAGTTAAAAGAAGAGGAGATTTCCGAACCCATCTTTTGGGTGAATGAAACCGAAGAAGGGGCCATTGGTGGCTTCCATCTCTTTAAGGTCTTAAAAAAGGAGGAGGAGAGGATAATTCCCTTTGAGGAGTTGCAGGATGTGATTAGGAACTACCTCTGGGAGAAGAAGATTAGTGAAAAGTCTGAGGAATACTTAAAGAAGGTGGCGGAGAGGACCTACATCAAAGAGTATTAAAAACTGTTGTCATCGCTTTTCCTATCCCTAATAATGTCCCTCCCTTATAAATGCGGTTAAGCCGAGATTTAGGCTTTCGGTTAAATTAGCAATTAGATTCCCGTTTAAATCTACAATTAGACCTTTCATTAGATTTCCCATTACTCTTTTTATAACTTCTTCCCTTATTCCTCCTTTTAGACCTTTAATTAGAATTACGATTAGACCCAATTTTAGACCGGTTATTAGGCCACTATTTAGGTTTTCTATTAGACCCCTGATACCATCCACTGTATGGTACACCCCTTTTTATAAAGATAAACCCCTCCTCTTTAATAAAAGTCTTAGGATTTAATGCCGCTTTCGTTAAGTGCTAATTACCCGATAATACCTCCTCTCTCTTATAACCAAATTTTCAGTGATAAGGGCTGGGATTAGAACCCAATCACTTAGTGAACCCTTATTATCTATAACACCCAAAAAGGCAAAATCATTAATAATTAGTTTCTTCATAGCCCTCTATAATAAATACGAAAATACCCACTCAAAAGGGACAAAAAATCTCCCCTTTTTCTAAGTCTTTGATTCTTAATAATTTATTCTTTTGAGCCGATGCCTTCTCAAACCTTAAATCGCTTCCATTTTAGCCAAAATCTTCTTCCGATTTATCATTATCGCCAAATGATGTACTGTTTATAGAGATCGTGAACACCTCCCTCCTTCCCCCAAAATTCCTGCCCAATCACTCTGGATGATAATTCTTTCTCCTAAAATCTAAGGGTTGTAATAACGACGACCAGTTTTGCGAATGGTTAGTTTCTTGGTTTAATCCGGTCATTACGCTTAAGGGTTTTCCAGTCTATCGCCGGAGGGGTTTTGTTAAAAGGATTTTTTCACGCGATGGGCTTTACTCTTTTTCTTCCTCTAAAAAGCGCTTAAGTGTCTTTTTGACCGGATTACAAAAGATAACACAAGTCCGGGCAGTTGAGGATTGGGTCTATTAAAGATTTTACCAAATTTTTTTGGTAGTCCACTGCTTTGAAAAGCCTTTTGGAGTATTCTTAGAGTTAGGCCTCTAAAGTGGTCATGTTCACTGTTAACACTTGCATAATTACCTTGACCAATGTTTATTTCTAATGTAATATTCTGGTATGAGGATAATTTTTATTAGTTTAGTTTTAATTCTCCTTCTTCTTTCTGGTTATGCCTTTTTCAAATACCGGGAAATCTTTTCTGAGATGAAAAGGAAGGAAATGGAAATGGCGACCAGACAGAAAGAACTCTTCCTTCTCTACGAAAGTAAATTGAAGGAGTTAGAGAAAGAATATCTTTCACTTTTGGCAGAAGAGAAGCACTTAAACACTAAAGACCGGAATAAGTTGAAAGAGTTAGAGGAGAAGATCAAAGAGATGAAAGAAGTAATCAGGGAGTGGCAATCAGCGGAAGAAGAGGGGAAGCAAAATAGTCTCTACCGAATTTGTGTTGAGATTTATCCCCAAACCCGGGGTCTCTGTGAATACCTAAAAGAGAAAGCAAAGGAATAGGTACTATGTGCCTTACGATTCCAGTTCAAGTGAAAGAGGTAAAGGGGACAAAGGCAATTGTCCAAAGGGGGGAAGAGGAGTTTACTATTGATATCACCCTGCTGCCAGAAGTTAAACCCAAAGATTGGCTCCTTACGATTTCGGGTCTTGCCTTAAAAAAGGTGAGCGAAGAGGATGCCCAGGAGATATTGGATTTCTTAAATTATTCCTTCATCACCGACCCGAGGCGGGTCTCAGAGAAATTTACGAGGATAATCCAAGAATCAAAATTCCGGCTTTTAAATAAAGAGGAGATTATTTATCTCTTAAATACCGAAGGCTACGAAAAGGAAGCCCTCCTCTCCGAAGGCAATATGACAAGGAAGGTAAATATTAAAGATTTTATCTGCATCCACGGGGTGATTGAGTTTAGCAATCATTGCCAAAATGACTGCCTATATTGCGGTTTACGTTCGGGGGCGAAGATTAGCCGCTACCGGATGACAAAAAAGGAGATCGTAGAAAGGGTGGTGGAGGTGGTGGAAAATAAGGGTTATAAACTT
>JBDRVU010000043.1:0-7634 GCA_039802085.1 Caldifarciminota bacterium
GCCCAACATCCCGATAGTTTCTAATCTTTTTCAGAAAAGGCAAGGTATCGGTTCTATTCCCATAGTAATCCACCGGAAATACCTTAGAGATACTTTCTCCCATCCCCAAGAGGACAACCAAGGGTGGAGTCTGCCACCCTAAAAAGACATAATCCCGGCCATAGATGATACTATCGGAATTACTCTTTGCTCTTTCGTTAAACTCCTTAACCACGACCCGTAAAGCATCTTCCGCCAAGCCCAACCCTAAAATCCCTAAGGTCAAAACCCCAACCTTTACCCTTCGGGCAAAGACATGACGCAATAGAGCATAGGTCATTGGATGAAGTTCTGGTTCGGTATCTGGACTATAATCAACCGACAAAAGTAACGCCTTATCTTCTGGAATATTATTAATATAATTGAATAGCCGTTCCACCGGTGGCATCGCCTTCGGTGAAAGTTTGAAAGGTCTCAAAAGAGGAAGAATAATCACCAAAGCCAAAATCAAATAGATTAGCCGGCGGTCAATACTCTGGAGTCTTTCCGCAATCCTCACTTTGTTCCTCCCAGCCAACCCCTTTCAATTCCCAAAATAATCTTTAAGGAAGTTGCCAATACCCCTAAGGTGATGCCAAAGCCGATACCTCTTTTGGCGGCGGTATTGGGCACGGTCAAAATCCATTCGGAAATAAAGGGCAATTTGGGTAAAAGGCGGGCAACGGGCGGCATTGAACCAAGCATCACAATGAATGCCGCAATTAAAAGAAGCATTGATTCTAAATTTCTTGCCCGAAATGCCCGATAAGAAGCCGAAGCCATAAAGAAAGCCAATAAAGAAAACATCGTCGCCCCCAAGGGAACTGCGATATTCATATAAATGGTCTGGATGTCAAATTGAAATCTGCCAATCGTGGTCGGTAAGGGACCTTTCCCCTCAATCCCTCCGAAGAGCCCAATCAGGGCAGTAGCAAAAAGGCTAATAATTAAGACATAACTATATGGCCAGTGCTCTTTCTTCTTCCTTATCTTCTCCAAGTGATGATGTAAGATACTCCCTACTCCTAAGACTAAGGAAAAGGCATAGATTATCCTTAAAACCGAATCCCGGAATTCACTATCAATATTCTGGACAAAAGGATGGGGAATTAAAAAAGTGAGGGCACCGAAGACCCCTAAGATAAAAACAATTATTAAAGGAATCCTTATTCGCATCAGAACACCTTTAATACCGGAAATTTGGTTAAAAGAGAGATAAGCGATAATAAAATGAGAACGCCCATTATTATTAACTTTCCATAATCCTGCCCCCTTAAAGCACCAAGGAGTAAAGGTTCGCGTGAAAGATAAGCCGAGGCAGCGTAAAGTTCTTCCCCCATTAAGGTATAATCACAGGCGGTAATAAAGAAAGGTAACTGCATCACGGCATCGGTCGCGGCAATCTGAACCGCTCCGGTTGAGGCGCCGGTTTCTGCTAAAATCAAAGACTCCGCATAAAAATAACCGCAAAAGAAATTGGTTGCCGGTCTTTCCCTCACCATTATCCCATCAACTGCCGCGGCGAAGGCAAATTGGGAATCGGTAATATAAAATACTGAATCCGGCAAGAAGGCATCCGGCCGACCGGCCGCGGTATAGGCCTCCTTTACCACCTCTCGGGCAACAGTGAAAACAATCGGGTCAACATTAGGGACAATCAATTTTGAAGAGTATTGGGCAATCTTTTCCGCCACGCAGGAGAGAATATTCATCGCGGCGATTGTTGCCACATCCGACATCCCGGTTAGACCAGGAACAAAGAGGACCGGTTTCCCCATCTCGGTTGCTCGGCCCACCGCTTCCTCCACTGCAGAAAGTCCGGAAATCCGCCGAACAAACAAATCTCTTCTCTTCTTTGCCTTTGCTGTCCAAAAGAGAATTAGACCACCAAGTAGTAAGGCAAAAATGACAACACTCATCTTGCTCGTATTGAACCACTGCGCGGAACTCCGAGTAAAATTAGAAAATTGAGATTCCGCTCGGAAAGAATCACTCACCGCCACTACCTTATACCGATAATTTATTCCATTTTTTGCTGCCTCATCTAAATAAGAATTCCTTCCCGGTCCAACAAAACCAACCTTTATTTCGCTTCTCTCACCTTCTCCTTGGCGGAAAACTTCATAACCCAAAAGGAGAGAATCGAAAGAGGAAAGTTTCCATTCCACAAGAATCTTACCTCCCCCATCGTTGGGATTATCCCGCGCCCAAACGCTTTCCGGCGAGAGTGCCATCTCCCCTAAGAAGAAAGAAATTATCGTTAAATAAAACATAGGACTCTTTCTCCTGCCTCATCAAATATCTTAACTGCTCCTTGGAGTTTCATTTATCAGTCTCTCCGGAAAAGGGATATTCCTCTATCTTCTCATAAATTGGTCCATTTGGTGTCAGGGTGCTTTTGAATAAAACGATGGAATTTACTGGAACTGCCTCACTCTCGTATTTCCTTTCCCATAGGTCAATCTCTTTCATTATTCCTTTTACTCGACCGATAGTGAGATGGGGATGAAACTTCCTCTCCTCTGGCTTAAAACCAATCCGCGCGAGATTATCTACTAAACTCCCTTGTAACTCCTCAACCTCTTTACCCCCAGAAGAGACCCCAATCCAAAGCACCCGGGGATTTTTTACCGAAGGGAAAGCCCCAAAACCGCCCAATTTGATAGAAAAACCTTTCCTCTGTTCGACAACTTTTGCCACTTCAATTTGCACTTCCCTCAGAAATCTCTCGGAAATCTCTCCCAAAAAAATTAAAGTAATATGAAGATTCTCCGGCGCCACCCACCGACAGAAATCTTTACTCTCATACTCCTTTAATATCTTACCAATCTCTTCCCTCACTTCTTTGGGAAGGGGAATGGCGATAAAACTCCTAATCATAACCTTCTAAACACCTCCGAATTAAATCTAAAGCACTTTGTGCTGCTTGTTCCTTTATCATCCTTCTATCCCCGGAGAAATAAAATTCTCGACTGATTACCTTATTCACCATTGCCAGACCAATATAAACCAAACCAACCGGTTTTTCTGGTGTCCCACCGGTTGGTCCCGCAATACCAGTAATCGCTATTCCAATACCCGCATTAAATCTTTCTCTTACCCCCTTTGCCATTTCCGAAGCAGTTTTCTCACTCACCGCTCCAAATCTTTTCAAGGTCTCTTCCTTTACCCCCAGAGCCTTCTTTTTTATCTCATTACTATAAGCAACCACCCCACCCAAAAAATAATCGGAACTACCAATGGTATTTGTTATTCGATTTGCGAGAAGACCACCAGTACAAGATTCTGCCACCGCTATCGTAAACTTCCTCTTCCGTAAAAGTTCCCCAACTTTATCCTCCAAAGCAACATTCCCTATACCATAGACATAAGGCGCAAGGCGGTTAACAATCTCTTTTTTCCATTCCGCCAGTAAGGCTTCATCCTTTTCCGTGCTAATCCTAATATCTACGCCCAAAAGGGAAGGTAGATATTGAATTGGGCAACTCTTAAACTTCTTCTTCGGATGGGCGAGCCTTTCCATAATTTCCGCTTCCGTAATTCCCGTGGTGCGAATTAACACAGAAAGGATTGGTTTGGTAGGGAAGGTTGTCTCAAGGAAAGGCAAAACACCGGTTTCAAAAATCTTCTTCATCTCCTCAACCGGTCCGGGAAGAGCGATTACCACCTTTTCCCCTTCCTGAATAATCATCCCCGGAGAAATTCCCACCGAATTTTCTAAAAGAAGCGAACCTTGCAGATAAAGAGCTTGTTTGGTTGCTTCCTCGGGAACCGGTTGATTCTTTCCCTTATAGTCCTTCTCAATCTTCTTTAAGGTTGCCTCGTCTAACAATAATTGCCTCCGAAATGCCCGACTCAACGCTTCTCTGGTTAAATCGTCCGGTGTCGCGCCTAAACCACCACAGGTAAAAA
Organism: Caldifarciminota bacterium; assembly: GCA_039802085.1. Taxonomy (GTDB): domain Bacteria; phylum Hydrothermota; class Tepidihabitantia; order Tepidihabitantales; family JBDRVQ01; genus JBDRVQ01. Next base: position 3,931 of record JBDRVU010000043.1, read on the forward strand.
CAATCTGACAAGTAACCAATTGGTTTTTAATCTCTTCTTCAATCATCTCCTTCTTATCGCCAACGATTGCGATGCGGAAAGGGGAAATCCCTATTTCTGAAATTCGCCGACTGATGTATAAAGAATTGGTATCTAAAACTCTTCCTTCCAATATCTCGTTGCCAATCACAATTATTCCTGCCTTAATCCGTTTTTCGTCTTCTCCCATCATCTCATCCCCAAAAGAATGAGAATCTGAAGCGCGACATTTGACAAAATCCCTGCCAATAAATCGTCAATCATTACTCCCCAACCACCTCTTATCCTTTGACTATTTTTAATAAAGGGCAATTTTACAATATCAAAAAAACGGAAGAGGAGAAAACCCAAAAGAATGGTTTTGGGATTAATCGGAGCAATGAAGAGAAAAGTTACCAATATCCCTAAGACCTCATCGATGGTAATCCGTCGGGCATCCTTCCCCCAGATTTTTTCTAAGTCGGTAGCGATATAAACTCCGAGGAAAAAGAGAAAAATGGTGAAAAATAAATAGAGAAGGGGAAAGGGGTGAAGAAAAAAGGGAAAAATTAAAGAGAAAAAAGAAGCGACCGTTGCCGGAAAGATTGGAGAAAAGCCCGTGAAAAAAAATGTGCCCAGAATAATTTTTATTGATTTGCCCGAAATCTTACCCACTATTTTCGTGGTGATTTTCTCTGCCAGTCAAAAACTAAGGCGCAGACAATATAGATACTGGAATAGGTACCAATAATAATCCCAAAGGTCATAATCCGGGCAAAATCTCTAATCTCCGCTGCCCCGAAAATAGCAAGAATCACCGTAACCAAAATTGTCGTTAAAGCGGTAAGAATCGTCCGGGAGAGGGTTTCGTTAATACTCTGATTCAAGATCAAAAGGAAATTATCTTTTCGCATCTTTTTTAAATTCTCCCTTACCCGGTCGGAAACAACAATTGAGTCATTTACTGAATAGCCAATAATTGTTAAGAGGGCGGCCACCACTGGAATATTTACTGGGATTGAAAAAAGCGAGACGAAACCAGTAGAGATGACCGCATCGTGAATTAGTGCTAAGATTGCCCCGGTGCCAAACCGGAAGTCAAAACGGAAACTGACATAGATCAGAATCCCAATTATGCCCAAAATTAAGGCAATCATCGTATTTCGCTGTAATTCCTTCCCAATCCTTGGACCAACTGTCTCTTCCTTTAAGATTTCCGGCTGGGTGTTCGGAAAATAGGTTCTCAACATTGATAAAAGATCTGAGGAAAAGTTACCCAATCTCTGATAATCCGCGGGACCAACCTTAATGATAAACTCATACCCCTCGACATACTTCTGGACCATCGCACTTTTAACTCCCATCTTCTCTAATATCGCCCGCAAATCCTCAGTTTTTATCGCTTCCCGAAAGGCGAGATGTAAAACCGTTCCCCCAGAGAAATCAATCCCGTAATTTAACCCCCGGAAGAGAAATAGAGAAAGGAGGCTGATGAGCAGAAGGATACCGGAGAGGATATAGGTAAATTTCCTTCTCCCGAGGAAATCGATATTCGTTTCCGGAATTAATTTTATCATATCGGCAAAGTTTTTAATTCCATTTTGGTCAATAAACTATCAATGGTAAACTTGGTTAAGAAGACCGCGGTAAAAAGATTGATTAAGAGACCAAAGATTAGAGTAAGGGCAAAACCTTTTATTGGTCCCGTGCCAAAAAGATACAGGACAAGAGCGGTAATGACAGTGGTGATATTAGCGTCAATGATGGTCACCAACGCTCGGGAGAAACCAGTATCAACCGCGGCGCGCATTGTTTTCCCTAATTTTAACTCCTCCCGAATCCTTTCAAAGACCAAAACATTAGCATCTACCCCCATACCAACAGTTAGCGCGAGAGCAGCTAAACCGGGAAGGGTTAAAGTCGCTTTTAAAGAAGCAAGGACAGCTAAGGTGAAGATGATATTAAAAATAATGGCAATATCAGCAATCATCCCGGATAGTTTGTAATAGAAAGCGATAAAGATAATAACCAAAATCGCAGCAATTATTACCGATTTTATCCCCTTATTTATCGCATCCAATCCCAAAGCCGGACCGACCGACCTTTCTTCAATCACTAAAACCGGTGCCGGTAAGGAACCGGAGCGGATGACAATTGCTAAGTCCCGTGCCCTCTCCGGATTGACATCCCCGGTGGTAATCATCGCTTCTCCGGAAGGAATCCGCTCCTGAATGATGGGAGCGGAACGAACCACATTATCCAAAACAATCGCTAAACGCCGCCCAACATTTCTTCCGGTAACCGAAGCAAAGGTTCGGGTGGCATCCCGATTCAACTTCAGACTAACAATCCAAGTATTTGCCAGATTGATATTTTCACCATGGTAAGCATCAACGCGGGCCGAGGCAATTCCTTTCCCGGTTAATTCTGGCGCCTTTTTTAAGAGGTAAAGCCTTCTTATCCTCTTCCCCTCATAGTTTTCTAAAGGTCCAAAAAGAAATTCATATTGGTCTCTTTCCGCTCGGGAAGGAGGATTGATTATCGTATCAACTTCTTTCAAAAGCCCACTCACATAGGGCAAATCCCTTTCGTCCACTCCCAAATCAACCCTTCCCACATCAATTATGTAATTAAGGAATCCTCCGGCCAAGGTATCCGGAGAGAATCTTTTGAAATATTCATCAATTCTCTTTAAGATATCAGCGGTAGTTCTCTCTTCCGCCACTAATTTAAATTCCAAAAGAGCAGTCTGACCAATAATATTCTTTGCCCTTGCCCGGTCAACACCCGGTAGTTGAACTAAAATTCGATCTTCACCCATCCTTTGGATGATTGGCTCAAATACCCCAAACTGGTCAACCCGGTTCTTAATAATCTCTTGGGCGCGGTCGGCCGCATCCTTTATTTCTCCCCTTGCTAATTGTGTCTTATCAATCTCTAAAACGAGATGCATCCCACCAACTAAATCCAATCCTAAGTGAAGTGCCCTTTTATGAAGTTTTATCTTTTCCGCCTCCAGGTCAACCAATTCCGATTCCAACTTTAAACTATCATCCTTAGTTCCGGCATTGGCTAAGAGAGATTTTAAATACCTTTCCCTTTTCGGAACCGCATAATAAAGTTGATACGTTGGATACAAAGAATATAAGGCAGCAACAACCACGATAACGATTAACGCTAATTTTAACTTGCCGTAGCGCATACTAACCTCTTCATCTCCGAGACCGCCTCCTTTAAACCGACCAATACCGCCCGGGCAACTATGGCAAAGCCGATGGAAAAACCTTCAATCTCTGGGATTTGGGCAATCGGGATTATGTTCCAGTAATCAAGACCATGCCCGGCATGAACCCGAAGTCCAATCCCGGAGGAATACTTCGCCTTTTCCTTAATCCTCTCTAATTCTTTCCCCGATCTTCGCCATCTTCGGGCATAACCATCGGTATTTAATTCTACTTTATCCGCACCGGCTTCTTTTGCCTTTTCAATCTGCTCTCGGTCTGCCTCAATAAAAATACTGGTAGTAATCCCAGCATTTTTCAACCGGGTAATTCGCTTCTTAATCAGAGGGAAATTTTTTACCACATCCAAACCTCCTTCGGTTGTCAACTCTTCGGGTCGCTCCGGCACTAAGGTGACCACATCCGGTTTTACCTGCAAGGCAATCCTTAACATCTCTTCGGTCGTCGCCATCTCTAAATTCAACT
>JBDRVU010000044.1:0-7604 GCA_039802085.1 Caldifarciminota bacterium
GTAAAACCAAATGGTTAAAGGAAATCTCGGGTTCCCGGATGATGAGTAAAGATTCTTTAGGTCTCTCTTTTTCTAAATCCTCCAATTCTCGCCAATTTTCCACCCCAGCAATCTGATAGAAGATCTCTTCATTAAGGGAGAAGGATTCTTCAAAGAACATATTTCTTTCATTAGCAAAGCGGTGGTCTCCTACCAATTTGATTAAACCGGCTTGCCTTAATTTCCCTCTTTGGGAAAGGAGTTCTATTTTATTTAGCGGGTTTTCGTTAAGCGAAATGACCTGAAGTAATGTGAGCCCTTTTATCAGTTTATCACCAAATCGGTTGATGAAGAGGAAGGATAAGATTGTCCATTCGTCTTTGGTCAGTTGGTATTCGGCACATATTTTTTCTAAGGGGATGATAATACCCTTTTCTTTTGCCTTTTCTTTGATTTCGGCAATCTTTTGTTCCACCTTCTTAATCTGGATTTCAAGTTCGGGAAATAGCGGTTCGGATTCTAAGAGATTAAAGGCACCCCGTCTGGGCATTTCAATCTGGACTGGATAACCGAAACTCTTACTCCAGAACTTCAAATAGCGGGTTACCAAAAGGTGACAATACCGGCTAAGGGCTTCAAGGTATTGGTTATTTATCCTTTCCATAAGTTCCTCCAAATTCTTTTCCTTTTCATAATCATATATAATATACTGATTTTTCGTCCAAGATAGAAAAAAAATAAAAAGTTTTTCGCCTAATTTTTAGTTTTATAAATTATGTAAAATCAATGTTTATAAGAAAATTAAATATTTTTTACTGATATTTGTCATAAGCCTTTGATTTTAATTAACTTATAATTTGTTTCCAATTTTTTATTTGGGGGATTATTTGAAAAATTTGTATTAGGCTAAATTTTTTTAACTCTCAGATTTTCCAGAACTATCAGACTTTTTTGATTTTGGGGTCGTTTCCGGGGTCGCCTCAAAGAATTCGTTTCTCTTCTTGCGGAGGATGTAAATTCTCACTTAAAATGACGGGACATTTAATGTTTCCTTGAAGAGACCAAAAGGCATTATATTATGTTCCCTTTTTTAAGAGTGATTTTTACCTTTAACACATTGAAAGAAAATAACTTATGGGTTTTTCTTGGGGGGCGATACAGGGGGCGATATAGGGGGTCATATAGGATGCGATATAGATGGTCGTATTCCGAGCGATAGAGAAAGTGATAGAGAATGCGATATAAAGAGTGATATTGGGGGTAATATAGAAGGCAATAGAGAAGGTGATAGAGAAAGTGATAGAGAGAGCGTTAGAGAGGGCGTAATAGAGAGTGTAATTGGGAGCCGAAAAGAGAGGCGTCCCCTACTCCTTTTCTCCTTTCCGCGCGGTGTAGTGGTTTTTTCTATCAACCAAAGTAGCCGGACGATATTAAAGGTCTAATCTTCCTGATTTCCCATCAAACGGAGAGAACCACTTACCGTCTTTCATCAAAATAAAATCTTACCATAGCTAGGATATGAATTTTGTTGATAATTTGGATATTTTCATTCTTCGTCTTCTAGGGAAAGATGCTACTTCGTTTGGTTATAATGTTTTTAAATCGGAAGGAGATTTTATCTGATTATTCTCAATTTTTTTAAAATTGGCGTAAGATGATTGAGGGAAGAAGGGGAGGGGCGACGCCTATGCGGATTGGGCAAGAGACGGGTGGAGGGGGGAGGGAAGGGATTGTTAGAGAAAGGAGAGGAGAAATGAGGGAAGGGATGGGGAAAGAAGGTAGGGGAGGAATGAGGAAAGAAAGAAGGGAAGGAATTAGGGAAGAGATTAGGGGAAGAATTATCCCTTTTTACACCCTAAGGATGCCGTAGAGGGAACTGACCCCTATCTTTTTTGTCAAATGGCTTTAAGTTGTTGAAAAAGAAAAACTTAAAGTATTTTTTCCCTTAATAAAAAGTTATCTCATCAGATAATTTTTTTCTTCCCTTTTGTGGCTATAGTTCCCTAATCAGTTTGGTTCTATCTTTGGTATAAATCACCTTATTATTTGGACTAACTCATCAATGATTTCTGCTTTCTCCTTTTTTATGTAAAAAGATAATTTTGGCATTGGCTTTAACTATTGACCAGAGTAAGATATTTTTGATTAAATAATCCGCCTGAGGCGGATAAGATTATTTTTGATGAAAACCGTCCTCTTGAAAAAAAGTTGGAAGAGGTTATAATTGACTATGGATTTGAAATTTATTCAGGGAGACCCGGATTTGGCAAAGGAGATTATCCGGCGCCGCCGGGAGAATGTTGATATTGATGAAATCCTTGCCCTAAATGAAAAACGGAGGAAAATTGTTCAGGAAAGGGATGAAAAGAGGCGGGATTTGAATCTTCTTTCTGAGGAGATTGGGAAGAAAGTAAGCCGGGGAGAAGAGGTAATAAGAGAGAGGGAAAAGGCAAAAGAAATCTCCGAGGAGATTAAGAGGTTAGAAGAAGAGTTGGCTTTTTTAGAAAAGGAGATTGAAGGACTTATTGCCCTCTGTCCGAATTTAATCCTACCAGAGGTTGGGGATGAGGAAAAGATTGTTAAGGAATGGGGGAAGAAACCAGAATTTGATTTCCAGCCCCTCCCTCATTACGAAATTGGGGAGAAGTTAAAAATCTTAGACCTGAAGCGTTCGGCAAAAATAGCTGGGTCTCGTTTCATTCTCTTCCAAGGGAAGGGGGCAATTTTGGAAAGGGCATTAATCAATTTCTGCCTTAACTACCATATTGAGAAACATAACTATCTTGAAATCTCCCCACCTTATTTGAATAAAGAAGAGTGTTTTTTTGCGGCAGGCGATTTGCCTAAATTGGCAGGGGATATGTATAAGATAGAAGGCGAGCCTTTCTATCTTATACCAACCGCGGAAGTCCCCCTCGTTAATTTACACCGAGAAGAAGTTTTAAGGGAAGAGGAATTACCCAAATACTATTGCGCCTATACCGCTTGCTTCCGGCAGGAGGCAGGGAGTTATGGCAAGGATGTAAGGGGGATTATTCGGGTTCACCAATTTGATAAGGTGGAGTTGGTGAAGTTTACAAAACCCGAGGATTCGGGAGAGGAGTTAGAGAAGATGGTTAAGGATGCGGAAGATATCTTACAGGAGTTAGGTCTACCATATCGGATAAAACTTCTTGCCGCTTGGGATATGGCTTTCCAGTCGGCAAAGACCTATGATATTGAAGTCTGGGCGAGTGGAATGAGGGATTGGCTTGAGGTCTCCTCTCTCTCTAACTGCATCAATTTTCAGGCAAAAAGAACTAAGACGCGCCTCCGCCGGCGCGATGGGCGATTGGAATATGTTCATATCCTTAATGGGAGTGGGCTTGCCTTTCCCCGTCTCTTTATCGCGCTTATTGAGAATTATCAAACAAAAGAGGGAAAGGTTCTTATCCCTCAACCCCTCCAGTCTTATACGGGATTTTCCGCAATTGAGTAAATGACCGGAGAGGAAAAATTAAAGAGGGAGATTGTCCTTTTGGGTAAGTTCCTTTACGAAAGAGGGTTTCTTGTTGCCACCGATGGCAATATCTCCACCCGCTTGCGAGAAAAGATTTTTATCACACCAAAAGGAAAGTGCAAGGGAGAAATTTCGGTCCAAGAGATAAGTGAAATTTCCCTTAGCGGAAAGACCATTTCGGGTGAGCCTTCCTCAGAGTGGCGGATGCATCTGGCGGTCTATAAGAAAAGAAAAGATATTTCAGCGGTAATCCATGCCCATCCACCTTTTGCTACTCTTCTCTCCTTGGGGGAGGGAAAAATTTTAAGTTTTGATGCGCCTGCAGAAACTCATTTGGGAGAGATAAGATTTATCCCTTATTTCAAGCCGGGAAGTGAGGAACTGGCGGAGGCGGTGGCGGAGGCAGTAGGTAAAAATTTAAGATGTGATATTTTCATCTTGAAAAAACACGGAGTGGTTATCTTGGGGAAGGATTTAAAAGACGCCCGGTTTAAGTTGGAGCGGTTGGAGTTTGGTTTGTTCTTATTCTGGTTAGTTAAGAAGTAATATGCGTTATTTTACTGCGGTCAACCCGGTGCGAGTGCTGGTTTTAAGTTTTTTAATTATTATCGTAATTGGCACTGCCCTCCTTTCCCTTCCTTTTGCTACCACCGGCGGAATATCTTTGATTGATGCCCTCTATACCGCTACCTCCGCGGTTTGTGTCACAGGGCTTATTGTTAAGAATACCCAATACGACTTCACCCCATTTGGTAAAATTGTGATTCTTCTCTTAATCCAAATTGGGGGGCTCGGTTATATGACCATCACCACCATCTTAATTCTCTTCTTTGGAAGAAAAGCAAGTATTCGGGATAAGTTTTTGATTCGGGAGTCCACCGGCATTTTGACCTTTAAGAACTTTCGCCACTTTCTCTTTGACATCGCTAAAGTTGTCTTATTATTTGAAGGGATCGGAGCAGTTTTACTCTTTTTTTACCTCTATCCCCGGTTTCCACTGCTCTCGGCGATTTTCCATTCAATTTTCCATTCGGTCTCCGCTTTCTGTAATGCCGGCTTCTCTTCTTTCTCCTATAATCTCGCTTCTTTCAGCCAAAATTTTTTCTTACCACTGGTTGTCGCTCTCCTTTTCATTAGTGGCGGATTGGGGTTTTTGGTCTGGAGCGATATCTACCGGACATATTTCAAGAGAGAGAATTTCAAACTTTCCCTCCACTCTAAGATTGTTCTTTTCACTACTTCCTTCTTAATTCTTTTCGGAACAGTTCTCATCTTTTTTTTAGAAGGGAATTCCGCTTTAAGGGGTTATAGTATGGGCAATAAGATTTTAATTTCCTTCTTTCATGCGGTAACACCCCGGACCGCTGGTTTCAACTTGGTCTCTTTGGGAAGTTTTTCTACTGCCACTTTAATTTTAGTTATGATTCTAATGTTTATTGGTGCCTCACCGGGTGGGACCGGCGGTGGCATAAAGACAACAACCTTTTTTGTCAGTTTGCTTTATCCCTTTGCTTTTTTAAGAAACTCTCTACCGGGAAGGGTTTTCAAACATCGCTTAAAACCAATTGTGACCGAAAAAGGAATAGCGGTCTTCATGCTTTCTCTTTTTTTAATTATCTTCTCAGGATTTTTGATTACTCTATTAGAGCAGGGGAAAGATTTTGTTCGAATTATTTTTGAAATCTTTTCCGCCTTCGGCACAGTGGGACTTTCTATCGGTTCCAAGGTGAGAGGGGATGTCTCCGCTTCTTATGATTTCTCTCTTTGGGCAAAATTTATAATCGTCCTGGTAATGTTCTGTGGAAGGGTTGGCGTGATAAATATTTTAAGATTGGTGATTAAAGAGAAGAGGCGGCATTTTGAATATCCGGAAGAAGAGATTTCAATTGGTTAAGGTTTTAACCGTTTGCCATACCTTCCGGCACTGCTCTTTTAATTGTTTGAGTTCCCCATTATTTTTAATTACGAAATCCGCCAACTTTTTTCCCTCATCTTCCGGCATCTGCCAAGATAACCTCTCTTGGGCGTCTTTATATCTCTTTTTGGCTCTTTCTATTTTTAACCTCCGGGGGGCACTGACCCAAATGGTATAATCAACCTTATTTTTCAAGTCTGACTCAAAAAGGAGAGTGGCTTCAATTAGGGCAATCCCTTTTCCTTTCGTCCTGCGGCAAATCTCTTTAATGATTGGGGGATGAGTAATGGCATTTAATTTTTTCTCTTTCTCTTTTGATTGAAAGGCAACCGCTGCCAATTTTTTTCTTACAATCTTACCTTTCTTATTTAGAATATTTTTACCAAAGGTTTTGACCAATTTTCTCTTCACTGCTTCTTGGGAAAGAATCTTGTGCCCAATCTTATCGGCATCAATGTATTTTGCCCCAAAGGTTTGCAAAATTTTAGCCACCGTTGATTTTCCGGCTCCAATATTTCCTGTTATACCGATCCTTATCATAAGATTTACTCGAAATAGAATATCACGAAGGGATAAAAAATCAAGTTGACGGAGGAGGATATTTTCCTATAATTTAATAATGATTGACATAATTCTCATTATCCTTTTTGCCTTAGGTTTTTTTCTCGGTTTAAAGATGGGCTTCTTAAAAATTATCGCTTTTCCTTTGGGAATCATCTTGGGAATTCTCTGCGGTAAAAGAATTTACCCTTTACTCAGTCCTTATTTCGGAGGGAAGGTGGCCGTGAAGATTATTATCTTCGTCATTGTCACAATGCTTGTTGCCTGTTTGGTGGTGATCTTGGGAAAGGTTCTGAGCAAACTTCTTCATACCATCTTTTTGGGTTGGCTTGATTCCCTTTTGGGTGCTCTCTCGGGATTTATTATCACTTTCCTCCTTTGCGGTTTTCTCTTGCAACTTTTGGTTCTCTTTTGGCCTAAGACGAGACCAGCAATTGAAGGTTCTGGTCTAGCAAGAAGGGTATTAACCTTCTGGTTGCTAATTCCCTTACCGAAACCAAAAGGGATAGAAGAAAGAAAACCGCCCAGTAAGCCTAAAGTGGTAGCCATTTCTTGTCAAAAGGAATCATTTTTTCTTGAAGAAAAAGTTGCCTAAGGGAGAAAAGATTAATTATTTAGAAAAGATTGGTAAAGAAATCAAAGATTACTTAAAAGCGCCTTTCTTAAAAAGAACCTTAGAAGCGGTTAAAGATTTATTAGAAGATAGAGGGTATTATTTGGTTGGTGGGGCAATCCGGGATATTATCCGGAAAAGGAATCCCTTTGATTTTGACTTGGCGGTAGCCGGAAAAGGGATAGAAATTGCCTCCCATTTTGCCAAGCGCATTCGGGGGAAATTCGTTCTTCTTTCCGAAGAAGAAGATGAGGCGAGAGTGGTGAAGAAGGGAATTGATGGCCAGGTCTTCACTTTTGACTTCAAAGGGATGGTGGGTGGGGAGATACTTACTGACTTAAAAGACCGGGATTTTACCATTAATGCTATTGCCTTTGGTCCCTTAAATAATTTAGAGAAGGCAAAAGTCCTTGACCCGTTTGCCGGCTTCTCCGATATCAAGAAGAAAATAATTCGTGTGGTGAGTGATGATGCTCTAAGAAGAGACCCTTTAAGGGTTCTGCGGGCGGTGCGCTTTGCTCTGGAATTAAACTTTCGGATTGATAAAAATCTTTGGTTTTTAGGAAAAGAGATTTTTCTAACGGGTATTGCCAAAGAGAGAATCGCTTATGAGGTTTTAAGGATTTTGGGAGCGAATAATGCGTACCCTTATATTAAAAAACTCCTTTTCCTTGGTATCTTGCCTCAAATTTTTCCTTCTCTTTCTTTCTTTTTTCAGGATAAAGAGACCTTTCGCCATTCTCTACTTACCTATAAAAAATTGGAAGCAATTTTAGGTGATAATAAAGACCCGATTGGGAAATTTTTCCGGCAGTTTCCAGAATGGGAAGAATACCTAACCAATCAAGAGATTTTTCCCATTCTTAAATTATCTGCCCTTTTCCATGACCTGGCAAAACCCCTTACTCGGCAGGAAGGGGAAGGGGAAGTCCATTTTTATGGGCATGATGCCTTGGGCGCGAAACTAATTTTTGATTCCTTAAAAAAAGAACTCCGGCTTTCTAATATCATTTCGGAAAGGGTGAAGAAGTTAACTT
>JBDRVU010000045.1:0-7513 GCA_039802085.1 Caldifarciminota bacterium
TTTCTCTCCAAATCTACCTTACCGACGATTTTATCTTCCAGTTCTAAGAAGAAATGGGCTTCTTTGGGTTTGATTTCCGAGATGACTCGGAATATTTTATCTTGGAAAAAACCATCTAAGATATGAATCTTATCCGAAGAAAGCCATTCAAATTTTGGTCCTAAGGGTTGGGGTGAAAAATAAAAGTCTTTTGGGAGAGATGAAGAAGAAGCAAATAAAGAACGCCAAAGGTTAGAGAGAAACTTAATCATCTAATTTAAGTATAGAATAAAAAATCTTTCTGTCAATATCCCTGTTAAAAAAAGATTTTGAGATTGACATTTTCTTTTTTTGAGTTATAATGTTTTTTTAAGTATTTACCCAAATTTAATTTTTGGAGGAAAAATGGCGCAACCAAAGATAGTAACGAAGTTGCCTGGTATTAAGGCACAGAAGATATTAAAGAAAGATAAGAAATATATCTCCCCTTCTTATACCCGCTCTTATCCCGCGGTGATTGAGCAGGGGGAAGGTTGCTGGGTATGGGATGTGGATGGTAATAAGTTCTTAGATTTCAATGCCGGCATTGCCGTCTGTGCAACCGGACATTGCCATCCTGAGGTGGTAGAAGCGATTAGAAAACAAGTCGGTAAACTTATCCATATCTCCGGGACCGACTACTATTACCCCCAACAGGTTGATTTAGCCGAGAAGTTAGCGGAAATTACCCCGGGGGGGAAGAATAAGAAGGTATTCTTTTGTAATTCTGGGGCAGAGGCGGTGGAGGGTGCCTTTAAGTTAGCCCGTTTTCATACCAAAAGACCTTATGCCCTTTCCTTTTTTGGCTCTTTTCACGGTCGGACGATGGGCGCCTTATCTCTAACCGCCAGTAAAGTTGTCCATAAGAAGGGTTTTGGCCCTTTAATCCCTGGGGTCTTTCATATCCCCTATGGCTACTGTTTCCGTTGCTTTTTTAAGTTGGAATATCCGGGATGTGATTTCTATTGCGTAAAATATATTGAAGAAGAAGTGTTTAGAAAGATTGTGCAGCCGGAGGAGGTCTGTGCCTTATTTGCCGAGCCGATTCAGGGTGAGGGTGGTTATATCATCCCACCGGATGGTTATTTCCAGAGGATTCGGGAACTTTGCGACAAGTATGGGATTCTTTTTGTTGTGGATGAGGTCCAATCTGGTTTTGGCAGAACCGGCAAGATGTTTGCCATTGAGCATTACGGAGTGATGGCGGATATTTATTGTTTAGCGAAGGGGATCGCCTCCGGTATGCCGATTGGTGCCTTTGTCTCCCGTTCGGGTATCATGAACTGGCAACCGGGTGCCCATGCTTCAACCTTTGGTGGCAATCCGGTCTCTTGTGTTGCGGCAATGGCAACGATTCGCCTTTTAGAATACGGCTTAATGGAGAATGCGGAAAAGATTGGAAAGTATCTCTTAAAAGAACTGGAAAAGATTCAGAGTAGGTTTGAGGCGATTGGCGATGTCCGGGGTAAGGGTCTGATGATTGGTATTGAATTGATTGAAGATTCTATCTCCAAGAAACCGATTCCGGAGAGGCGGGATGCGGTAGTTTATAAATCTTTTGAGAAGGGTTTAATTTTACAGGGTTGCGGTCCGACTACCATAAGATTTTCGCCACCCTTGATTGTCACTAAGGAAGAGGCAGATACCGCCTTGGAGATATTTGAAGAAGCGCTAAAAGAGGTCTTTAAGTCTTAAAGGGAAGCACCGAGGTTTTAGGGTATTCTTATTCCCAACCCTTTTGCTTCCATTACGGGACTGATAATTGGGTTGGAGAATGAGCTATTTATCGGAAAAGGAACTCGGGAGGAGATTAGGGACTTTTTGGGAGAGTTTGGGGGAGGAGAAGTTGGGGAAGGAGGTAGGAGGGAGAAGATTGGAGAAAATAGGGGAGAAAAGGCAAATTTTTACCCCCATAGGATACCGTAGGGGGAACTGACCCCTATCTTTTAAGCAAAATGCCTCTAAGCCCTTACAAATGAATAACTTAAAGTATTTTACCCTTTCTTAAAAAGTTATCTCATCAGATAATTTTTTGTCATGGGATGATGCTTGTCTTCAAAAAATCTTTCGGACATTTTTATCTATCAACCAAATCCCTTTTAAGCATCTTTTGAATTCGGTAAGTGATTTCCTTGATTTTTCCGATTATTACCTTATCATACTTAATTAAAATTTAGAGGAACCAGATTAATGAGGAAAGAACTTTTAATAAATAAAGTAAAGGAAGCACTCCAAAGGCTCAATGGGGAGTTTCTTTCCAAAAAGAAAAAGATAAGCATTTTGGTTGGATTTTCTGGTGGAAAGGATTCTACTTTTCTCCTTTTTGCCCTTTGGCAGTTAAAGGATTACCTAAATCTAAAACTTTTTGCCTTTCACTTAAATCATTTAATAAGGGGTGAGGATGCAAAAAGGGATGAGAAATTTTGCCGAGATTTTTGTCGAAAATTAAAGGTGCCCCTGGTTATAAAGAGATACGATGTGAAAGGTTATGCGAAGAGAAAGAAGATTTCCTTGGAAGAGGCAGGAAGGGTTATACGGTATCAGTTTTTTGAAGCGGTAAGAAGAAAGAAGAAATTAGATTTTGTCGCTTTGGGACATAATGCGACGGATAATTGCGAAACGATGCTTCTCGCTCTCATTAAAGGACAAGGACTCTCGGGAATTGCCGGCATCCCGGAAAAAAGGGATAAGATTATTAGACCTTTAATTGATATTAAAAGGGAAGAGATAGAAGGATTCTTAAAGGAAAATAGTATTCCTTATGTTTTTGATACAACAAATTTATCCCTTTCCCACCCCCGGAATTATATCCGTCATATTGTTTTACCATTTCTTAAAGAGGTCAATCCCAATCTGGAAGAGACGATGCGCCAAACCGCCCAAATCTTACAGGAAGAAGATGCTTTCCAGAAGATGGTTGTGAAAGAGAAGATGGTGGAAGAGGGGATGAAGAAGGTGAGAGATGGTTATCTGATTGACAAGAAGGTATTTTTATCTTATAATTTAGCGATAAAAAGAAGAATCTTAAAGGAGTTATTTAGGGAGATGCCCTACGATGATATAGAAAGGGTAATCGGGTTAATAGAGAAGCCTTCGGGGAAAGAGGTCGTTTTGAAGAATGGCATTTGGGCGTTAAGGGAACGGGACGGTGTCTTTATTGGAAAACTGCCAAAAAAAAGCCCCTTTTATAAGGTATTAGAGGTCGGGGGATTAAATAGAATTGAGGGCATGGGCTTGGAATTGGAGGTTAAAAAGGAGAAAAGGGAAATAAGGGAGTTACCATATCGCCCGATGGTAGAATACTTTGATTGGGATGAAGTTTTGCCCCCTCTCTATATCCGTTTCTGGCAACCGGGAGATTTTTTGCTCTACGAAGAGGGAAAGAAAAAGTTGCAGGATTTATTCGTTGATTATAAAATTCCGAAGCGAATAAAGAATGAGATACCAATTCTCTTTGACCAAAAAGGAGTTTTATGGGTCTTAGGTTTGAGAAGGGCAAACCGGGCGAAGATTACGGAAAAGACAGAAATGATATTGGAGGTTAAAATAAAAAGATGGAAAGAGAACCCAATAAGAAAAATATAGTCTCTTCTCTCTTTATCTGGCTAATGATTCTCACATCGATCTGGATTCTCTGGAATTTCTTTAGCACAAGGCGAAAGGAGCGGATTTTAATTGATTATACCCGTTTCCTTAAAGAAGTAGAGAAGGGAAATGTCCTCTCGGTGGTAATAATGGAAAAAGAGATTACCGGACAATTAAAGAAAGAAACGGAATTGGAAGGAGTGGGGCCACCAAAGAAATTTACCGAATTTAAGACCTATTTGCCTTTTCCCGACCCAAGTTTAGTCCAGAAGTTAGTAGATAAGAAGGTCTTGGTCTCTTCTAAACCTTCTTCTCCTTGGTCAAATCTCATTATTGGTGCCATACCCTGGATTTTATTTTTAGGTTTGTGGTTTTTCTTTATTCGTCGGTTGACCGCGGGTCAGGACCGGGCGTTTACCTTTGGTCGGAGTCGGGCGAAGATTCTTGCTGAGAGTAAACCGAGGGTAACATTTGATGATGTCGCGGGTGTTGATGAAGCAAAAGAGGAATTAAAGGAAGTGATTGAGTTCTTAAAGGCGCCCCAAAAGTTTCAAAAGTTAGGCGGAAGAATTCCCAAGGGGGTCCTTTTGGTCGGACCAACCGGCACTGGTAAGACCTTATTAGCAAGGGCAGTGGCGGGTGAAGCCGGGGTTCCTTTCATTTCTATATCTGGCTCTAATTTTGTTGAGATGTTCGTTGGGGTGGGAGCAGCTCGGGTTCGGGATTTGTTTGAACAGGGTAGAAAAAATGCCCCCTGTATCATATTCATTGATGAGATTGACGCCGTTGGGAGACAGCGAGGAGC
Source organism: Caldifarciminota bacterium (assembly GCA_039802085.1). Taxonomy (GTDB): domain Bacteria; phylum Hydrothermota; class Tepidihabitantia; order Tepidihabitantales; family JBDRVQ01; genus JBDRVQ01. The sequence goes on from JBDRVU010000045.1 coordinate 4,409, forward strand.
GGGTTTGGGTGGTGGGCATGACGAAAGGGAGCAGACCTTAAATCAACTTTTGGTGGAGATGGATGGGTTTGATACATCAGAGGGTGTAATAATTATGGCGGCAACCAATCGGCCGGATATCTTAGACCCAGCCCTTTTAAGACCCGGAAGATTTGACCGACAGATTGTCGTTGACCGACCGGATGTGAAAGGGCGAGAAGAAATATTAAAGGTCCATACCCGAAAGATTCCTTTGGCGAATGAGGTTGACCTTAAAGTATTAGCCCGGGGCACACCCGGATTTTCCGGGGCGGACTTAGCCAATATGGTGAATGAGGCGGCACTTTTAGCCGCTCGCCGGAACCACGATGTGGTCACGATGGAAGATTTGGAAGATGCCAAGGATAAGGTTTTGATGGGAGTGGAAAGAAGGAGTCTTTTAATCTCCGAGGAAGAGAAGAGATGGATTGCCTACCATGAGGCAGGTCACGCCTTGGTTTCTAAGATGATTCCTGGGACTGACCCAATCCATAAGGTAACAATTATCCCCCGAGGAAGAGCATTAGGGACAACCCAGCAATTACCAATTGATGACCGAAGAATTTATCCCAAGACTTATTGCCTTAATCAATTAGCAGTGATGTTGGGTGGGAGGGTAGCAGAGGAGGCGGTTTTTTCTGATGTCTCAACCGGGGCGCGCGATGATATTGACCGGGCAACTCAATTGGCAAGGATGATGGTTACAGAATGGGGTATGTCAGAAAAGGTTGGACCGTTAACCCTGGGAAAGGCAGAAGAGGAGGTCTTTTTGGGCAAGGAGATGGGACTCCATCGGAATATCTCTGAAGAGACCGCCCGGTTGATCGACCAGGAGATTATAAGATTTGTGGAAGAGGCTTATGAGAAGGCGAAGAAGATTGTGCGGGAAAATATTGAGAAATTGCACAAAATCGCCAAGGCGCTTTTAGAAAAAGAGATATTGGAAGGACAAGAGATTGACGCACTTCTTATCTCGTGATTAAAATCTCTTCTCTCAAAGGTTCTTTCACCGCCTTAATCACTCCTTTTCGAGAGGGAAGGGTTGATGAGGAGGGATTGAAGAGAAATATTGAGTTTCAACTGGTTAATGATACTTCTGGTTTAGTTCCTTGCGGCACAACCGGTGAGTCACCAACCATTTCTCTTGAGGAATGGGAAATGGTAGTAAAGACCACAGTGGAGAGTGCCCAGGGTAAAATTCCGGTGATTGCCGGAACCGGAACCAATGATACCAAGAAGACGATTAAATTGACCAAGAGGGCAAAGGAACTTGGTTGCGACAGTTGTTTAGTTGTTTGTCCTTATTATAATAAGCCAACTCAAGAAGGACTTTATCGCCATTTTGCGGAAATCGCCCAAAGCGTTGATTTACCAATTATTATCTATAACATCCCGGGAAGAACCGGGGTGAATATCTTACCGAAGACGGTTGAGAGGTTGGTAAAGGGTTTTAATAATATCATTGGAATTAAAGAGGCATCAGGTAATTTGGACCAGGTTTCAGAGATAGTGGTGAGGTGTGAGGGGAGGATTAGTGTTCTTTCCGGTGATGATGCCTTAACCTTACCCATCCTTTCCGTCGGAGGTCAGGGGGTAATTTCGGTAATATCAAATATCTTACCGAAGGCGATGGCGGATTTGGTCAAAAGTTATCTCACCGGGAATGTAAAAAAAGCCCGAGAATTACACCGAAAGTTATTCCCTTTGATGAAAGTTTTATTCATTGAGACCAACCCAATACCAATCAAGACCGCAATGAATCTTCTAAAGATGCCGAGTGGGGATTTGCGTCCCCCTCTCTATCCGCCGAGCGAGGAGAATTTTAATTTAATAAAAAAGGAGCTAAAGAATTACGGGCTTCTAAGATGATTGGGATAATAATTATCGGTGCCGGAGGGAGAATGGGGAATGTTGTGGCTCAGGAGATTAAAGAAACGAATGATATGGCAGTGATTTATGGTGTTGAGAAAGAAGGTCATCCCGCAGTTGGTTCTCCTTTCGGTAAGAATCTTATCGTTGATAAATTAGAAAAGGTAATAAGGGAAGGGGATGTGGTGGTTGATTTTTCCGAGCGGGAGGCGGTTTTAAGTAATAGGGAGATGTTAATTCAAGGTGGTAAGCCTTACCTCTGTGGGGTGACAGGTTTCAGGGAAGAGGAATTTAAGGATTTGAAGGAGATGGGGAGGCATATCCCTTTCCTCTATTCTCCAAATTTTTCCTTTGGCGCCAATCTGCTCATAAGGTCAGGCGGGGAAATTGCCCGTTTTTTACCAGAAGATTACGAGATAAAAATTATTGAAACCCACCATAGGATGAAAAAGGATGCTCCGAGTGGGACAGCAAAGAGATTGGTCACAGAAATTGAAGAGAAGAGAGGGAAGAAGGTGGAGGTCTTTTCTTTGCGGGCGGGGGAAATCGTTGGTGAACATAGGGTTATCTTTTTTGGTCCCGGGGAGGTCTTAGAGATTACCCATTCTGCTCTATCCCGGAAGGCATTTGTCCGAGGGGTTTTAGCCGGGATAAGATTTATCATCAATCAACCAAGGGGATTTTATACCTTTGATGATGTTATAAAAAAGATATGAACCAAGAATTGGCACAAGTGATAAAGATGTATACAACTGGGACTCACAAGCAATTGAGCAGTTACCTAATTGGGAAATCAAAGGATACCCTTATTGCTATCCTGGTTGATTTATTAACGATGTATATCAATGATAAAAACTCCTCAACAATACGAGAATTCATAACCGTGACTTTAGCTGGTTATCAACATAAAGAGGGAAAAATTGGTTATAATGGTTTCAAACAAGATACATTTGTTCCCGGGAGGACAATAAGATGTGAGGCGAAACCGAAAAATGTGAATAGTGAAGAGTTTGAAAGATATGAGAGAGGTGAAAGGAAAACACCTCCCGCAAAATTGAACGGTGGGGGTAATTTTACTGACTATACTCCGGGACGGTTAGAGAAGGATAAAAGGGAGAAAGATTTGAATATGTTAGTAAGTGGTTTTGTTGATGGCAAACTCATTTATATTATTGAATTTCCTTTTTCCACTCCTGATTTTGTAAGAAATTTAGAGAA
>JBDRVU010000046.1:0-7510 GCA_039802085.1 Caldifarciminota bacterium
TTCAGGATGGCTGACTCTGGGATATTAAGGGCGGAAAGCCTTTCGGTTAAGAGATAATAAAACTTACCCTCTAACTGCACCTTAGCATAAATCAGTTCCGGGTGGACCGCACAACTAACATTGGCGGTTAAAGTCCAGGGGGTGGTGGTCCAGACTAAAAGAAAGGAATCCTTCTCATCCTTTAAGGGAAAGGATAGATAGAGGCTATTATGCACCAATTCCCGATAACCTTCAGTAACAATTTCGTGCTGGGAGATAGCGGTACCGCACCTCGGACACCAAGGGACAACATCCTCCCCTTTATAAATCCAACCTTTCTCATAGCATTTCTTTAAGAAAAACCAGATGGTATAATTATTCTCATCGGACATTGTATAATAGGAATTTTCCCAATCCATCCACTGCCCCAACCTGATTGACTGCTGAGTCTGAATTGCTGAATACTTTCTCACCCTTTCCTTACACTTCTCCACGAACCTTTCAATTCCGTATCGCTCAATATCCTTCTTTGACTTAAAACCAAGTTCTTTTTCAACTTCCACTTCCACCCAGAGTCCCTGGCAGTCAAAACCATTTTGGTACCTCTGGTCAAAACCCTTCATCGCCTTATAGCGTAAGAATAAATCCTTATAAGTTCTGCCCCAGGCGTGATGGACGCCCATAGGATTATTGGCGGTGATTGGGCCATCAAGAAAAGAGAATTTCTTTTTCCCCTTGTTTTTTGCTATTAACTTCTTAAAGATTTCTTTCTCTTCCCAAAATCTTAAAATCCTTTTTTCAATTTCCACCCAATCGGGTAATGATGATAAAGGCTTATAAGACATAAGAAATCACCTCTGTTTTCCGGTGTGGCGTTCGTTTCCCCGAAACATTGGCCAATTACCCGAGGCGAGTTTCCCTTGGCCAACAATCGCCACAATCCCTCCTTCTTCTCCTAAATAAATTATGCCATCCTTAGAGAGCGCAGGTGAGGAGACTAGACCGTCGCTTCCGACTTTAACTGGAGTTGCCCAGAGCCTCTCGCCCGTGGAAAGGGAAAGGGCGAAGAGGGAATCTTCTCCCTGTTTCTTTCCGTAATCAACCGCCACATACAAAACACCAGTAGTGGAGATGAGAGGAGTAGAAGGGATACCACCCGTCGAAAAAGGTCGGGGCCAGGAATCGCCTCCGGCGGTGGTAAAGCCACAGAGATAGCCTTCTTCGTCAGCCGCAATCACGAGATTCTCCAAAACCACCGGGGAAGCGGAAACTGGGCCATAGAGGTAGCGAATTACTGTCGAATCCTTATAGATTGCCCCATTATCACAGCCGAAATAGACATTTCCTAAATTGTCAATCGCCGGCGAAGACCTTACTTCATCCGGTAAAAGAATCTCCCATTTCGCTGGACCTAAATCCGGTGGATAGGCAGAGAAAAAATCTAAACCACCAGTAAAAACTGTTCCGTTTAAGTCAATACTCGGCGAAGAAATTCCTTCGCCACCATCCCTTCCTCGGGAAGCAAGGACTTGCCCCGAAGAACTGATTAAAAATATACTATCCGGAGTAGAGAGGTAAATACTACCGTCCGAGCCCAAAGCCGGAGAAGATAAGACTTCTTCTCCTAAGAAAAGAGACCACAAAAGAGTGCCCCCTGGTGATAGACAATAGACCCCACCTTCCTCGGTCGCAAATATTATATTCCGACTATCGTTGATTAAGGGGGAAGAAGAAATTGCCTCGTTAACCGAAAAACACCATCGTTCCTTCCCATCTGGTTTTAGGGCATGGAGATGCCCGGCATCACAACCACAATAGATTGTACCATCAACGGTATCAATAGCACAAGAAGCGATAAAATCCCCTTCTTCATCACAAAAGAAACGCCAGAGAATTTTACCCGGGGTGTGGGTAATTACCGAAAACTCCTTTGTCTGCCAGTCAGATTCCTTCCCTTTCTTATCCTTCCCTTTTACGCGAACATAAAATTTTAAGGTCTCCGAAAACCGATGGGATTCAGAGTAAAATGAGTCAGAGGGTAAAAATGGCGACCAATCACCCTGATTGCCATCCCCCCAATCAAACTTATAAGAAATCTCATCTCCTTCTGGGTCAACCGCTTTCACTTTAAAGACCACCAGAGAATCTTTATAACCAAAGGGTGGACACTGGATAACAAAATCCTTTGGTGCCTGATTCTTCTTACAGGCAAAAAAGAGCATTAACCATAAAAAAATGGCAATAGTTTTTTTCATAATCTGAATTATAAGGGGAAAGGGGATGATGTCAACTGATTAAAAAATAGATAGCGCCGGGCTTCTCCGGCGCTATCTTACCTTCCGGAAGTTGATTTACTCAATTTTTATTTCGGTCCTTATCTCTTTTTCCGGTTTCTTCTTCGGTAAGGTTAAAGTGAGAACGCCATTTTTGTAAGTTGCCTTCGCCTTCTGGGCATCAACCTCAACCGGCAGAGGCAGGGTTCGGGAAAAAGAACCGTATGTTCGCTCCCTTCGGTAATAATCCTTCTCCTTTATCTCTTCATCCCTTTTCACTTCCCCTTTAATCGTCACCGTATCCTCACCGATTGAAACCGAGAGGTCTTCCTTTTCCACACCAGGAATATCCGCTTTCAGAATCAAATCATCGCCCTTCTCATAAATCTCAACCGCTGGCTCAAATTCCCCAACTAGACGAGGGAAGCGCCTACCGCGACCAAAGAAATCATCCAAGGTCTCTCGGATATCCTCTTCCAACTCCCGGAAGGGACGCCATGGTTCAAGCCATCTTTTCATATCGCCCTCCTCTTTATTTTATTTTTTCCTCCAACATTTTTTAGACTCAAACCTTTATTATTTGGATTCTGTCCTTGAATATCAGAATAGTTGTCGGCTAACGCCCGGGTAAGTTGATAATCTGATTAGGCGAGTTTTTGGTGAGATTCTCCTTTTAATTTCATGGTAATCAGTTTTGAGATACCCGGTTCTTCAGATGTCACTCCCAATAAGACATCCACCTTCTCCAAAGTAAGTCGGTTATGGGTTATGATAACCACTTGGGTATTATTGCTCATCTCTCGCAAAAAACTAACAAACCGTTCCACATTGGCATCATCCAAAGGAGCATCAACCTCATCCATAAAAGAGAAGGGTGCTGGTTTAACTTTATAAAAGGCAAAGAGAAGAGAAAGTGATAAGAGGGCTTTCTCGCCATCCGATAACTGTTCCAACCTTTTTGGGTTCTTCCCCTGTGGTTTGGCAATGATTATGATGTCCGAAGCAATTGGGTCTTCCGGCTTTTCTAATACTAAATCCCCCTCCCCCTCAATAAATAAGCGAGCAAAAATCTCCCGGAAGTTCTCTCGCACCTTGCCAAAGGTATTTAAGAAATCCTCCTTCACCTTTTGGTCAATCTCTTTAATTATCGTTTTTAAGTCATCAGCGGCCTTATGGCAATCATCCCGCTCCTTTAAAAGTTTATCCAATTCCTCTTTTTCTTTTTCGTATTCCTCTTTGGCTAAGGGGTTCACCCGACCGACACTTAAAATTTTTCGGTTTATCTCCTGCAATCTTTCCGTCACATCCCCCAATGCCACTATCTCCTCTTCTCTTATCTCTCTCCCAATCTCTTGAGACATTCTTTCTATCGTTCTTTTTAGTTCTTCAATCTCTTTTTTCAGCCCAAACTCTTCCAATACCTTTTCTTCTCTTTCCTTGGCCAATTTTTCTCTCTCCTCACGTCTGCGGGCGATTTCTTCTTCAATTGTCTCCTGTTGGGTTTTAAGTGTTGCCAAATCAATTTCTCCTTTCTCCTTTTCTTTTGTGCTAATCTTTTCCTTTATCTCTGCCAGTCGCTTTTTTCCTTGATTGTAATATTCGGTCAATTCCTCTATTTCCCGCTGGACCTCTTCCATCTCCTTTATTATATCTTCTTCTTTTAATACTGCCCTTGTCCTTTCTTCATTAATAAACTGGCATTCGGTCTCAAAGACCTTTTTCTTCTCCCGAATTCTTCCTAATGACAGGAGAAGTTCGGAAGATCTCCTCAGTTTTTCCCTACTTCTTTCCTTCAAACCACTAATCTCTTTTTCTAATTTTTGTATCTCCTCTTCCTTCTCCTTTTTCTCATTTTCCAAGTTCGCCTTTTCCTTCTCCTTCTCTTCAATTTCTGTCCGAATTTGGGTAACTCCAAGTTCGGTTGTCTTATCCGAACCAGTTAGAATAATTACTCCTTCTGGTCTAAGACAGATGCCATCCTTCGTGACGAAGGAATAATTGGGGAAGCGAGAAAATAGATCTTTTGCTGATTCGTAATCGTGGCAGATAAAGGTCTTTTGCAGAAGGGAGACGATTAACTCCGGACAGCCATCCTTTATCTGACAGACATCAGAAAGAGAGGTAAGGGGAAAGGGAGGAGTTTCTTTCTCGCCTCGTCCGTCTTTGGCGAGACCTCGCACCGCGGGAGGCGAAGCCCCGGGTACTGATTTCTTTTGCCCACCATTAACAATAAACCCAATCTCTTTTTCTATTGCCTTTGGTTTAATCGCCCAATCCTTTAAAAGATAAAAGGAATGATAGGGGAAAAGGGCGGATACTACCGCCTTTTCGTATTCCGCGGGACAAACAAAAAATTCCGCTACTTTTCCTAAAAGGTTATCGCCAGCGACAATGTCTTCTAATCCGGAAATCTTCTCATTCCATACTAAAAGTTTTGACCGTTTTTCAGAAAGTTCCGTGCTTACTTTAATAATTTCATCAAAAATCTTTGCCCTTATCCTTTCCCTTTTCTCTTTTTCCGCCTCTTTTTGTAAAATCTCCCCTTCAATTACCCTCACCTCTTCCCGCAAACCTTCCATCTCTTTCTCTAAAGTCTCTTCTTCTAAGGTGAGTTGGCGAAGTTCTTCTCTCTTTTTCTCCAATTCCACCTGAGAGACGGGCACTAACCTTTCTTTCTCCGCGACCAATCTCTTTTGGGATTCTTTAAGGAAGGAGAGTCTACTTTCCCATTTAATTAGTTCCTGGGAAAGGGAAGAGAGTTCTTCTTTTAAGTTAGAAATCTCTTTTTGGTAAACTTCCCGCTTCTCTTCTTCGGCTTTAATCCTTTCTTTTGTTTCTCGCCACTCATTAGATTTCTTTTCAATTTCATTTTGGTGGGACTCTTCCCAATGGGTAATCTCCTTTACTTCCTTACTAATCACCGCTAACCGCTCCTCTTTTATCTTCTTTCGGGTGATAACTTCAGAAAGACGGAGCAGATTCTCTTCCTGCCGGAGAGCGGAGTAAATTTCCCAGCGCCGTTTCTGTCTTCTTAAACTTAAAACAATCCTTTTTCTTTCTCTTAATATATCCTCTATCCGCTGGAGGTCTCTCTCGGTCAAATCTAATTTCTGGAAGACCTCTTTTTTATTCTCTTGGTATTTTTTTAAGTTTGCCGCCTCATCAAAAAATCTTCGCACCTCACCGTGAATGATTCTCCGGATGTCGGAAAGGGAAAAGAGGGAATAAGCCTTGGAGCCGGTCCGGAAAAATAATTCTTCAATATCCTTTAACCGGCAGGGGTTGCGATTTAGAAAATATTCCATCTCGCCGGTCCGGAAATAGCGCCTTTTTATTTCAATCTCACTCCCGTACGGTGAATCCGGTTCGTCATTTTCTAAAATTAATTTCACCTCACAAAAGTTTAAGGGTGGTCGGTTTTTTGTGCCGGCGAAGATTAGTTCCTCATTTTTTCCGCAGCGGATCAGGGATAGATTCTGTTCCCCTAAGACCCAGCGCAAGGCATCAAGGATATTGGTCTTGCCACAGCCATTTGGTCCTAAGATGGCGGTTATCCCTTCTGAGAATTTTATTACTGTCTTATCAGGAAATGACTTAAAACCTAAAAGATGTAATTCCTTTAACTTCATAAATTAAAATCATCTTACCTTTAAGATTTTCTCCCCTTCCTTAAATACCCGGCGCACCCGGGGGCTAATCCGGCAGGTTATTTCATAAGGGATAGTATTCGCCCAGAAGGCAACATCAGTAACTTTAATCCTTTCTTCCCCATTCTCACCAATAATTGTCACCCGGTCGCCAATCTTCACTCCTTCAACCTCTGAGACATCAATCATAAACAAATCCATACAGACCGCACCAACCATCTTTACCCTTTTCCCTTTAATTAAAACCTCACCCCGGTTCGTAAGCGAATAGGGGATGCCGTCACCGTAGCCAGCGGAGATGACCGCGATTAGAGATGCTTTTGGCAGGATGAACCGCCGACCATAACTGATACTTGCCCCTTTTGGTAGGTGCCTTAAGTTGACAACCCGGGAATAGAGGGCAAGCACTGGTTTTACCTTAGAGAGAATTGGCGATAATTTTTCCTTGCCGGCGATGATCTCCGGAATGATGCCGTAGGCTAAAAGCCCGGGCCTTACCATCTGCAGATGAGAAACGGGAAAATTTATTAGACCGGCGGAGTTTGCTAAAGAGAGAAGATATTTACCCTTAGGGAGTTTCTTGATAAAATCCTTAAACTGAGTAATCTGCTCTTTGGTAAAAGAGAAATCACAATCCGCGGCAGGAAAATGGCTAAAGATACCCACCAGTTTCATATAAGGATTCCTCAAAATCTCCGGTATAATTTTTTTTGCGGTTTCGGGTAAAATACCAGTTCGCCCCATTCCGGTATCAATTTCTAAATAAACCGGAACTATTTTATTTCTTTTTTTCGCCACTCTGGTTAAGAGAGGCAAAAAGTTCTCTTCGGTCACGGTGGGGATGAGATTATATTCTAAGAGATAAGGAATTTCCGGATAAGGGACAGGGCTTAAAATTAAAACATCGGTTCTATTTGTGCCATTCTCCCTTAGGGCAATCCCTTCCTCAACACTGGCGACACCAAAACAGTCAACCTCCCCTTCCAGATAAGGGGCGATCTCCTTTGCCCCGTGACCATAAGCATCCGCCTTTACCGCCAGAAGAATTTTTTTCCCTTTGGTAATTTTTTTGATTAGTCGGATATTTTCCCTTAGGCAATTGATATCGATTTCTGCCCAGATGCGTTCACCGGCGATAGGGGCTAAACTTTTCATATCATAAGATGATAGGAAGAATTTCTTTTTTTGTCAACAATATATTAAGGGTCGCACTCTCAAATTAAACTATTGACAGGGTTTTTATTCTTTTTATAGTTAAGAAAGCCGAGGTGGCGGAATTGGCAGACGCGCTAGGCTCAGGACTTAGTGGCGGAAACGCCGTAGGGGTTCAAATCCCCTCCTCGGCATTTTATAAAAATTAGGAATCTTGTTTAACTCCTTGCATCCGAAGGTTGACATTTTCTAAGATTACTTTATAATATAATAAATTGAATAATTAGTTAAACCAGTTCCTTCCTTAAAGGGAGGATTTTATTTTTATAAAAAGGGGGGAAGCATACAGGGGATGGTATCGGGGGTCTAAATAAAGGTTTAATAAAAGATATAACAGAAAATCTAATTAAGGGAATGATAGAAACTCTAAGAAAAGGGTTAATAAAAATAGTAATTGGA
>JBDRVU010000047.1:0-7253 GCA_039802085.1 Caldifarciminota bacterium
CCAAAACTCCGGATCCAATGGCGACGATTGCCATCTACGAGAAAATCTCAAAAGATTATCCCTACCCCTTACATTTGGGCTTGACCGAAGCCGGCTTACCCTTTGAAGGTGGCATCAGGACCGCCCTTTCCTTTGCCCCCCTTCTCCTAAAAGGGATTGGGGATACCCTAAGGGTCTCTTTAACCGGTGATGCGGTCTTGGAGGTGGAGGCGGCTTACGAAATCTTACAGGGTTTGGGGTTGAGAAAGAAAAAACCAATCTTTATCACCTGTCCGACTTGCGGCCGGTGTCAGGTAAACTTGATAAGAATTGCCCAGGCGGTAAAAAAGGAACTGAAAAGGATGAAACCCGCCTTGGCCGGATTGCGGATTGCGGTGATGGGTTGTGAGGTGAACGGACCGGGGGAGGCAAGCCAAGCCGATTTTGGGATTGCCTGCGGCAAAGATAGTGGTCTTATCTTTAAGAAAGGGAAGATAATCAAAAAGGTGAAAGCAGAAGGTTTGGTGGAAGAGTTTGTTAAGTTGCTCTCAGAAGAGGAAAGTGGTAATTGAAAATTTAAGGTTTATATTTTAGAATTTCTTCCTTAAAACCAAATAAAGAGAAGATGCCACCAGTATGAATAAAGAGGGGGTTATGAAGCGAGAGATTATCTTTTTCTTTTACCATACCATAAAATGCCTTGCCGGTATAGACCGGATCTAAAAGTATCCCTTCCCTTGCCAATCTCCAAATGAGTTCAACCTCTTCTTGATAAGGGACAGCATAACCAGGACCGATATAACCTCCAATGAGATTTATATCCTCTTCCTTAATATCTAATTTTCTTTCTAAAACCCCTTCCGCTTCTTTAATTATCTCCTTTATTCTTTTTAAGAAATATTCTTTTGTCTCGTCAACCAAAATTCCATAGATTGGTATTTTAATATCAAAGAGATACTTTCCGATTAAAAGCCCAGCATAGGTGCCACCGGAACCAACCGCACAGAACAGGGCAGAAATTCCATAATTTTTGATATAATCAACCATTTCCGTCAGAGCATTAAAATACCCCAAACAGCCAATCCCATTAGAACCACCCGTAGGAATGAAGTAGGCGGAAATCCCTTTTTTCTTATATTGAGAGATTAACTCTTGGGCAAAATCTTCTTTCTTCTCGTATTCCTTCTCATTTAAGAAATAAATCTCATCCGTGAAGAGATAATCTAAAAAGGTATTACCTTCCGGAACCTTTGGTTTATCCCCTTTTAGAATCGCCACCCCTTTTAAGCCCAAAAGGGAACAAGTATAAAGGGTGGCTCGGATATGATTTGATTGGCAATTACCACAAGTAATGATTACCTTTGCCTTCTTCTTTAAGGCGTCCGCCAGTAAAAACTCCAATTTTCTTATCTTATTTCCGGAAGCGACCAAACCGGTTAGGTCATCTCTTTTGATATGAATATCATAACCCAAAAAATTAATCTTTTGGATAGGGGTTGGTTTGGAGGCTAAGTTTAAGGGGTTAATCATCCTTAAAGGTAAAATGCGCAAGCCGGGGATTTGAACCCCTACTCTTTCTTTCTCTTCCCTAAAGATAACAAAAAATAAAACCTTGTCAATCTTTTAGTAAAGAAACGTCCATTACGAGACTGGTGATTGACTTATTATTCTTCCTAACTATAATGAAAAGATTCGATGGAATCATTAAAATCTTGGAGGGAAATATGAAAAAATTATTAAACCTCGTTATCTTTTTTATCTTCGCTTGCCAGAAACCATCAGAGGTTAAAATCGGACTTATCGCCCCGATCACCGGTGATGTCAAAACCTTCGGGGAATCGGTGAAGAATGCCTTTCTCTTAGCGATTGAAGAATGGAATGCTCGGGGCGGTGTCTTGGGAAAGAAGATTACTTATTGTATCGCTGACGACAAAAACGACCCAACCGAAGCGGCTAACGCCGGTGCCAAGTTAATAAATCAGGACCGAGTGAAATACATTATCGGTTCGGTCTCTTCTAAATGCTCAATCCCCTTATCCGAAATTTGCCAAGCCGCAGATGCCCTAATGATTACCCCAACCTCAACCAATCCCAAAGTGACGATTCGGGATGACTTAACCCGAAAACCTAATATCTTCCGCGCCTGTTTTATTGACCCATTTCAGGGCAAGGTAGCAGCAAAATTCGCCTTGGAGAACCTAAAGGCAAAGAAAGCCGCGGTTCTCTATGATGTGGGAAATGATTATACTAAGGGTCTGGCTGAATTCTTTCGCGATGCCTTTCAGAAAGGCGGTGGTCTAATCACCGTTTACGAATCCTACGCCAAGGATGATGTTGACTTCTCCGCTCTTTTGACCAAAGTGAAGGCAGAAAATCCGGATGTCCTCTTCCTGCCGGACTATTACAATAAGGTGGCACTGATTGCCAAACAAGCCCGGCAGATTGGTCTGAAATCAATCCTTTTAGGTGGTGACGGCTGGGATTCTCCGGATATGGTGAAAATTGCCGGAGAGTCGATTGAAGGTGGTTATTTTACCAATCACTATTCACCCGATGACCCGAGACCCGAGGTTTTAGAATGGGTAAGTAAATACGAAAAGAAATACGGCACTAAACCAGATGCCTTAGGCACCCTGGCTTACGATGCCACCAACCTCCTCTTGGAAGCAATTCGCCGGGCAAATTCCGAAGAGGTTTCCAAAGTCCGAGAGGCATTACAAGAGATTAAGGGATTTAAGTGTGTCTCGGGTGAGATTAGTATTGATGAAAATGGTGACCCGATAAAATCGGCGGTAATTTTGCAGTATAAGGAAGGGAAACAGACATTTGTTACAATGGTGGCACCAGATTAAAAACTTATGGCTTTTATCCGATAGAAATCTATTTTAATGTCCTATCTTGTTCAACAATTAATTAACGGCTTACAGTTAGGCAGTGTCTATGCCTTAATTGCCCTCGGCTACACAATGGTTTATGGCATTGTCCGTCTCATTAACTTTGCCCACGGTGACATATTTATGATTGGTGCCTATGTTGGTTATTTTGCCCTAACCCGCTATAACATACCTTTCCCCTTGGTCTTTCCCTTGGCGATGCTTGTTTGTGCCTTTTTGGGCATAACCATTGAGAAGTTGGCTTATAAGCCATTAAGAAACGCCCCCCGGATTAACCTACTCATCACCGCAATGGGGGTTTCTCTTTTCTTAGAATATTTTACCAGCCTCAAGTTTATCTTTGGACCGAATTTTTTAGCCTATCCTCGCCCTTTTTCGGTAGTCAACATCTCTTTGGGTGGTGCGGTAATTAATTCCGTCACCATTCTGGTATTCTTAATTGTCTTTTTCCTTCTTCTGGTCTTAGAGATTATTGTCTACCGAACGAAAATTGGAATTGCGATGCGCGCCGTATCCTATGATAAAGAGACATCTTCTCTTATGGGCATCAATGTTAATAATATCATCTCCTTCACCTTTGGCTTGGGTTCTGCATTAGCTGCGGTTGGAGGAATTTTATATGGTATCGCCTACCCCCAAATTCATCCCTTTATGGGAATAATGCCCGGCTTGAAGGCGTTTGTCGCGGCGGTCTTAGGGGGCATTGGTATAATTAAGGGAGCGGTTGTCGGTGCTTTGATTATGGGGGTATTAGAAGTTCTCACATCTGCTTACATCTCTTCCACCTGGCGGGATGCCATCGCCTTTTCCCTTCTCATCATCTTTTTAATCTTCAAGCCAACGGGCATCTTTGGCAAAGAAGAAACGGAAAAGGTATGAAGAAAGTCTATCCCTTCCTTTTCCTGGCGCTTATTTATCTAATTTTGAAGGCGCTATTCCTAACTAACTTCCTCAACCCTTACCTCCAGCAGATAATTTTGTATATCGGGATAATCATCATCTGGGCTTTAGGCTTAAATTTAATCTATGGCTTCTCCGGACAGTTTTCCTTAGGCCAGGCCGCATTTTATGGTATCGGTGCCTATGCCGGGGCAATTTTGACCAAACTCTTCCCTAACTCAATCCCCATTATCCCAATTTCCCTTCTTACCTCAGTTTTTATTTCTGGTCTTATTGCCCTTTTGATTGGTATTCCGGTTCTTCGTTTAAGGTCGGACTATTTAGCAATCGCCACCTTAGGATTTAGTATCATCGCCAAGGTCCTTTTTGATAATGGAGATGCCTTTCTAACCCAACTTGGTGGTTCTCGGGGAATGCTCGGCATTCCCAAATATACCAACTTAGAAATCACTTATCTCTTTTTAATCTCGGTTATCATCCTAATGAGAAATTTAGTTAGTTCCAAATACGGTCGGGCACTTTTAGCCTTAAAGGACGATGAGATTACCGCGGGTGTGATGGGAATTAATACCTTCTGGTATAAAACCTTTGCCTTTGCTTTGGGTTCCTCCTTTGCCGGACTGGCGGGCTGGCTTTATGCCCATCTTTATACCTTTCTCCATCCCGCCAACTTTGAATTCTTAAAATCAATTGATTGTCTTCTGATTGTTATCCTTGGTGGTATGGGTAGTATCACCGGCACAATTTTAGCGGCAATTGTTTGGGTTCTTTTAATTGAAGGTTTAAGGGTTCTTTTGCCCCCTGACCTTGTGGAATGGCGATTTATCCTCTACCCTTTGCTCTTAATCGTAATGATGATTAGGCGTCCGCAGGGGATAATGGGAAAGAAAAGATGAACCTTTTAGAAGTTTACAACTTGGGTAAAAACTTTGGTGGTCTGAAAGCGGTCTCTTCTTTTAATCTTCATCTAAAAGAAGGGGAATTTGTGGGTTTGATTGGCCCGAATGGGGCGGGTAAGACAACGGTCTTTAATCTCCTTACTGGTATTTATAAACCAACCAGTGGTAAAATCTTTTTTGGGGGCGAAGAGATTACCGGCCTGGCGACCCACCAAATAACCAAAAGAGGTATCGCCCGAACATTCCAGAATATTCGTCTTTTTTCGGAGATGACCGTCTTAGACAATATCCGGACCGCTTATCATATCCACATCAGATATAACCCGCTTTCTGCCGCCTTTCGGACAAAAGCCTTCAAAAAAGAAGAGGCAGAAGCCTTAGAATACCTCACAACCTTTGCTCGTATCTTCAAACTAAAAGATTGCCTCTCGCTCAATGTCAAAAATCTCCCTTATGGCGATCAGAGAAAGGTGGAGATTGTTCGGGCATTGGTTGCCAAACCCAAACTTCTCCTTTTAGATGAACCAACCTGTGGTATGAACCCCAAAGAAGTTTCCGAGATGATGGAACTATTAAAGTTTATTAAAGAGAAGTACTCTTTGACTGTCTTGCTGATTGAACATCGGATGCCGGTAGTAATGGGCATTTGCGAACGGATTGTGGTGATGGACTTTGGGGAGATAATTGCCGAAGGTAATCCCGATGAGGTGCGCAATAATAAAAAAGTGATTGAAGCCTACTTAGGAAAGAGCGAGGAGGGATTATTTTAGAAGTTAAAGACCTGAATGTTCACTACGGGGCAATCCATGCCTTGTCAGGAATCTCCTTTAATATCCAGGAAGGGGAGATTGTCTGTTTGATTGGGGCGAATGGGGCAGGGAAATCAACCGTCCTAAAAGCGCTCTCCGGCTTGAAAAAACCAAGTTCCGGAGAGATAATTTTTCTGGGTAAGAATATAACCAATCTTCCACCTCACAAGATTACCGGTTTAGGAATTTCTTATGTCCCCGAAGGAAGAAAACCATTTGCCAATCTAACCACCTATGAGAATCTCCGTCTCGGTGCCTATCTCTTAAAGGATAAGAAGGAATTTTCCCTTCGTTTAGAAAAGGTCTTCAAGTCATTCCCGCGCCTAAAGGAGAGGTTACACCAATCCGCGGGAACCCTTTCCGGCGGGGAGTTGCAGATGCTGGCTTTGGGTCGAGGATTAATTTCCCAACCCAAACTTTTACTTTTAGATGAACCCTCAATGGGTCTTTCGCCCATCTTAGTAGCGGAGACATTTTCTATCATAAAAGAAATTCAAAACCGGGGAATCTCCATTCTTTTGGTTGAGCAGAATGCCTATATGGCTCTTTCCGTAGCAAATCGGGCTTATGTCTTAGAGAGCGGTAGAATTGTCCTTTGGGGTGAAGCAAAAAGCCTTCTCTCTGACCCAAAATTAAAAGGCGCCTATTTGTAGTCTTAACCCCTTCGCCGTAACCTCATTTTTTCCATTAACCATTAAAATTGGGATAACACCGGTATTGACATTTGGAAAAAAATGGTTATAATATCTGTTTTTGGAGAAGGTATGATTATTTTCTCTTTTTTATTACTCGGCGAAACCCGAAAAGGATTCCTCTACGACTGCTCAATTCTTTTTAAGTTTAAAAGTGAACCAAAAAGGAAAGAAGCAATGGGAGGATGTTATGAAAAAGGTCATATTTCTTCTCTTTTCTTTTAGCCTTATTTTTGCCCAGAAGGATACGGTCTTATTTTTTGATAACTTTGACCGGGATACCCTGGGCGCAAGATGGATAACCTACGGCACTCCTAATGCCTATCCCTGGTGGGGAATAGATACCGCCAACGGTTATAATAATAGTTATGGCTCCTTAGCGGACAGTCCGCATCGTCCCTGGACCAAAAATTCCTACTCTTATGCTGCGATGTCTTTTGGAATGAATTTTGCTGACCTCTTATCCGCTAATCTCTATTTTTATCAGATGAGAAATATGCAGAGTGGAAGAGGCTGGGGATATGTTGAGATTTCTACTGATGGTGGTCAAACTTGGAATCCCCTTGGACCTCCTTACCAAGGCCAATCCGGCTGGGAAGCAACCGTTCTCTCGCTAAATAATTATCTCAATCTTCCGGATGTCCGGATTCGGTTTTATATTTTGGTAGCGGATAATGCCAATCCCAATTTTGATGGTTGGTTTATTGATTCAGTCCGGGTAATTGGCACAAAGAGAATCTGTCGGGATGTTGGTCCATTCCGATTAGTTGCCCCAGGAGATTCCATTAGACCGGATACAGTGATTCCTCCTCAGGTTCAGGTTGTTAACTACGGTAATACACCGGAGAGTCTCTGGGTCTGGTTAAAGATCTTTTATAAAGGGAATTTGGTTTATCAGGAGTCTTCTTGGATTAATAAGTTAGAAAATGGTGGAATAGCGGTTGCCGATTTTCCTAACTGGTCACCGGAATCATTAGGGGTTTATAATTTCTTATCTTGGACCGCCCTTTTGGGTGATACCTTCTATTCTAACGATACTTTAAGGGATTCAACCTATGTGGTGAAATATACCCATGATGT
>JBDRVU010000048.1:0-6804 GCA_039802085.1 Caldifarciminota bacterium
AAGCTGACCCTAGTACGAGAGGACCGGGTTGGACGGACCTCTGGTCTACCAGCTGTGGCGCCAGCCGCACCGCTGGGTAGCTATGTCCGGAAGGGATAACCGCTGAAAGCATCTAAGCGGGAAGCCCATCCCAAGATTAGGTCTCCCGGTATTACTGGGCAACCGGTAATACCCTAAAAGCCGCAGGTAGACTACCTGCTCGATAGGCCGCAGGTGTAAGAGCGGTAACGCTTTGAGCCGAGCGGTACTAATCGGCTGTGCGACTTAAAACTATCCGCCTTTTCCTTTAAGTTTGGCCGGTGGCTATACCGGAGGGGAAACACCTCTTCCCATTCCGAATAGAGAAGTTAAGCCCTCCAGGGCCAATGGTACTGTGCTGGTAACGGCACGGGAGAGTAGGTCGTCACCGGCTTATAATAAGTTTTATTAAACCTTCTATTAAGTATATTATAATTAATGACTTATAATTATTTAAATTTTTAAAATTTTAAGTTGACATATTGATTTTTTTTATTATATTTATAAGTTATATTATGAGAGACCCTATTGTGGAGAGAGACCCGCATAGGGTAAATAAAGCACAGGGAGGTGTGCTATGTTAAAGCGCAAGGGCTTTACGTTAATTGAGCTCTTGGTTGTAATTTTAATCATCGGTATCCTCTTAGCACTAATCATCCCGAACTTCACACTGTTCCAGGAGAGAGCGCGACGGTCTTCGGTTAAGAACAATATGCACGTGTTCCAGACCTCGCTTGAGGCATTCGCTACCGACCACTTTGGTAATTATCCTTCCGCTGATGAAATTGGTGGCGATGAGGACGCATTTGGCGAGTACCTTGGACCATACTTCCCGGGTGGCGAAATCTTCACCGGCGGTGACGATGTCATTGTTGGAAACTGCCCAACCAATCCATATACTGGACAGCCCTACTGGAGTGAGGATGTTAATGACTTTGAAGACCTTTACTATCCACATGATGACCTCTATTTTGATGACCCAACAGAAAGGAATATCCTTTCTCTAAATGCTGGTGCTTATTCCGACTGTCCGTATATTGATGTGGCAGCAGATGGAGAAGTTGCCGGAACAATTGCCTTCGGAACCTGGGTTAATGCTGGTACCGAGATGACTGAGCAATATTCCATTATCGGTTGGGGAAGAATGTACGAAGGACCACCGATGTACGATTTGACTCCTAACGCTGATGACCCAACTTCCGAAGAGTTCTGGGTCTTCTTCGTTCTCCATAACTAATACCGTCTAAAAAGGAGAAAGGGCGGAGATTTTTCTCCGCCCTTTTTTATTTAAGAATTCCTTCCTATCTGGGAAGATAGGCGACTGTTCTTATTTTTGTCTTTCTCTCAATTTCTTCTGCTTTAGATAAAAGGGTTCTATCATCCAACATTTTCACATTCTCTTCGGCTACTGGTCGGTCAACCGAATAAATCTGAATAAGAGAAGGTTTTATTTCCTGAATTAGAGAAAACCATCTTTTTAATGCCTCCTCAGCAAAATTTTTTATTCGCCCATTAAGAAGGACAGTTTGGATTGTAATTCTTATTTCCTGAGCGATTACTTTTAAGGCATTTACTATTTCCGCCAATTTTACCTCAGACACCGGCCGGTTAATCTCTTTGAAGGTCTCCTCGTCGCCGGCATCTAACTTAAAGATGGGCAGGTCAATCAATTTTAATGTTTCAATCTTCTTATCCCGGATGATTGCCGAGGAGTTACTTAAAAGGGCAATTGGTATTTTTGGTCGATATTGGTCTCTTAGTTTCTTTATTTCCTTCACTATAAGGTCAAAATTTGGGTAGAGGAGTGGTTCACCATTTCCAGAAAATGTGATATAATGGAACTCAGTGTCTGATTTTAGATACCATTCTAATCTCTTTAATACTAAATCAGTCGGCGGGAATTGAATATCTTTAGGATTTAAGGTTTTAATATTTGTCTTTCCATAATGACAATAGATACAGTCGAAAGAGCAGACCTTTTGGGTTGTGGGTAAGAGGTTTATCCCTAAGGAGAGTCCTAACCTTTTTGATTTTATCGGTCCGTAGATGACATCCCTTTGTAAAGGAAGAGGGGTCATTTTAGGAATGGTTACTCACTAATGAGAATAATTACCCGACAGCGGCGAAGTACTTTAAGGCCAAAGGAAGAAGAATGGAGTCTTTTGGCATCTTGGCGGGAGATGACGATATCGGTTTTATTCCTCCCCAAAACTCGTAAACCGGGGATGAGAAGTGGAGAATTTCCCACTCGCTCACTAGCATAAGCAGAACTTAAGGATGAGAAATATTGGACAATCCCATTTTCTAGGAGTTCCTCTCGGTCAACAAAAGAAGGTCCATATGCTTCTTTTCCTTCTTCATCCAAAACCTTGGGGAATAAGCAAGGTTTTAACTCTAAATTTCGGGCATCAATTATGACCCCGGTATATTTTGTTGCTCCTTCTAATTCTATGGGGATAGGGGTTATCCCTTCTGGGATTTCTTTCCCCTCGGGCCAAGGTTGACCACAAAAGGGACAGGCAATTGGACCAAGCGGTATGCCACCTCCGGTTTTAGGGGCAAGCAAAGAGAGAAGTGGACCTTTAATTGGAACGCGAAAATCAATAAGACTTGTTCCATCAGAGAGATGAGATTTTTCTTGGGAGATGGGTGTAAAGTTAAGAAAGTTAAACTTTCGTTCAATCTTCGGATTTGCCATTAAAAAATCTCGCACTGTCCAGTCAGAATTGTAAAAACAATCTTTGAGAATTTCTTTGGCGAGAAGGGAAATGTCTTTTGAGGAGAGGATGGCATCGCTCGGTGACTTTTGAGAGATAATAATCTCCCATTTTCCGAAATCAATAAAATTAGAGCCAAATGAGAGAAGGAAACTTAAAAATACTACTATACAACCTCTCATTAGCAAAAAGCGGGAGACGGGACTCGAACCCGCAACCACCTGCTTGGGAAGCAGGGACTCTACCCTTGAGTTACTCCCGCTAAATTCATTAAATAATATTTTACCATAATTTTCGGGAAAGTCAAATATACGAATTTTTCGCGAATGGAAGCACTCTCTTTTCTGTTGACAAAGGGAAAGTTTTGCTTATTATCTAATAAGGGCGAATAGCTCAGTTGGCGAGAGCGCCTCCCTTACAAGGAGGAGGTCACCCGTTCAAGTCGGGTTTCGCCCATAATTTAGTAGAAATAAAAATCATTAGTTTAATGAAAAGCAAGAGGGAGAAACTTTGCAGAATCTGATTGACCAGATAGTGAGTCTAAAAAGAGAAAGGCTTGGTGTCCATTTTAAGCATAGCACTACGCTATGCCGGTAAAGTAACTTAATTACGGTAGCTCCTCAGAGACCAAAATGATTTTTAGGTTTTTGGGGAGATTTAAAAAAGGTTAAGTAATAGGAGGAAATATGAAGATAAAACCATTGGCTGACCGTATATTAGTAGAACTGGTAGAGGAGGAAGAAGTAAAAAAGGGAGGTATTATTCTTCCCGATACCGCAAAGGAGAAGCCGCAGCAAGGGAAGGTAATTGCCGTCGGTCCGGGGCGGATTGATGATAAAGGGAATCGGATTCCGCTGGAAGTAAAAAAGGGCGATTATATCTTATTCGGCAAATACTCTGGGCAGGAGATAAAGATGGAGGATAAAGAGTATCTCATTATGAGAGAAGATGATGTATTAGCGATAATTGATAAAAAGAAGGAGGAGTAAAATGGCATCGAAAGAATTGAAATTTAATGAAGAAGCAAGAAGGGCAATTTTAAGAGGAGTTGAGATATTGGCGAAGGCAGTAAAGGCGACTCTCGGTCCGAAGGGAAGAAATGTAGCTATTGAGAAAAAATGGGGGGCACCGACTCTTACTAAGGATGGTGTAACAGTGGCGAAGGAGATAGAATTAGAAGATAAATTTGAAAATATGGGTGCGCAGATGGTGAAGGAGGTTGCTTCCAAGACTTCAGATGTCGCTGGTGATGGCACGACAACCGCAACGATTCTGGCCGAGGCGATTTACCGAGAAGGACTAAAGGTAGTGAGTGCTGGTGCTAATGCGATGGCTGTTCAAAGAGGAATTGAAAAGGCGGTTGCCGCGACGGTCGAAGAGTTGAAGAATATGTCCAAGAAGACAACGACGAAGCAGGAGATTGCTCAGGTGGCAACAATTGCGGCTAATAATAATTCGGAAATTGGGAATTTGATTGCCGATGCCATGGAAAAGGTTGGTAAGGAAGGCGTTATCACAGTGGAAGAAGCAAAGAGTATGGAAACGACTTTGGATGTCGTGGAAGGGATGCAGTTTGACCGGGGTTATCTCTCCCCTTACTTTATAACGAATCCGGATAAGATGGAATGTGAGCTGGAAGATGTCTATATCCTCCTCTACGAAAAGAAGATTTCCTCGGCAAGGGATTTATTACCCCTCTTAGAAAAGACCGCACAAAAAGGTAGGCCGATACTCATTATCTCTGAAGAAGTAGAGGGTGAAGCCTTAGCAACCCTTGTTCTGAATAAGATTCGGGGAACACTCCAATGCTGTGCGGTTAAGGCCCCGGGTTATGGAGAAAGAAGAAGGGCGATGCTTGAGGATATTGCTATTCTTACGGGTGGTCGGCTTATTTCCGAAGACTTAGGGATAAAATTAGAGAATGTCCAAATCTCTGATTTAGGAAAGGCGAAAAAGGTAGTGGTTGATAAGGACAATACGACGATTGTTGAGGGTCAGGGTTCAAAGAAAGAGATCCAAGGAAGGATTGATTCGATTCGGAAGCAGATTGAAGAGACGAAGTCCGATTACGACCGGGAAAAACTCCAAGAGAGGTTAGCAAAACTGGCAGGTGGTGTCGCGGTGATTAATGTTGGGGCGGCGACCGAGGTTGAGATGAAGCAGAAGAAGGCATTAGTGGAAGATGCTCTCCATGCCACCCGGGCCGCGGTTGAAGAAGGAATAGTTCCTGGTGGCGGGGTTGCCCTTTTACGAGCCAGCACGGCCTTAGAGAAATTAAAACTGGAAGGCGATGAAAAATTGGGAGTGGAGATTGTGAAGAAGGCATTAGCCGAACCCTTAAAACAATTAGCGGAAAACGCTGGGGAAAACGGTTCAATTATCGTGGAAAAGGTGAGAGAAGAAAAAGACCCAAATATTGGTTTCAATGTTGAGTCGCTCCGTTTTGAGAATATGTTCCAATCTGGGATAATTGACCCGACGAAAGTAACGAGAAGTGCTTTACAGAACGCCGCCAGTGTCGCCGCACTCCTTGTGACAATGGAAGCCTGTATTACGGAGAAGCCAGAGAAGGAGAAGACACCACCAGTTCCACCCGGTGGCTACGGTGAATACTAATGACGGTTCATCGCTACCGCTGTCTTTTCTTGAGAAAGACCTTTGAAGAATTTTAGATAACTGACCTCCCTAATTAAAAATGCCCTCCGGTCAGAATTTCTGTGAAAGGCAATTCTGGCCGGAGGGTTTTATATTAAATGATTTGGCCCCTGCCCCTATTCTTAAACCGGACGGAGCGGATGCGGTTGTCTTTAGCAAAAAGATGTGGGTAATTGGTGGAAGATGGCAGACAACCGGGGACTGCTGGCCAATAAGAGGATTATAATTCTGGAATAGGGGGTAGAAACGTCACCTTTTTTCGTTTTACTTCTCAGCATAGGACTGCAGTGTTCGGACCGGAGTGAGTTGGGAAGAAACGATTTTTTTACACGGCGCGCACCACTTGCTCGCCACTACTCAAACGGCGATGGCACGATTACAGCAATCCTCACTCCTCTTCCGGAGTCAGAAATTGAGGAACAACTTTGGCCTGATTATGAAAATTGGTGGACGGGGTTTGTTCAGCACGACCGACTTAATAATACCTACGCCCGTTCCGACAATCTCATTAAGCTTGAGTATCTCTACACGATGGGTATTGAGGAAAAAGTTCGTTCCGGCTGGATGAAGTTCAACACCTCATCGATTCCCGATGGTTCGATAATTCTCTCGGCTTCGCTTCGCTATTTGGTCTGCTATTTTGAGATGATGGTCGAACTCCAGGTAACCGCTCTGACCATTGACCCTGTAACTGCCCAGCCGGAGGAACTTTTCCATGCTATTGATGAAGGATTAGAGTGCGCTTATCGAACGATCGGTCGGATTTACGATACGACTGACTTGAATGCCGCGGGAGCGGCTCATATTCAGAACACACTCGGTCAGGACTGGGTTGCGTTTGGGCTTCGGGGTGGTAACTTTCGAGGCATCCTGACCCGCAAAGCCTGGATAACTGGCTGGAACACGACCCCACCTACTGACCGGCCGCACTTAGCGGTGACATATCAACCACCCCAAGGCATTGGTGAAGATATCGTTTCCGATTGCGGATTGGGGAATTTGCATCAAACTCCGACCATCATTCGGGACGTGCTGGAGATTAACTCAAAGCGCGCGCTTCCCTGCTCACGTCCGCAAGTCGGACTCTACGATGCCAATGGACAGAAGATGATGGATCTCCAAACCGGCGAGAACCGCATCCGGCATCTCGCACCGGGCATCTATTTCATCCAATCCAAGCCATCAGTGGCCCACAAGGTCATTGTGACAAGATAAGGTAGACGGGCATTTAATTCAAGAAACAAAAAATAGGAAAGAGGGGAGTGGGTTATAATATCCAATGCCTAACACCTAAATAATTCCTTTGCTTAAAAAACTGAAATAGTCGGTTTCGTTTCGGCCGATGATAATATGGTCTAATACCTTTATCCCGACTAAATCTAATGCCTTGGTTATTTCTTTGGTAACTGTTAAA
>JBDRVU010000049.1:0-6762 GCA_039802085.1 Caldifarciminota bacterium
GGAGATTGAGGAGATTGTCGCAAAGCCGATTGGGGAAAAGAAGCGAAGACCACCAGTAGTTGTTGTTATCGGTCATGTTGACCACGGGAAGACTACTCTCTTAGATTATATCAAAAAGACGAAGGTGGCAGAAAAGGAAGCGGGTCATATTACCCAAAATGTTGGCGCCTATGTTGTTAATTTTCGAGATGGGAAAATCACTTTCTTAGATACCCCCGGTCATGAGGCATTTACTGCCATGCGAGCCCGGGGTGTTCAGGTTACCGATATCGCGGTTTTGGTGGTAGCGGCGGATGAGGGGGTTATGCCGCAGACAAAAGAGGCGATTGACCACGCCCGGGCAGCACGAGTGCCCATCATCTGCGCTCTGACAAAAGTTGATAAGGAACAAGCCAATCCCGGCTGGGTAAAAGCGCAGTTGGCGGAAAGTGGTATTCGGGTAGAGGGATACGGTGGTGATACAATTTGTGTGGAAACATCTGCTTTTACGGGGCAAGGGATTGATGACCTTTTGGCGGCAATTAATATTTTAGCCGACACCTTGGACCTTTCTGCGGTCTATGATACCGAAGCCCGGGGTGTGGTTTTGGATAGTCGGTTAGAAAAAGGAAGGGGCTGGGTTGCCACGGTTTTAATCCAGGAGGGAACATTAAAAAAGGGAGATTTTTTTGTCTGCGGCGAACTTTACGGTCGGGTAAGGGAACTTTTAACGGAAAATTTTGAAAAGGTTTCCGCGGTGACACCAGGCTTGCCAGTTCAGATTTTGGGATTTCCCGCTGAACCAAGTGGTGGGGAGCGCTTCCTGGTGGTTAAAGATGAGTGGCAGGCAAGAGATATTGCCCAAAAGAAGGCGTTGGTAAAAAGAGATTCAACGTTAAGACTCCAAAAACGATTTACCTTAGAATCAATTCAGGATAAGATAAAAACCGGGGAGATAAAGGAGTTGCGACTAATCTTAAAAGGTGGTGCCTCGGGTCCGGTTGAGGCATTGCGGGATGCCTTAGAAAATCTCTCCCTGAAAGATGTCCGGATTAGAATTATCCATTCCGGTGCTGGTGCCATAAGTAAATCGGATGTTCTCTTAGCCGAGGCCTCGGAAGCGATTATTATTGGTTATGATACCGAACCGCTGCCTGACGCCCGGGCTTATGCGGAGCAGGAAGGGGTGGAAATCCGGACCTATAAGATAATCCATTCGGCGATTGATGATGTCCGAGCCGCGATGTTTGGCCTTTTGGAACCGGAGGTGAAGGAGATACTCATTGGAAAGGCAAGGGTGAAGAAAATATTTAATATTCCTAAGGTTGGGCAAGTGGCGGGTTGTCTGGTGGAAGAGGGGAGAGTTGAGAAAGGGGCAATGGTTCGTCTCTTCCGCGGGGGCAAAGAAATCTTTAAGGGTGAGATTTCCTCCCTGAAGCATTTTAAGAATGATGTCTTGACCGTAGAAGCCGGACAGGAATGTGGGATTTTAATTAATAATGTTGAGGATATAGCGGAGGGTGATCTTTTGGAGGTTTATACCGAAGAGAAGGTCCCGCCGGGGAAGGAATAATTATGTTTATTGGTATGCTTTTTATTGACTGCCTTTTGGGACAGGGGCATTCGTTAAAGGAGAAACGGCGTCACCTTTTGCGGCTCTCGCAAAAGATGCGAAATAATTTTAATGTAGCGATCGGCGAGGTGGCGGGACAGAATCTCTGGCAGAGGTCTTCTCTGGTGATTCTAACCGTGAATACCTCCCGAGAAATTTTAAGAAGAAATTTAGAAGGGATTGTTAAGATAATGGAGGGAGAGCCATATTTTCAACTCCTCTCCTATAAGATTAAAGATTTGAGCCTTAATCATTTCATCAGATAGATGTTCTATCGGATTGAGATTCATACTCATCATCGGAATGAATTGTTAGATATTACAGAAGAGGTTATTAAGGTGATAAAAAAGAGTAATGTTAAGAATGGGACAGTGATAATTTTTGTTCCCCATACCACAGCCGCGATCACGATCAATGAAAATTATGACCCAAGTGTCGGGCGGGATATAATTGATAGTTTAGCCCGCCTCCTTCCGAAAAGTGTCCCCTATGCCCATACCGAAGGCAATGCGGATGCCCACATTAAGGCCGCGCTTATTGGCTCTACCCGAACTGTTTTTTTGGAAAATGGGGAGGTTGTTTTTGGCACTTGGCAGGGAATTTTCTTCTGTGAGTTTGATGGTCCACGTCGGCGGGAGGTTTTGGTCAAAATTATTCCGGATTAGACGGGGTCTTTGTTGATTTTGATTGGTGGCAGAGTAAGTTTAATATCTTTTCTTTGGTGAAATAGAAGAGACTGGTTAAAAAAATTAGACTGGCACCGAAGATTAACCATTCGCGACTCGTGAAGGAAAGTGCCTTTGCCCCTAAATAGGAGGCGAAGACTATTCCCGGGAGACGGCCAATTAAAACTGCGGGCAGGAAAAAGGAGAAGGGAAGGTTGGTCAGTCCGTAGAGATAGTAGAGGGCATCGCCCAGCGGATTGGGGATGAGAAAGAGGAGGAAGAAGAGAAAAGGTCCAGAATTTTTTATCTTGGTGTCAAATATTTTTAATTTCTTTTCTTTTAGGAGGTATTTTAATATCTTTCTCCCGAGGCGTCGGCTTAAAAGAAAGGCAAGGAGAGAGCCACTGAGAACTCCGAGCAGGGATAGGATACTTCCGAAACCGATGCCAAAGATATAACCACCAGCAAAATTTAGGATCTGGCCGGGGATAAACGGTAAAAAGATTTGTCCGACTTGGGCTAAGAAAAAGAGAAGAGGGGCAATTCGGGAAAAACGGAGGAATTGGTTGCGGAGGGTGATGATTTGCGAAAGGTTGATTCTTTGGGAAAAGCGAAATGAAAGATAGAGAAGGAAAAGGAGAAAAAGAAGGAGAAAAATAAAAAAGAATTTCCGATTAATGAGGGGCAAAGAAAACTTGGCGGAGAATGAGAATTAATACTAATCCAGAAAGGAAGAATAAAAAGGAAAAGAAGGATTTCCTTCGGTTTTCTTCTTTGTGTAGTTCGGGGATGATATCGGAGGCGGCAATGTAAGTAAAGTTACCAGCGGCGAGGGCTAAGAGATAGGGGAGGAAGAAGGTGATGGTGGGGAAAAAAAGAAAGCCAAGTAGTGCACCCAAAACCGCGGTGACCGCGGAAAGAAAGTTATATAATAAAGCCTTCTTCTTAGAGAATCCACCATAGAGTAGGATAGAGAAGTCACCAATCTCTTGGGGTAATTCGTGGGCAATGGTGGCGATGGTGACCAAAAGACCCGAGGTTATCCCGGAGAGATAGGCGGCGGCAATTATGAGGCCGTCAATAAAGTTGTGGAGACCATCGCCGTAGAGGTTAAGATAGGTGAAGGGGTGAGTTGGACATCCTTTCTTGTGGCAATGGTGCCAAAGGAGAAATCGCTCTAAGAGGTAAAAGATTAAAAAACCCAAAGTAAAGAAGAGGAAGATGAAGAAAGGAGTTTTCTTTTCGCACGCCTCCGGCAAGAGATGGAGGAATGAAATAGAGAAGAGGATACCACCGGCAAAGGCAATAAGATGGGAGAGAAGGGAGTTTAATTTCTCCTCCTTCATCAAGATAAAAAATATGCCAACCAAGGAAAGGAGGCTGACGAAGATTGTGCTTCCTAAGATTAAGAGGAATTTAGGTATCACTATTTCTAAATTTCTAATTCATAACTCCGACCACTTTTTTACTAATTCATCCCGCCGGGGTTTGTAGACCTTTTCATAAAAGGACTTTTGGGAGAGTAAAATCTTTTTTTCGTATTCCTGACAAATTTTAACCGCCTCTTCCCAAGCCTTCGGGAAATTCCTGGCAAAATGACTTTCTACTTGTCGTGTAAAATCTTCTGGTGTCTGAATGATTTTACCGATGGTGAAGAGTTTTTCTCTTTTCACCTTTATAGAATAAACCATCTCATCCCCAAGGGTATAGATACTATAGGACTTTTTGATCGCCGCCTGGTTGGCCCCTTTTCGCAACTTAAAATTTGGTGCCTTTTGGATTCCTGGGTTCGGTTTCACAGATTGTGGCTTCGCCGAGGCATAAAAGATTGCCCGGTTTAGTCCCCAGGATTTTGCTTCGTTTAGGCTCATACCCAGACAATAAGCCCGAGCGGCCTGTAAGAGAGCCATCACTTGGAATCTACCTACCGCCATTCGCAAAAAGGTGGCTATTTTTCAATTTTAATTCTTTTGGTCTTCTTTTTTAGTCCCCTGATTAAAACCGATAAACCAATGATAATAAGAATGACCGGCCAATTCTTTACCAGGGCAAAGTAGGAGAAGCCAATTTTCTCTAACCAGAGGGAAAGCCCGATCAGGATTAGAACTATCCCCAGGGTAATCATTTCATTCTTCCAAGACCCTCACCTTCTCCATCACCACTGGCTTTATTGGTTTATCCTGGGGTCCTCTTTCCACTTTGGCAATTTCATCAACGACCGCCATCCCTTCTACTACCTGACCGATGATGGTATAAGCACCATCCAAAGATGGTAAATCCTGAAGGCAGATATAAAATTGACTACCACTTGATTTCCTTTCCGGATTGACCATATCCCCACGCCGCGCCATTGCTACAGTTCCCCTTTTATGTTTTAGGTTGCTGATTTCCGCATCAATCTCATAGCCTGGACCACCGGTGCCATCACCTTTTGGGTCGCCACCCTGAATGACGAAATTGGGCACAATGCGGTGAAAGGTTAATCCGTTATAGAAACCTTCCTTGGTCAACTTCACAATATTGGCGCAATTCTTGGGCGCGATATGAGGGAAGAGTTCAATTTTTATGTCGCCGAAATCCTTCACCGTAATTAAAAGATAGGATTTTCCCTCTTTCTTTTCTGTTGCCTTGGTCTCCGTTTCTACCTTTTCACCCTTACTCTCTTCTGGTTTTTTTTCTACCCTTTCTGTTTTTTTCGGACCACAGAAGAGAAGAAGGGTAAGGAATAAAGTAATAATTATTCTGATAACCGACATTTTTCCTCCACTTTTTATCTTAATCAATCTTTTCGCGCTTGTCAATTGGTCGTTTACCATAGAAATGACCGCATCCCTTATTCCTTCTTTCCTTCTCGCCCTTTTACTAACCAGAGGTAAACCAGCCAGAAAATAATTGAGAAGAGGAGGAAGATGAGGCAGAGATAAAAGAAACCCAATATCCCAAATCGGAAAAGAGAGAGTGGAGAAAAGGTAGGTGGCATCTGGGCAAAGAGCAGAGAAAAGGAGATTAAAGTCAAAATAAGGTACCGCATACTCTATCCCCCTTAAATAATTTTGCTATATCTTAACCAATCCCTTTCTTTTGTCAATTCCTTGGATTGGTATTGACAGGGGTAAGATTTTTTTGTAGGATTTTTTTATGTATCTTTTGCTTTTTGGTCTTTTTCTCTTTTTCTTGTTTGGGGTGTTGGAATTCACCCAACATAAGAAAAATCAAAAGGGGATACCAATCCGAGTGCAGGTTAATGGGACCAGGGGAAAATCTTCGGTTACCCGACTCATTGCCGCCGGTTTGCGGGGTGGCGGTCTAAAAGTCATCTCCAAGACGACCGGCACCACCCCTCGCTTCCAGATTGATAATAAGACCGAATTCCCAATCCGGCGTTTGGGTAAGGCAAACATCATTGAAGAGGTAAGAATTGTGCGTGAGGCGGCAAAGAGAAGACCGGATGCCTTAGTGATTGAATGTATGGCATTAGTCCCCCAATACCAGAAGATAGAAAGGGAGAAACTAATTAATCCAACAATTGGGGTGATTACCAATGTCCGGGCCGACCATTTGGATGTGATGGGACCAACGGTGTTAGATGTCGCCACATCCCTTGCCAATACTTGCCCCAAACAGGGAATTCTCTTTACTGCGGAGAGAGAGTTCTTTTTTGTATTTAAGAAGAGGGCAGAGGAATTAAAAAGTATGGTGGTCTTAACAAACGAAGGTTCGGTGAGTGATGAAGAGATGGAAGGATTTTCCTATTGGGAGCATAAAGAAAATGTCGCGTTGGCGTTAGCGGTTTGCGAATATTTGGGGATAAAAAGGGAAGATGCCCTCCGGGGGATGAAAAACTCCCTCCCCGACCCCGGGGTTTTAAGGGTCTATCGGATAAAAGAAGGAGATAAAGAAATTAGGTTTTTTAATGCCTTAGCGGCTAATGACCCGGATTCCACGAAAATGATTGCGGAAAAGGTCTTTCTTAATACTCTTGGCTTAAAAATCCTTTTGGTCAATTTGCGGGCGGATCGCCAGGACCGGTCCCGGCAATTAGGAGAGATGGTAAAGGAGATTAATTTTGACTATATCCTTCTCACCGGGAAAAAGCCCCTCCCCTTTCTCAAAGCGGCAAAAAGGGTTGGGGTTAAAGAAGAGAAAATTCTAAACCTCACTGATTCTTCTCCGGCTTCGGTCTATGAGCAAATCTTTTCACTAATTAATCCGCCTCAGGCGGGTAAGGCGGTTATTTTAGCGGTCGGTAATATCGTTGGCTATGGCCAGGAGTTGGTGGATTTCTTCGCTCAAAAGTCCGTCCTTGGCGGAAAGTCCGCCTGAGGCGGATTGGCACGATTTTTGCTACACATCTTTCTATGCTGATTGAAGGTGTTGGTTTAGGGATGTTTTTCAGTTTTCTCTTCTCTGAGACATTAGGTTTAGCCGCTGGAGGAATTGTTGTCCCTGGTTATTTTGCCTTAACCCTATCCGACCCTTTCCGAGTATTAGCTACCATCTTTTTAG
>JBDRVU010000050.1:0-6468 GCA_039802085.1 Caldifarciminota bacterium
AAAATAAAAAAAATAAATCAAGAATAAAAAAATTTATTCTTGGCACCAATTTTCCCATTCTTTTTCTAATCTTTCCCGATTGGCTAAAGTAATCTCAATCACCTTAACATTAGGAATTTTAATCAGGTCGGTGATAAAAGGAATTTGAACAATTGGGATGGTAGCAATAATTGACCGTTCACTTTTGAATATTTCTGAGACTAAACTCTGAAACCTTGCCGAGAATAGTTCCATTTTCCCAATCTCATCAATCACAATTACCCCCTTCTCCCTTAAACCCCTTTCTAACTCCGGAAGGGCAACTTTTTCAAATCTCGTTAAATCCACCTTGTATTTGGAAACCTGATAGGAGGTATGAAAATTGATATGAGCCATCACCTCTTCTCCTTCGGTTAAGCCCACCACCTTAAAACCAACTCTTTCCCCCTTTACCCTTATCTCTTCGGTGTAGAAGCCGAAGACCTTCTCCTTTCTTTTCTTAAACTTCTCTATCATCTTTTTAATCAAAGTTGTCTTCCCAATCCCTGGTTTTCCTTTCAAAAGTATTTTTGCCATTTTCAATTATAACCTCTGATTTTAAGATAGCAATATTGACGAAGAGACTACGCTTTGATAAAATATTCTATGCCCAGAGGGTGTCTTTTCCAATTGCTTGTCGCTGGAATAATTCTATTCTTATTTATCTTCTTTTATCTTCGTTATCTTGAACCAAAAATAAAAGGGACCGTCCAAATCCTTAAAGAAGTAGAAGGGGTAAGTGGTGAGAGAAAGATAAAAAGGAAAAAGAAAGTTAGAGAAATAAGAAGGGAGGAGATACCTAAAGAGACCACGGGTATTGAGGAAATAGACCAATACCAAAAGATGCTCCAAGACGCCCAGAGAAAATTGAAAGGGTTAAGAAGGGCAGTAATAAGACCGAGGTGAGAAAAGAAATTAAAACTTTCCTCTCTTATTTCCTTCTCTTTGGGCTCGCTTGTCTTTCCCGCCCGGGATTAAAGGGCAATGAGCGAAAAGAGGAAATTGCTAACTTTACCTTAGACTGGGATGGGAAAATTCTTCTCCTGATGGCGAATGGGGAATTTTTAATAAGGGTTGACACTAACCTTCTTTCTTGCGAAACAATTGTCTTACCCCAAAGAATCTTCCAGCCGAAAAAGGTTTTAGCCAATTTTTCTTATCTCTTCCTCAGTAATTCTTCCCATTTATTTATTTTTGAAAGGAAAGACCGCCAATTCCAGAAAATTTTCTCCTTCGGGGAGATCAATGATTGGACCTTATCGCCCTTTGGCGAAATCTTCTTGCTCAAAAGGGGGGAGCGAAATCTAATAAGAATTGACCAATTCTTTAATACGAAAACCTTCCCCTCCCCGATTGACCCCTCATCTCAATCCCTAACTTTCTTTGGGGGGGAATTAGCCATTCTTAATCCAAAAAAGAAGGAGATAATATTTTACAATCCACTCGGAGTTCGCCTGGGGCATCTTCCTCTCCCCGAAGAAAACCTCCAGTTCTCCCCCAACGCCAAAGAGGAAGTCTGCCTCTTTTCCTCCAGCGGCAACATCTGGACAATAAAAGGAAAGGCGGTTTCTTTTTTTCAAAATTTCGGAAGGATAAAATCCTGTTTGCCCGGTGCTTATTCTTTCTTTATTCTTACCCCGGAGAATCAAATCAGGAAAATCCCAAAATGAAGAAATCGTTTCTCTTTTCTCTTTTCTCTGTGCTCTGTTTTTCTCATAGTTTATCAGAGGAATATCTTATTGATTCCCTCCCCCGAGCGGTCCGGACAATAAAATTGAAAGATAATTTCCTTTGTCCGGATTCCCTTTTTATCTTTGTGGACGATTCCCTTCTACCAAAAAGTTATTATATTGTTGATTACGAAAACGGTGAGATCCATTTCTCCGATTCCTTTCCTCCCGCAAAGAAGATAAAAATCCTTTATCGCCGTTTCCCTTTCCGTATTTTAAAACCGAATTATTCCCGCTACCAATCAAAAAAGGAAGAAAAAACTAAAGAAAAGAAAACTAACCAAGAAGTGCCCCGAAAGGATTCCTCCTCCATCTTTATCCCGGAGGAGGAACTTCTCTTCCGGGGCTCAAAGTTAATCGGCTTTAACTATTCTAACGAAGGACTCTCCTTTGAACAGGCAACCGATTTGAAGGTCTCGGGAAAGAGCGGAGGAGTTGACATTGAACTCTTTTTACAGGATAAAAGCCTGCCGGAACTATCCGAAGAGAAGACATGGGAATTAAAGGAACTGGAAGGTGTCTCTCTCCGTCTCAGCCGTTCACCTCATCGTCTCATCTTTGGTGATTTTGAAAATCTCTCTTCCTTTGGCAATTTCGGCAATGTCCGAAGGAAAGGTCAAGGGATCAAGTTTGAAAATAATCCCGAAAGGAGAAAACTTCTCCTCACCTATCTTAAACCAAAAAATAAATTCGGGGTAGTAAGGTTCTTTGGGGAAGATGGCAAAAGAGGACCTTATATCCTAACCGCAGAAGGAAAAAGGGTAGCGGTGATTACCGGTAGTGAAGAGGTTGACCTCAATGGTGAGCGGAAAAAAAGAGGGGAAGAGGAAGATTATACTATTGATTATTCCTCGGGGGAAATAACCTTCACCAACCGAGTCCCAATTAATTCCTTATCCCGAATTGAGGTGAGATTTTTATATCCGACCGGCGATTACGAGCGGACTTTTTATTCCATCTATGGCGAAGGAGAAATTTCTCCTTCTTGGCAGGGATTTTTCTCTACCACCTTTGAGGAAGACGAAAAAAATAACCTCTTCTCTCCCCTAACCGAAGAAGAAAAAAGGTATCTCGCCGGAATTGGTGATGATTCGACTAAAGCACTTCTCCCTTCGGAGAGATATGTCGGAGAAAATAAAGGGGATTACCGAAAGGAGAATGGCGTCTTTGTCTATTGCGGAAAAGATTCGGGTGATTATGAGGTGACCTTTCTCTTTGTCGGTGAAGGGAAAGGGGAATATATTTACGACAATGTGATAAACGGTTATCGATATGTGGGTGAGGGGTTAGGGAACTGGACACCAAAAAAAAGAATCACCCTACCCCAAAAAAGAATACTTTCCTCTCCGGGGATTACCTTCTCCCCGATTTCTTCTTTTGATTTTACCCTCCAGGGAATCTGGTTAAAAGAAGATAAAAATACCTTCTCCACCGAAGCCGACAATGATAATACCGGTTTTGCCTATAATTGCCAAACCGAATGGAAGGAGGAAAAGTTTGCCTTCCGCTTAAAAAGAAATGGCTATTTAAAGAATTATCAGTTCTTAGAAGAAGAAGAGAGAGACTTTGTCTATCGCTGGGGAGAAAAGCGAGATTCGGTAAAGGCATTAAATCAGATTTCGGGAAACCTCTCTCCTTTTTCTTTCCTGAAAATAGATTTTGCCGGTGGTCTCCTCCAAAAGATTGGCCGAAATACTTACCGCCTCTCTTCGCAACTTCATCTATTCTTTACCAGTTTTGGTATTGAGCAAGCGGGAAAAATCCGGCGGGAAAACCTTTCCCTAAGACCAACAATCAAATTCCTCAAACCCGGTTTTTCCCTGCAGAAAGAAAAAACCGATAGTTCCCAATTTCTCCTCTACCAACCAGATTTACAACTAACCCTTTTCGGACAAGAGATTAATATCTCCTGGACCGAGATGCGGTTTTCAAAAAAAGAGAACAACTTTTATCTCTTAGGGAAGGAGCAAAACCAGATAAAAGGCGTTAGCCAGATACGAATTTTACCATTTGACCTTTCTTTTCTCCTTGGTCAGGAAGTAATAAGAAATCTCCAAACGGGTGAGGAGATAAAGCAAAATTTCGGCAATGGGAAAATTGGTATTTCCTCTCTCTCCTTTCTCCGTGCCAACCTGGAGGGAAGAATCATCCACAAAGGAATTGAAGAGCAGGAAGTGAATTACCTCAAAGTAGAAGAAGGAAAAGGTGATTACAAAAAAGACCCAAATACTGGAAATTATTTCTATCACCCCAAAGGTGATTACATTCGGGTCTTTGTCCCCACCGGAAAAATCCTGCCCGCCAAAGAGAGAGGCTTTAAGGGAGAGGTCTTTTTTAACCCCAAAAACCTCTCTTTTTCCCTTACCCTCAATCACCAAAGTAGACTAGCCACCGGGAAAACCGCATTGGACTACGAAAATCAAGACTATGGATTATACCTAACCTATCATCTCCTTTCTACCCTTATTTTGCGGGCCGACAAAACCTATAACTCATATCTTGACCGAAATTTTCTTTACGAAGCAAACCGCCAGATTTGGGATAAAAATTCTTTTGCCCTGGAGAA
The DNA here is from genome assembly GCA_039802085.1 of Caldifarciminota bacterium. Taxonomy (GTDB): domain Bacteria; phylum Hydrothermota; class Tepidihabitantia; order Tepidihabitantales; family JBDRVQ01; genus JBDRVQ01. The sequence goes on from JBDRVU010000050.1 coordinate 4,315, forward strand.
AGAATTTAGGGGAAACTGGGGGATTTCTCCTGGTTTGGAATTCAGTGAGCACCGGGGATACCGAAATGTCTTAACCCGAAAGACCTTTGAAAGAAAAGGGAAGGTGGCAATCTTTTTTGGCTCACCCCGTGCCACCGAAATAAACTTTGCCCTGGGAAAAATGACCGGTCAAGAGTTTTTAACTGCGGATTCCTTTCAAGTGAGCAAAAAGGAGTTTGGACTAAGAAACTCATTTTTTATCAAAGAGAACCTGGGATTAAACCTATCCTTTGACCTCAGCCATCGGAAAACCGAAGACCCTCTCCCCTACGATTTAATCTTAACCGACCCAATCGGCTGGACTTATGAAACGGCCGTGGAAGTAAATTCCACCCCCAAAAAGAATTTTAACCTATCTTTTCAATATCAGATAAAGAAAAGACCCGAAGAAAATTTCGACCATAACCTTACTACCAGCCTCCGAATTGATTTTTAATCCCAATAAATTGGCTTATCTATATCTAATAAGAGAATCACGGACCGCCTGAAACTCCGCCATTAACTCCGGAGGAAGAGAACGCGTCGGCGGTGAGACAACCTTTAAGGGATTAATCCAAGAGTTATTCTTTAAGATTTCAAAATGGAGGTGAGGACCGGTCGCTAAACCGCTACTTCCCACATAACCGATTACCTCCCCTTGTTTTACCTTTCTCCCTACCCTCATCCCTTTTTTTATCCCGGAGAGATGCCCGTATTTTGTAATGTAGTTATTGGGATGCCGGATAATCACCAGCCGACCATAACCACCCTGCCAGCCGGCAAAGATAATTGTGCCATCCCCTAAGGCCGAGACCGGTGTGCCGGTGGGAGCGACATAATCAACACCCCGATGCGGTCTGACCACGCGCAAAATTGGGTGGAAACGGGCTGATGAAAAACGGGAAGAGATATAAGAGAAACGCAGGGGAGATTTCAAAAAAGCCCGCCTTAACGCCTTCCCCTCCCAATTGTAGTAATCCCCCTGAAAATTTATCCCATAAAATTTCCCAATCTTACCCTGATAAATTGCCAGCAATACCTTATCATAAGCAAAAAATCGGTCATCACCATAAATCTTCTCGGTTAAAATAATAAAGGAATCACCATTCTGCACCTCGGTCCAGAAGTCAATATCCCATTCTAAGATCTCAGCAAATTTTACCGCCAGTTCTGGTTTTTCGCCAATCCCCAAAATTGATTCGTAAAGAGAAGAAGCAATCGCCCCTTTTATTAACTCCACCCGGCACTCTTTCTTTCGGTAAGTCATCGCCATTCGCCAGGGAGCGAGATAAACCCGAAAACTCCTTAAATAATTCTTTCGGTACTCAACCATCTCGGGGAGGGAATCTCTTCGGTAAAGAAAAAGTGTCTCCCCTTCCTGTAATGCCCGGAGGTTTAATCCAGCACCCGCCAGCCCTTTTAAGACCAATTCCCTCTGCGATTGGCTAAGAAAAGAAATTCGGGCTAAAAGCAAGTCAATCGTTTCCCCCCCTCTTAAAACATAAATTAGGGTATCAATCTCAACTGGCAGATTTTCCATCTCTAACCTTTTTAAAATCTCTTCCCTTTCCCTTATTCGCTTCCCAACCTTCCACAAAAGAATGAGTAAAAAAAGTAAGAGGAGCGAAAAGAAAATTATTAAATAAATCCTTCTTCCACCCACCTTCAAACCTACCCAACTTTTCCTCATTTGTCAACTATGAAGGCAAACACTTTTAGACTCTTAATTACTCCCTCAATTAGACCTTCAATTACCCTCTCAATTAAACCCAAAATTAGACATCCAATTAGACTTTTCGTTAGACCTTCTCTTAGAACCTTATTTAGACCTAAAATTAGACTCCGGATTAAACCTTCCCTTAAACCAGAGATTAGGCTAAAAGTTAGACCTCTTATTAAACTAAAAGTTAGGCTTTTTATTATATCCCCCATTAGACCCCCTATACTGCCCCCCATTTTTCAGGAAAAATCAAATAAATTATTATAAATTAAAGACTTGTAAAAAAGGAGCGGCTGGCAAAAATATGAATGACATTAATATTTTAACTTGACAAATTACCACTTTTTAATAAGATTGGATTGTGATAACCCATTTCGCCTCGGAACTCCTTAAAGGTTACCGAAAGGAAGTTGGTC
>JBDRVU010000051.1:0-6424 GCA_039802085.1 Caldifarciminota bacterium
TATCGTTTCTGCCCCTTTAATTGCCCAAAAGGCATTGCCGGGGCAGTTTATTGTCTTACGGGTCTCAGAAGAAGGCGAGAGGATTCCCTTAACCATTGCCGAAACCTTCCCCGAAGAAGGAAAGGTGCGCATCATCTTCCAGGAAGTAGGCAAATCAACTAAGGAGTTAGGTCTTTTAAGGGAAGGAGATGAAATCCTTGACTTTGTCGGACCATTGGGCAAACCATCAGAGATTGAATTCTTCGGTAATGTTGTTGGCATCGGTGGTGGTGTCGGCACCGCGGTTATCTATCCGGTCTTAAAGGCATTAAAGAAAAAAGGAAATTACCTCATTGGTATCATCGGCGCCCGCACCAAAGAACTTCTGATTATGGAAGAAGAAATTAAAGAGATTTGCGATGAGTTTTATATCACAACCGACGATGGGAGTTATGGGAAGAAGGGATTTGTCTCCGATGCCTTACAAGATTTAATTAAAGAAGGGAAAAAGATTGAAAGGGTGATTGCTATTGGACCGGTACCGATGATGAAAGCGGTCTGTAATTTAACGAAGGATTATAATATTCCAACGATTGTCAGTCTGAACCCAATAATGCTTGATGCCACGGGAATGTGTGGTGTCTGTCGGGTAGAGGTTGGTGGGGAGACAAAATTCGCCTGCGTTGACGGACCAGAGTTTGATGGCCATAAGGTAAACTTTGAACTCCTTGCCAGTCGTCTTAAAACCTACTTAAAAGAAGAAAAAATTTCCTTGGAAAGGTTTGAAAAAAATCTTCCCGGAGCAGGCTTATGAAAATTAGAGAAAAGAAAGTACCAATGCGGGAACAATCTCCCCAAGAGAGAATTAAAAATTTCAATGAGGTTCCCTTTGGTTATACCGAAGAAGAGGCGGTCTTAGAGGCAAACCGGTGTCTTTCCTGTAAGAAACCCCCCTGCGTTGGTGGTTGTCCCGTAGAGATTGATATACCCGGTTTTATCAGTAAGATCAGAGAGAAAAAATTTCGGGAAGCGGCAAGGATATTAAAAGAGAAGAATTGTCTACCGGCAATCTGCGGCCGGGTCTGCCCCCAGGAAGAGCAATGCGAAAAATTCTGCGTTTTGGGTAAAAAGTTTGAACCCTGTGCCATCGGCCGTTTAGAAAGGTTCGTGGCGGATTGGGAAGCAGACCAAGGGGTAGAAATTCCAGAAAAGGGAAAGCCCACCGGGAAGAGAATTGCCGTGGTTGGCTCCGGACCCGCGGGACTGACCGTCGCCGGGGATTTGGCAAAGATGGGACATGAGGTGACAATTTTTGAGGCGCTTCATAAACCCGGTGGCGTCTTGGTCTATGGTATTCCCGAGTTTCGTTTGCCCAAGGCAATCGTTCAGCGCGAGGTAGATTTTGTCAAGGCATTAGGCGTGAAGGTAATTCTCAATTTTGTTGTCGGCAAGACCAAAACCGTTGACGAACTCCTTTTAGATTTTGATGCGGTCTTTATCGGCACCGGTGCCGGACTCCCCTGGTTTATGAATATTCCGGGGGAAAATGCTTCTGGGATTTATTCCGCTAATGAGTATCTAACCCGAGTGAATCTAATGAAGGCTTATCTCTTCCCGGAATATGATACCCCAGTAGTTAAAGGAAAGAGGGTAGCGGTGATTGGTGGTGGTAATGTGGCGATGGATGCGGCCCGTACTGCTTTAAGATTAGGGGCGGAGAAGTCAATGATTATCTACCGGAGGGGAAGAGAGGAACTTCCTGCCCGGATTGAAGAGATTATCCGAGCCGAAGAAGAAGGAGTAGAATTCCATTTCCTCACACTCCCGGTAAGATATATTACCGATGAGAGAGGGTGGGTAAAGGAGATGGAGTGTATCAAGATGACTTTAGGAGAACCAGATGCTTCAGGTAGAAGAAGACCTATCCCCTGCCCGGGCTCAGAATTTAGGATTCCGGTTGATACGGTGGTTTGCGCCATTGGTCAAAGCCCTAATCCCTTAATTCCCCAAACCACTCCGGGATTATCAATCGGTAAGCACGGTAATATCATCGCCGATGAGAGGACCGGCAAGACAACAAAAAAAGGAGTATTTGCTGGCGGGGATATTGTTAGTGGAGCGGCAACGGTAATCTTAGCAATGGGAGCGGGAAGGATTTCTGCCCGTTACATTGATGAATATGTTAAGACGGGCATTTGGTAGTTGACAAGACAAAAAAATAGGATAATATAATATTATAAGTGTGGTATTGCACCATAAAAATTGCGGAGCACGGAGACGTGTTTCTGGTAGTTCATTCCATCTCAACCTCCTTTATCAAGACCCACCAATAAAAACCCCACCATCTTACCAGAAACCGAATCTCCGGCTCCGCGCTTAAATCAGTTTTAATTTAGGGGCAAAACGGAATCTATTCTATCTCCACCCTTCCCGTTTTTCCCAATTCCCCTTCCAATTTAACTTGCAACGGGATAAAATTTTTTATTGTCCAGATATTAGTAAGAAGATGGTTGGTAATCCGAGAGGTAGTGAAAAAGAACTTTTCGTCCTTTAACCTGTTTTTTAATAAGGCAAAAAAAATTAAAACTTGATCCGCAAGATGGGGGTCAAAGAGGACTTCGGTTTGGTAATAGGCAAAAAATTCCTCTACCGCCTCTTCCGCTACCCTTTCCGCCGGTTTTCCCCTCTCGCCTAAGGACGAGAATCCGGCTAAGGTGTTAGAGAACTCCGCTTTAATAAATAGATAAGTTCCCGGACTCCCGGCATAACAGGTCTCAACCAATGCCTCAGTTATCTTAAAGTGTGGGCTCAATCTTTCTAACGCCCTTTTTGCCTGTCTTTCGGCAATCGCCAAAGGAAGGTTTGCTACCCGGGAGATAATCTTTAAGGAAAATAAATCCCCCCTCTTTGACCCGGAAATATTGACGCAGGAAGAGGGAGAAAGTGGTTTTATTTTAAGAGTTATTTCTCCTCCCCCCACCGGATAAAACCCATATTTCTTTATCTCTCCTTCTGCGGAATAGCCTAATCGTTTAATCGTGGGCAACAGAATTTCGTTTAAGTAATCAAAAATTGGGCTAAAAGGAACATGCGTCCCCCCTTTTAAACAAACTTCAGATTCTTTTTCCGCAAAGAAAAGTATCGGTAAAATTGATTGGGCAACTAAGGTTACCGAACCGGCACTTCCCTTTTCTTCCGCGACATTAAACTCATAATTTCCCGGTGTAATTTTCTTCGGCTGGAACAATAGTTTTTCCGAACCAAACTCATCACCTTCCTTTTCCGCCTTAGTTATTTTTGCCACCGCCCGCACCCCGGTAAGATGTTGCGCCAATAAACCGGGTTTTTTCCTTCTTTTTCGGATATTGGAAATCAAAAACGGTTTACCCAAAACTGAGGAGAGAGCAAGCGCGGTGCGTAAAATCTGCCCTCCACCTTCGCCGAAAGAACCATCAATCTCTATCATTTCTCCACAACCAATTCTACTTCTATCTCCTTCACAAAATTTAAGAAGTGGTTCTTAAAGAACCGCCAAAAGAAAGGAAGAAACTTTTTTAAGAAATGGGCGAACTTTGGATGTTGATAAAAATAATTTACCGATTGCAGAGAGAAGTTGACCGGAGAAGAAAAACTTTTTGGTTTATCTTTGGTAAAGTAGCGAAAGGTCTCTTCGGTGAAAAACCTCTTATGGGTTGGGTCCTGAAAGGCAAGATAAGAAGAATAATAGGGAACCCGGATAAAAATTTCTGCTTTATTTTTACTGATGCGCCATAACTCCGCTAAGACCTTTATGGTATCGGAGAGGTGCTCTATACAATGATTGGCAATCACCTTATCAAAGGTATCGTCGGGAAATGGATAGGGGGTAATTTCTAAATCCCAAACTACCTCTACCTCCGGAAAGGGGATTTTGTCTAAATGAATCACCTCTTCCCCTTCCTTCCCCAAATAGGGTCGTAAACCACTACCGATTTCTAAAACTTTCACTTTACTAAAATAAATAAAAACTTCCCAAAGTCAACATAAAATACTCTTTTATTTGACTTAAAACCTTTTGGGAATATAATTAGAAATGCTTATCCAAAATAGGCGGGAGTTAGTAATTCTTATCTTATTTATTTTTGGCAACCTCTCCGCCTCCTCTAAAGAGTTTTTTTTCTCTAAGGAAGATTTGAAAACAGAAAGGAAGGATACTTTTGACCTCCTCTTTTTGCCCGACTGCGAATTAACCGAAGAAGTGGGAAATCCCCAATTGCCGGTTCGGGCACAAATCTTTTGTTTGCCGCTGGGAAGAAAAATTTCGGAAATAAAAGTCTCGGAAGTGGAGTTGGAAACCCTACCCGGAAAATTTCTCATCTTTCCCAGCCAAAAGCAATATCCCCTCTCTCTATTACCAGAAAAGATTGATTTTATTCCACCTAACCCTCTGGTTTATCAATCAGAGCGAATTTATCCCGGGAAGGTCTGGGAATTCGTTGGCATCGGAAAGAAGGGTGAAGAAAGGTTTGCTGAATTCTTAATTTATCCAATCCAGTATCTACCAAGAGAGAAAAAAGTTATCTTTTATAAGAAGATAAAACTCTCCCTTAATTTTATCACCGAAGAAGAGAAAATGGGAAAAGAGACCGAAGATGGCTTTGAATATCTCTGTATCACTTCACCCCCTTTGGATACAGTATTTGAGAGGTTATGCACCTGGAAGAGAAAGAAAGGTATCCCAGCAGTCATCCGAACTGTCTCTTGGATTGAAAATAATTACCCGGGAAGAGACCGGGCGGAAAAGATTCGCAATTACTTAAAGACCCTACCCGATTCCGGAACGAAGTGGGTCCTTTTAGGTGGCGATACCGATATCATACCCTGCCGTTATGCCTATGCGATGACCTGCAGCGCCAATATCCATCCCCGAGAGGACCTTTTGCCTTCTGATTGGTATTATGCGGATTTAGATGGCAACTGGAATTTTGATGGTGATACGATATTCGGAGAAGTGGAAGATTCTATTGATTTGTATCCCGAATTATTTGTTGGTCGGGCGCCGGTCAATTCCATCTCTGAAGCACAAGGCTTTGTCAATAAGGTTTTAACCTATGAGAAAAACCCTCATTCTGATTATTTGCAGGATATCTTATTCTTTGCGGAAGTTTTATGGTCAAATCCTTATACCGATGGTGGGGTGCATAAAGACAAGATGGAAAGGGAGTCATTCTCTTCGGATTTTAATATCACCAAATTATACCAGAGGTCAGGGAATTTAAGCCGAACTGCGGTGATGAATGCAATGCGTATGGGTAAAAATCTCCTAAATCACGATGGTCACGGTTGGATTGATATTATGTCCACTGGCGGGACTTCTTTAAGGAACCAAGACTTAGATACGATAACCAATCCCGAAAGATATGGGGTTTTATATTCTATCGGTTGCTGGACCACCGCCTATGACTTTGACTGCATCGCCGAACATTATCTCATCAATCCGAGAGGGGGAGGGATTGGTTTTATCGGTAATTCCAGTTATGGTTGGGGCTCACCAGGTAATCCTGGTTTTGGCTATTCGGATAAATTTGACAATCGCTTCTTCTATGAGTTATTAAAAAATAGAAGAAACCTCGGCGAGGCTTTGGCTTATGCCAAAATCTATTACATCCCATTTTCCCGAAATAGAAATGTTTACCGCTGGCACCAATACCAGGTAAATCTTTTAGGCGACCCGGAGATTAAAATCTGGACTAAAAGACCTTGCTCTTTGGAAATCTATTCTCCCTCGGCTCTGCCCAACCGGGAAGGGAGGTTTCTCTTTAAGGTCACTTCTTCGGGGACACCGGTTAAAGATGCCCTGGTCTGTTTGAAAAAAGATGATGAGTCTTATGACCGGGGATTGACCAATGAAAGGGGTGAGATTTTCTTACGCGCCTTGCCTCAGACACCAGGGAATTTCTCCTTAACGGTCACCGCGCCCAATTTCTATCCCTTTGAGAAAGAAATCCCAGTTGTTTCGGGTGGCTATGTGAACTTTTTAGGATTTTTAGTTAATGACTCCTTGGGGAACAACGACAAAATCCCTAACCCCAATGAGACTCTGTTCCTTTCTCCAATTTTTAAGAATTGTGGTGATGAAGTAGTTAATAATATAAATATCTATCTCTCCACTACAGATACTCTAATCACTATCCTTGATTCCTTTTGCTTTATCCCTTCTCTTTCTCCCGGGGAGTCAATAAGAGTGGAAAATGGTTTCCAAATTTTTATTGGTAATGGGAACGATGGTCATAGCGTCAATTTTAACCTCTCGGTCCGAGCGGATTCCCTAAGGCTTTATCAACCAACAATTTTAATCTGCCGACCAAGAGTACGGATTCACTATCCCGAAGTGAGAAATAGACCTTCCCTTCCCGGAGAAGAAAAGAAGATAAATCTCTCCCTATATAACTCCGGATTCGGAATT
>JBDRVU010000052.1:0-5894 GCA_039802085.1 Caldifarciminota bacterium
AGATGGCGACAGATGGGAAGGGAAGCGATTGCTTTTATCAAATCCCGGTCAATTAAATCCGGTTCTAAGGAGGAAAGCCGAAGCCGAAAATCTCCGGAACATCTTTCAAAAATCAGCCAAAGGAGGGAAGTTAAAGAAGAACCCAATTCTTTCCCATAAAGACCAAGATTGAGACCGGTTAAGACTATTTCGGAAAAACCATTTGCTACCAGAAAAGAAATCTCTGAGAAAATCTTTTCTTTCGCTTTGGAACGAATCTCCTTCCCGCGCATCTCTGGTAAAAGGCAAAATGTACAACGATTAGGGCAACCGTCAACAATCTTCACCACTCCCCGATTCCGGGATGGTGTTGGAAAGAGATTTTCCATCATCCTCTCCTTTTCTTTCAGGGTGACAATTTGATAAACACCCGGAATCTTCTCAATTTTTTCTTGGGCAATTGCCGTCAGACAACCACTCACGATTACCGGTTTCCTTTGTCCGTAGTAGCGAATTAACGAAAAAGATTTCCGTTCCGCTTCTTTTGTCACCGCGCAGGTATTAATCAGAATGGTATCCCCATTATCCGAGAAGTCAATTTCCGCTCCCGCCTTTTTAAAATAAGAAGCGAGGTAATCTATTTCCGCATAATTAAGCCGACAACCAACGTTAATAAGAGAGACCCGCATTTGTTATCTTAATTGCTGAGGCAAATTCTTCTTTTATTTTAGATGGTCTTCCAAACGAAACTTTTTCTTTACCTTCCGTGCCGGTAGTTCTTCTGTTCCTTCTGGTTTCTCTTTTTTCCAACGTTCGGAAAGAAGTATCCGCCTCTTTTCAAAATCAATCTTCAAAATGGAAAATTCCCGCTCTTCCCCAATCTTATAGGCTTCTTTTAACTTTTTATCCCTTTCTTTCAGTTGGCCTACCGGAGCAAAACCTTCCAGGCCGTATGGTAAGGAAACGACCAAACCGGCTGATGGAATATCAACAATCCTGGCTTTTAAGAGACTGCCCTCTTTATACTCCCGGGAGAAGAGATAGAGTGGGTCTTCTTTTGTGTGTTTTAGAGAAAGGGCGATTTTGCGGTTCTCTTTATCAATTTCCATTATTACCGCTTCTATTTTCTGTCCCTTTTTTAGAACTTCCTTCGGAGAAGTAATCCGCTTTGTCCAGGAAATATCTTGATTTCGGATTAAACCCTCTATTCCTTCCTCAATTTCACAATAAACGCCAAAATCGCGGAAAACTTTCGGAATACAGATAACCCGGTCTCCTACCTTATACTTCTCTTCCACTACCGACCAGGGGTCAGGAAGAGTTTGTTTTAGTCCTAAAGAGATGCGACGGTTTTCCCGGTCAATATCTAAAACAATCGTCTCCACAATATCGCCAACCTTTAGAAGCTGTGAGGGATGATGAATTACTTTTGTCCAGGACATCTCCGAAATATGAATTAATCCTTCCACACCGGGCTCAAGTTCAACAAATGCGCCAAAATTAAGAACTGTTTTCACTCTTCCTTTCACTCGGGAGCCAACCGGATATTTCTCTTCCACTCGTGCCCAGGGATGAGGTGTGAGTTGTTTGATACTGACACTCACCTTTTCTGATTCTTTATCAAAGGCGATAACCTTCACCTTTATCTTCTGGCCACAAGCGAGAATATCACTTGGATGTCTAACTCTCTCCCAGGAGATTTCTGAAACTGGAAGCAGAACATCAAAACCATCCAAATCGCAGAAGGCGCCAAAATCAGTAATGTTCACAACCGTCACCTCATAAATATCACCAACTTTAATCCGAGAGAAAAGGTCTTCTTTTATCTTTTCCTTCTCCTTTTCTAAAAGGGCACGTCGGGAGAGAATAACCTTTAACTTTGGTAAATTTACCATCGTTATCATCGCCTTTATCTCTTTCCCAATCCATTCCTCTAAATCAGAAGTTGGCCTTAAATCAATCTGTGAGTTGTGGAGGAAAGCCTCAATCATTCCAAAGAGTTCAACCACTAATCCACCTTCTACTTTTTTCTTCACGATCCCGGTGACCGGTTCGCCACTTTGGTAAAATTCTTCTATCTTATCCCAAAGTAACTTAAAGTCAGCTCGCTTTTTGGAAATAACGGGAATTCCCTGACGATTCTCTAATCGCTCAATTAAAACCAAAACCTCTTTTCCTTCTTCCGCCTCTTTCGGGTCAGTGAACTCCTCCAAGGGCAATATCCCTTCCGATTTGAAACCCAAATCAACAATTACCGCATTACCTAAAACCCGTAAAATTTTCCCTTTGACAATTTCACCTTCCCTTTTCTTACCTAAACTACCCTCATAAAGATCTTTTAAGTTATCATCGCGCATCTTTTAATTTCCTCCTCTCAATTTTTTTATTACCAGCAAACAGAAATCATCGGGCGTTGATGTGCCCGAAACAAAACCAACACTTCTTATCCCCAATCTCGTTAAACGCTCCAAAACAACTGTTAATTCCTTCTCTTCTTCAATCCAGAAGGTTGGTTTCTTAAAGAGACAACCAATTTCATACAAACGACGGGTATTAGCACTCTCCTTGCCCCCCGCCACCAAACCCGCATCTACTTTTTCCAACAGTTTTCTAAATATCTTCTGACGCAAAAGGACCTCCTGGCAGAGGGTATCAAAAACCCGCAGTTCGGAAAATTCCCTTTTTATAATCTCCGAAAGAGCAAAATCCATAAATTCCTTAGCCAAGGTCGTCTGGCAGACAACACCCACTTTATTTCGTTTCGGCAAAGAAGTCAAAGCCGCTACCGGAATCTTTCCATCCGTTGGAAAGAGAAAACCCTTCTCCTTTAAATTACCGATTATGGAAACGACTTCGGGATGATTCTTATCGCCAATCATAATAATCTTATAATCCTCTTCTACCAGCATCTGCACAATCTCCTGCACCCTTCTCACATAAGGACAGGTTGTATCAACTAATCTTATACCATATTTTTTTATTTTTTTCAAGTGGTCAAAAGCAATGCCGTGGGTTCTTATTGCCAGTACTCCATCAAGGGGACCCTTGACCTTTTTCAAGGGAATAATTCCTTCCTTTTTCAATCTTTCGACTACGGGACGATTATGAATAATCTTACCAAAGGTATAGACTTTCTTATATCTCTTTTTGGCTTCGGCTAAAAGGCGAAGCGCCCGTTTTACCCCGGAGCAGAACCCATAAGGCTTAACCACCAGAATCTTCATTTAACATCTCCTTAATCCTCTTTTCCAAAATAAAAGTAAATTCCCTAACATCTCCTTCTGGATAAAGTTTTGGTCCAAATCGCACCTCAATTTTCGGCAGAGAATAAGAATGCCGCAGCCTTTTTTTTATCAAATCTCGGTCAACAATACTTGAAATAATTGAATCATTTATTCCCTTCACGAGACAGGGAACTACTGGGACATTAGTAAATTTCGCAATAAAACCCACTCCTGGTTTAAACCTTCCCAATTTCCCATCTCGGGAACGAGTTCCTTCTGGAAACAGAAGAACCGCCTTCCCTTTTTCGGTTAGATTTTTAATTTCCACCAAGAGACCCTTAGAAAATCTCCCTCGGGATAAAGGCAAGGCATTAAAACTCTTTATCAACCAAGAGAAAAATCGGGAGACATTAAATAGTTCTTCCTTCGCTAAAAAGTATAATTCCCTTTTCGCGGCTATGACTAAAAGGGGAGGATCAAAGTTAGATGTATGATTGGCAGCGATTATTACACCACCTTGGGGAATATTCTCCCGGCCAAAGACTTTAAGCCGGAGCAAAAACTTAGCCAATGGATAGATAAAGAAAAGTCCCAGAAGAAATCGCCACTTCATAAATTATTAGCCTCGGTTAGATTAAAACGCAAAAGTCCCAGGGACATTAAAAAAAGAAGTTTAAGAAAAATTCTCTTTCCACCAATCATCTCTTCATTTCTCCCCTGAGTGGACTAATCTCTTTATCAAATCAACCAATAAATTAACCGCTTCATCAATCGTCAGATAGGTCGTATCAATATAAATTGCCGATGGCACTCGCACCAAGGGACTCACTTCCCTTACAGAATCAATCCGATCCCTCTTTCTTAAATTTTCCCTTACTTTCTCTAAGGAAACCAAAATTCCCTTTTCCACCAGTTCTTTCCTCCTTCTCTTCGCCCTTTCTATTAAATCACAAACAACAAAAACCTTTAAGTCTGCATCCGGGAAAACAACACTTCCAATATCTCTTCCCTCGCAAATCACATTCTTGCCATGGGCAATCTTTCTTTGCCAACTGACAATTTTCTTTCGCACCTCCTTTATTTCGGAAATATAAGAAACCTGCCGGTCAACCAATGGTAAACGGAGATTTTCCGTAATATCATCCTGATTAATATAAACCATTACCTTCTTACCATCCCAGTGGAAGTCAATTTTTATTTTGGCAAGAAAAGAACCCAATGCCTTATTGTCTTTATAATTTATTTTTTGCCGTAAAACCTCAAAGGTGAGTGCTCGGTAAAAAGAGCCGGTCTCCAAATAAAACCAATTTAACCTCTGCGCGGCCAACCTTGCCATTGTTGTCTTACCCGAACCGGAGAGGCCATCCACCGCTACCTTATAATATTTCTCTTTCACCATTAGGAATTTTAACAACATTTTTCAATTTTTCAACATTCGTCTGGATATAATACAGAAGAGAACTCCGGCTAAAATGAAGGCGTTATGGATAGAGAATATGACCCAAATTTTTATTAAGGTTTTTGCCTTTTTGGGTGTTATATTATTATAAGGAGGCAAATATGGGACTAAGAAATGCTTTAAATAGGGTCAGGAAGTATGACTCTAATTTAGACCCCAATGTGATTGAAAAAAGATACGCCCGGTTCGGCGAGTCAATGCTTAGAGAGATTAGTGCCTACTTTGTCCAAATCGTAGAGGTGGAGATAAAAACAAAGGCAACCCTCTGCCAATACGACTGCCCAGTCTCAACCTTCCCTTCCTATCTCTCTCATGCCCGGGAGTTATACCGCCTCTCCAATAAATATGCCGGACTTCCCCTACTTAGAGAGATCCGCCTTAAAGAGGCAAAATGGCAAGGCAGGGGCTTAAACTTAGAAATCTTAAAGAGGATTCGGGTTGATGTCTTTGGTATTCCTTTACCGGAGGAGTTATGAGAATAAAGATAAGGAAAAAAGACCCGATTAAGAGGTTTGAGAGAGGATTAGAGAGATACCACCAAAAATCGGGCTTTCAATTTCCGGAAGCGACCGAGAGGTATCTTAAAGGGACGATCGATTTTTTCTTATTCGTAGAAGAGAAGACCCGTGAGGTCTTAAACGAACGCGGGATTTCGGTTATCTTTGCCTGGGCATATTATGCCTTCGGCCGGAAGGTTTATAAGATTATTAAGAAGGGAAAATTTTGGGAGACCCCTCTAATAGTTGAAGAGTGGGCAGGAAATAAAGGACTAACAAAGGAGGTCCTCTGGGCAATCACTGAGGCGCTCCAAAATAACTAATCCCAAAGAAGAAAGGAAAAAGGGAAAAGGGGAAAAGGTAAAAAAAGGAAGGGTTTATCTTTATAAAAAGTGGGGGGCGGTATAGGGGGCAATATGGATGGTGTAATGGGAAACTTAACCCGAAGCCTAACAGAAGGCGTAATAGGATACTTAATTAGGGATTTAATCGGGAGCCCAATAGATAGCATAATAGAGAGCCTAATCGGTGGTATAATAGAGGACGTAATCGAATGCGTAATGGATGGTGTAATCGAGAGTCTAATTGAATGCCTAATAGAAAACCTAATGGCGGGCAAAAATTAGGTAGAGACAGTGAAAGTTAGAGTTGACTTTTTTATAAAATCTGTTATTATAAAAAATGTTAGGAATAATATTAAGTATCTTTATATTTAATCTAAATTTAGAGTTGGTG
>JBDRVU010000052.1:5959-6242 GCA_039802085.1 Caldifarciminota bacterium
ACTCCCCGAAGAAGAAGCCTTTTTTGTCTCCGATTTCGGTTGGGTGGTTGGTGTCTTCGGCTCCCATCCCCAAGCCCGTCTCACTTTTTATGACCGAAAAGGGAAGATTAAAAAGAGATTGACGATAGAATATCCTTATGGTTATTCCTTTTCTAAAAGCGGTAATTTTTTCTATGCCAACACTCCCCGAGGGATTATCGCCTTTAACCAAGAAGGAAAAATCGTTCGGAATTTTGGTTTTGGTCATCCCTTCTTTCCTTCCGCTGATGATAAATTTTTGGTT
>JBDRVU010000053.1:0-6212 GCA_039802085.1 Caldifarciminota bacterium
TCTTCCGGTGGACCATTTTTCTCTGGTGGGAAAAGAAAGACATTAGAAAACTGCCTCAAGCATCCCATTTGGCGGATGGGGAAAAAGATTACCGTAGATTCCGCAACCTTAATGAATAAGGGGTTTGAGGTGATTGAGGCGGTGAGATTTTTTTCTCTGCCACCGGAAAAGGTTTTGGTTCTAATTCATCCCCAAGTTTTCGTTCATGCCCTAATTCAATTTATTGACGGTCGGATTTTAGCCCAAATTGCCCAACCGGATATGAGGATCTTTCTCCAATACGCTTTAACCTATCCGCAAGTATTTCCCTCTCCGGTTAAGACCTTAGACTGGTCAGCGGTTAGACATTGGGATTTCTTTTTACCCGATTGGAAAAAATTTCCCTGTTTGGATTTGGCTTATCAGGCGATAAAAAAAGATGGCTCTTTCCCTACGGTTTTGGTGGCAGCCGATGAGATAGCGGTTTCCTATTTTTTGCACGGAAAGATAAGATTTTCTCAGATTCCCAAAGTGATTGAAAAGACCCTATCCGCCCATCACCATATCAAAGAGCCTTCCCTTAACGAACTCTTGGTGGTGGAGCGGGAGGCAAAGGAAAAGGCAAAAGAGATGGCGGAAGGATTGAGATGATTTTTTCATCCACCATTTTTGTTATCATCTTTATTAGTCTCTTGATATTTGTCCACGAACTCGGTCATCTCTTAGCTGCGAAACGGTCTAAAATTCCTGTGGAGAAGTTTTCTATCGGTTTCGGGCCGCCTTTAATGCAAAAAAAGATTGGCGAGACGATTTATGCCATTTCTCTTATCCCTCTTGGTGGTTATATTAAATTATATGGTGAGGAAGAGGAAAAAGAGGGTGGTTTTCTTTTACAACCCCTGAGCAAGAAACTATTTGTTGTCTTAACCGGACCATTTGCTAATTTTCTTTTAGGACTTATCACCACATTTTTTATCTATTTTCTCTTCGGCATAAAGTTTGCGGAACCAAGAATTTCCTTAAAAGAAGGAAGAAATCTTTTCCTACAAAATGGGGATTTAATCGTCCGGATAGAAAATGAGACAATCCCGAGTTGGGAGAAATTAGAGGCGGTCTTAAAGAGAAATTCCGGTCAGGAGGTAAGGGTTTTCTTTTTAAGAAATGATAAATTATTATCTCATTCTTTATCCCCGGAAACGCTTCTTACTTATCTTGAACCTTTAGTTCGGCCGATTGTCGAAAGGGTGAAGAAAGGGAGTCCCGCGGAGAAAGTGGGTTTGCAACCAATGGATTTAATCCTTGCGGTTAACGAAGAGAAAATTACCTCTTGGGAAGAGTTCACGAAGATTGTTCGGAAAAATGGAAAAAAGGAATTAAATCTCATTTGGCAAAGGGGGGAAGAAACCCTTTCCGCGATGATTCAGCCGGATTTGGTAAGTGACGAATTGGGTGAGAAGCGAGTGGGCCAAATTGGGGTATGGGTCTATTTACCAAAAAGGATGCCCTCTTTTTTTCAATCATTATGGATTGCTTTTCAGAGAACATTCTATGTCTGTATCCAGACCATAGTGATTATTTATAAGGTAGTGGTTGGGAAGATTTCCCGGCAGGCGATTGGTGGACCGGTGATGATTGCCAAATTGACTTATGAAGGAGTTGCCTGGGGTTGGGAATATATCCTTTCCCTCCTGGCGGCTCTTTCCTTAAATCTTTTTATTATCAACCTTCTGCCCATTCCAGTAGTTGATGGAGGAAGGTCGCTTCTCTTTGTCATAGAAAAATTGAGAAATAGGCGATTCTCTAAAAAGGAGATGGAGCGGATATTTTTCATTGGTTATCTAATTGTTGTGCTAATTGCCCTCTTTGCCTTCTTTAATGATATAAGGCGGGTCTTTTTGCGTTAGACCTCTCCCAATCTGCTACTTTCCCTTTTTCAACCCGAAAGATTGGATTCACGGCGATTCTATTTACTTGCCGAAGTTCTTGATATTTCTTACGGTCTCTCTTTTTTAGTTTATTCAAGAGATGAGAGAATTCAAAATCTACTTGCCCTTTGGGTACCGGAATAATCTTTTTTATTACTACTATCTCCAGTTTCTCCGGATTAAAATTATACCCTCTTCTTTTCGCTTCTTGATAAATCTGATAAAGATAAGCATTTATCATCAATAGAGGATTTTCCGCTCTCTTAAATCTTACCAGTTGGGGATGATTCCGGTAGGCTTTCGTTTTCCCCTCTAAGACCTTTTTCGCCAAAAGCCCTTCCCGCCAAACCGCTAAAAGACCCTGACCGTCTAAGTATTTGGGATGTAATGACCAGAGGCGCATCCCTTTAATTGAGAAGATATAAATAAAAGTTTAAAACCGAAGCGAAACTAACCCATAAGAGATAGGGAATTAAAAGATAGCCAGCAACTTTTCTAACCTTAAAGAAGGCGACGATATTAATGAGAATTAAAAACCAAAGAATGATTATTTCGCAAAAGGCTAAGAGGGGATTCTTTAAGGTGAAGAAGAAAAATGACCAGAGGAGATTGAAGAAAAGTTGGAGGAAATAGATAGTGAGTAAACTCCGAATTTTACCGCCGAAGTCCTTTTGCCAAACAAGATAAAAGGCGATGCCCATCAGGATAAATAATAAATTCCAGACCGGGGCAAAGACCCAGTTGGGAGGAGAAAATGGTGGTTTATTAAGGGTCGGATACCAACTGTTAACCGTGCGGGCAGTAAATTGGGAACCTAAAAAACCAATAAAAAGGGGAATAACTAATGAAATAATAATCCGCCAAAGGCGAATTTGATATCTTTTCATTTTTCTACTCCTCTATTCAACAACGACACTCTTTGCTAAATGCCTTGGTTTATCAACATCGCAACCCCGGAGCACCGCGATGTGGTAGGCAAGCAGTTGCAGGGGAATAATGGAAATTAAAGGGGAGAGAAGTTCACCTTTCCTCACGGGAGGGATGAAGATTAGATAATCTGCCAGTTCTTTAATCTTCTCATCCCCTTCTTCGGCAATGGCAATAATTTTTGCTCCCCGTGATTTCACCTCGTTGAGATTAGAAAGCATCTTATCGTAAAGGAAATCTTTTAAGACAATCGCCACCACTCCAACTTCCGGGGAGAGAAGGGCAATCGGACCGTGTTTCATCTCCCCGGCCGGATAACCGGTGGCGTGGATGTAAGATATCTCCTTCAATTTCAATGCCCCTTCCAATGCCTGGGGATAATTTATCCCCCGACCCAAAAAAAGGAAGTCTTTTCGCTGCCAGTTCTTTTGGGCAATCTCCTTTAATAACTTGTCTAATTTTAAAACTCTCTCCATCTTTTCCGGAATTTCCTTTAAGGCATCAATAATCTCCTTAATTTTTAACTCTTTATTTCCCCTCTTTTCTCCAAAATATAATGAGAGAAGGAGGAGGGTGAAAAGTTGCGCGGTATAGGCTTTGGTAGAAGCCACCCCAATCTCCGGTCCGCAATTGATGTAACAGGTGGCATCGGATTCCCGGTCAATTGAGCTTCGCTTTACATTACAAACCGCTAAAACCTTTATCCCCTTATTCTTTAACATCCTTAAAGCAAATAGGGTATCAATCGTCTCTCCTGATTGGCTAATGGCAATCCCTAAAGTTTTTTCCTTATCCTTAAAGACAATCTCCCGATTTGCCAGTTCCGAAGCAATTTCCACCTGGGTAGGGATCTGGGCAAACCGTTCAAAGTAGTCTCGGGCAATGAGACCGGCGTGATAAGAGGTGCCGCAGGCAAAGATTAAAATCCGCTCCAAGTCTCTTATCTCTTCGGGCAGGATTCTCGTCTCCGGATCAAAAATTATCTCTCCGGTAGGTAAAATCCGCTTTTTGATATTCTCTCTTAAAATCTTGGGCTGTTCGAATATCTCCTTCCGCATATAATGGGGATATTTTCCTTTGGTCACCGCCTTCGGGGTGATATCAATCTTCTTTGCCCTCTTTCTAATCTCTTTCCCTTCAAAGTCAAAAAAACTTATCTTCTCTTGAGTCAAGAAGGCAATCTCAAAATCCTCCAGGGTAAAAACCTCTTTGGCGATACCGACTAATGCCAAAATATCCGAGGCGATAATCTTATCCTTCTTAGAAAAACCGACCAATAAGGGTGAACCAATTTTTGCCCCCAAAAGAATCGGTTCCTTTTGGCTAAGAACAAGGATGGCGAAGGTTCCTTTTAATAATTTGGCGGTCTTTTGGAAAGCGGAGAAGAGATTTCCTTCTCTGTTGTATTTCTCTAAGAGATGGGCAATCACTTCGGAATCGGTTTCGCTTTTGAAGGTATGCCCTTCTCTTTCTAACTCTTCCCTTAACTCCCGATAGTTTTCAATTATCCCATTATGGACAATCGCGATCTCGCCGGAGCAATCGGTTAAAGGATGGGCATTATTCTCATCCACTCGGCCGTGGGTTGCCCACCGGGTATGACCAATCCCCATTGAACCTTCTATCTTCTCTTCGGTGAGGAGGTTTTTTAACTTTGGCAAGCGTCCCACAACCTTAAATACCTTTAATTTATCCTTCTCGCGAATTGCTAAACCGCAGGAATCGTAACCTCGGTATTCTAATCTTTCTAAGGAGACGAGGATTACTTCTTTCACATCCCTCTCTCCCAAATAGCCAACTATTCCACACATTTTTCCCCTCCCAATTTCTCTTCAATTATCTCTTTTGCCCGGTCAATTAAGGTCCGGTTTTTAGAGCAGAGGATAATCCGAAAGATTGGTTCGGTTTTTGAAGGGCGGAAGTGGCAGAAGGCGTTTTCGTTTCCTAACCAGAGTCCATCCTGCCGGTCTTCTTTCACTTCACCCTTCCCGCAAAGAATTTTTTTCATCTCTTCCGCTAAACCAAAGAAAAGTTCTTTCTGTTTTGGGGTGTAAGAGAAGGAAAGTTTCTTAATAAAGAAACGGGGGAATTCGCGGACAAGGGAAGAGATTTTTCCCCTTTCGGAAAGAAGGGCAAGAATTAAAAGGGTGGTTAAAATCCCATCTCGAGTGAAATTAATCTCCGGGATGATTACCCCACCGTTTCCTTCGCCACCGATTAGAGATTTTCTTATTATCATCTCCTCAATCACATTCCTTTCCCCAACCTTTGTCCGATAGGTCATAACCCCATACCTTTGGGCAACGAACTCTACTAAGAGGGTGGTGGAGAGATTACAAACCACTGGACTCTTTCTTCGGTTTAAGAAGAATTCTAAGGCGAGAGGGAGGGTCAATTCTTCACCGAGGGCTTTCCCATCCTCACAAACAAAGGAGACCCGGTCACCATCCGGGTCAAAGGCAATCCCCAAATCCCCTTCTTCCTTTAAGACCGCGGCCTTCAACTTAAAGAGATGATCGGCGGTTGGCTCGGGCGGTCGGGGAAAGCAAGGTTTTTTATTTTGGATTGGGGAATAGATGTGGTTAACCCGACAGCCAATCTTTTCTAAGACCCGGTCAATTAGATAATAGACCGCACCGTTGCAGGCATCAATGAGGCAATAAAAATTCTTAAATTTAATCCCCGAGAAAATTTTCGCCCCCAAGAGGTGTTCAATGTAAAGGTCGCAGAGATTGGGATTATAGGAGTGGGAACCTTTCTTCTTTTTGTTATCTTCCTTCTTTTCCGATTCCACTTCCTCCTTCAATTTTCTAATTTCTTCCTCTCCGAGGAATAATCCGTCCGGTCCGATAAACTTCATCCCGTTGTATTCCATCGGATTGTGACTGGCGGTGATGACAATCCCCCCGGAAAAATTCATTCTTTTAACCAAAAAGGGTAAAATCGGTGTTGGGGCAATGCCGAGTGTTATCACATCGCTTCCCTCAGAAGTGATAGCCGAAATAATTTCGGGCAAGAGGAGATTTCTTGAGGGCCGGGTATCGGTGGCTAAGAGATAACTTCCTCTACCAAAGAGGTGGACAAAAGCCCGGGCGTATTGGGCAAATAAAGCCGGTGTCTCTTCTTTCACCAGGGCACGCAAACCGGAGGTGGAGAGGAGAAAATCGCACATAAAATAATTTAAGCAAAACTAAATAATAGTCAAGGATGGTTTAATGATTAACGATTTTCATTACTCCGGTTGACTTTAACTCTTTCTACTATAAGTTATAAGATGAAAGCCTTAATCTTAGAAAAGGTTTCCCTATTGCAAGATAACCCTTCTCCCCTGGTATTGGTTGAGATACCTACCCCCAAGCCAAAGCCGAAGGAGATTTTGGT
>JBDRVU010000054.1:0-6098 GCA_039802085.1 Caldifarciminota bacterium
TGAGACCGGTGTCTTCTCATAGGTTAAAACTTTATTAATGAAGGTATTAATCTCGGTTTGATTCTCAACTGATGCCCGACCAACATATAGGTCCGCATAGAAGTCAACAGTATCACCATCCGCTTCCCCGAAGATATTATCCCGGTCACCATCCCAGGACCATTGCAAATCCGCAAAGTATAAATCACAAGGGATATTCCCGGTATAAGGACTAACCACCGCCCTTGCCCGCCGGCAGGGAACAACTGAATTGTCACCGGCTAATAAGACATATTTCAAACCCTGATTCCGCCAGTAATCAATAATAAAGTTTCTAATCTTCTCTTGCAGGTCTCTTCCCGGATAAGTAGAACTTATCCATTCCGTTGTCTTCACCTCAGTATAAAAACCTTTCTTGGTCTTCCAAGTCTTAAAATTATCCCAGTAGGTAGAGAGGGCATTGGTAGTGATAATTACATAATCAACATCCGGATTATCGGAAAGTCTTAAAGGCGGTGCGTATCTTTCTGCCTCCTCGGGATTCTTGACAATTGATTTAACCTCTTTAATAAATAATTCCCTTTGGGAAGGAGTTAGAGGGGTTGGTGAATAGTTCGCCTCAGGCGAATAATCATAATTAACTTTTACCCGGAGATGATAATAAAAGACGATTTTATTCTCGTTTGGTAGATAACGAACCGGATTTAAGAGAAAAGAAGAGATGCGCCAACCGGACTTGGTGCCGGTTCTTAACCCTTCGGTAAAGGAATTGGGATATTCAACCATTAAAGAATAAACCGCCTCATTTGGAGAAGTGAAAGGTATTTCTCCCTTATAAGAGACTGGTCTGGGTGGTTGAGCGGGATAAATCTTTTTATCCAAGGAAAACTCCTGAGAGGCGATTGGCATCACCTCAACCGACTTTCCTTCGGCATCCGGCGGGATTAAGAGATTTACCGGAACTTGGGGTAAAAGGGGATTTCCTGGTTCAGAAAGAAAAACTTCATCGGCAAGATGGGGGATGATAAAACCGTCCTTCTCTTCTAAGATAAGGGAATTGGGATTGAGAAAAAAATCAAACTCAATTTCTCCCGCGAAAAGAAGAGAGAGGCCTAAAAAAAGGCAACTTAAAGATTTTAGCATAAAAAACCTCCTGCTCTTAATTCTAAGTGAGCTTATCATAAAAAAGAATTATAATCTTAATTTTAGCAAAGTCAAATTTTTTTCGGCTTCGGTATCTTTTTATTGACGAAATCTATTTATTTCTTAAAATACTATATGGAGTTATCAAAGGTTTCCTGTGAAGAAAGGTTTCGCTATTGCCCGTGGCTTCCCGCTAATCTCGGTAGGATTTTTATCCCCAAAATTATAATTGTCCTCCTCCTTTCCTGCCTGCCTCAAGGAAAGTTCTTATCCGCCGAAGGCGAGACCTCGCTCCGCGGGAAGGATGCGGAAAAGAAGGCAAGTGTTGGTCATTATGAAGATTTTTTTATTGTCTCTAACGGTAATGGCTTTAAGAAAGATGTGGCTAAGTGGCGAAGGGAAATTGAAAAGGATAAGAAGTTTCTTATTCACCTCACCAAGAAGTTCTTCCCCATCCCGGATGATACTGAGTTTGAGTTTAAGTTTGTCGGTCGGGATACGGTTAATAGATATCTCTTTTTAAGGTACTTTGCCCCTCTCCGTGACCCAAAAGGTGAGATTGCCGGCTGGCAGGTGTTATTCATCTTCCGGGAAAGGGATAAATCTTGTGAAAAGATTCTCATCTCCGAAGTGCCCTTAGAATAGTCCGTCCGCCGTAGGCGGATTGACTTTTCTTTTTTTTTCTTTTATACTCTTCTTCTTAGGCAGTTGGAGGATTTATGATGATTTTAGGAGAAGGTCTTGGTGAATTATTTTGCCCGCCCGACCCGAATGGCTTCCGGGAATGGGTCCATAAGAATAAAGATTTGGCGATGAAAGAGAAGGTGATGGATGAGAAGACCGCCATCGCCACTTTTGTTAAAGATGGCGACTACATCGGTACCGAACTCTACGGCACGGTCCGAGCACCGATGTCTCTAATTCGGGAACTAATCCGCCAGGGAAAAAAAGATTTGGGTGTTGCCGGCCAAGGAATTATTGAAATTGATTTTCTTTTAGCCGCCGGTCTGGTCAAAACCCTTGATATAACCTATGTCGCCTATGAGGTCTATGGCATCTCTAATATATTAAGAAGAGCGGTGGAATCGGGAAAGGTAAAGACAACCGAATGGTCAAATGCGGCAATTGCCTGGCGATTTAAGGCAGCAGCGATGGGAGTTCCTTTCTTACCCACCCGGTCTATGCTCGGCACCGATACCTTCAAAAGAAGTGGCGCCAAGGTTGTGGAATGCCCCTTCACCAAAATGAAGGTCTGTCTCCTTCCCGCTTTATATTTGGATGTCGGTTTTATTCACTGCCACCGAGCGGACAAATATGGTAACTGTCAAATTGATGGTATCTCCGGTTTTGCCTTTGAGTTTGCTCGTGCCTGTAAAAGACTTATTATCTCTACGGAGAAGATTATCCCCCACGAAGAGATTCAAAAGTATCCAGAGAAAACAATCATCCCCTATTATTTAGTTGACGCGGTAGTGGAAGCACCTTATGGTAGTCATCCTGGTGAGATGTGCTATTGCTACTGGCGAGATGAGGAGCACTTAAAGAAATTCTTAGAGGATTCCAAGGATATAGAAAAGACCAAAGCCTACTTAGATAAATATATCTACGGAGTGAAAAACCACGAGGAATATATTAACTTGATCGGTCTTGAAAGATTAAAGTGGTTGGAGTCCCAAATCGGTGGGAGGTAAGATGCGATATTCCGAAACTGAACTTTTAATCTGTGTGGCGGCGCGCTTGATGGAAGATAGAAAGACCGCCTTCATCGGCACCGGCATTCCAATGCTTGCCGCCTCTTTGGCAAAAAAGATTTATGCCCCAAATTTGGTTGCGGTCTTTGAATTTGGGGGCATTGGTCCCAGTCTGGAAAAACTACCGCTTGGGGTTGGTGATTCCCGAACCTTTCACCGGGCGATTGCGGCGATGGGTATTTGCGACATAATGGAGACCGCCCAAAGGGGATTTATTGAATACGGCTTTTTGGGTGGTGCCCAGATTGATATGTACGGCAATCTCAACTCAACAGTGATTGGACCTTATTTTCCGCCGAAGGTTCGCCTTCCTGGTTCTGGTGGTGCCAATGATGTCGGTTCCTTCTGTTGGAAGACGATCGCTATTATGCGGGAGCATAATAAAAAGCGATTCGTGGAAAAGATTGACTTCATCACCACCCCTGGTTATCTCACCGGTCCGGGTGCGCGGGAAGCGGTTGGTTTACCACCAAATACCGGTCCTTACCGAGTCGTAACCAATCTGGCACTTTTGGGTTATGAGGAAAAGTCTAAACGGATGATGCTTTTAGCCACCCATCCCGGAGTGAAGGTAGAACAGGTAATTGAAAATACTGGTTTTGAGTTAATAATTCCGGATAAAGTGGGAGAGAATGAACCGCCGACCGAAAAGGAATTAAAAATTTTACGGGAAGAGGTTGACCCTGACCGATTGTATATCTGATGGCGAGCAGAGAAGAAGTTAGGGATTTCTGCGAAAGGGAAATTGTTCCCGTTGGTGAGTCCCTTGCGGAATTAAAGAGTAATCTAAAAAAACTCGCCCAAAGGGGTTATTTAGGTATTACCTATCCCAAGGAATATGGCGGTCTGGGTGAGAACTATCTAACCTATTCGGTAATTGCCGAAGAGGTCTCCCGCATCTGCGCCTCAACCGGTTTAACCCTCTGCGCCCACAACTCCTTAGGAACCTATCCCTTATTTAAGTTTGGCAACGAAGCGCAAAAGAAAAAGTATCTCCCCTGGCTCTGTCGGGGTGAGAAGATTTCCGCCTTTGGCTTGACCGAACCGAACGCCGGTTCTGATGCCGGCGCCATTGAGACCAGGGCGGAAAAGAGGGATAACGGCTATATTCTAAATGGCACCAAGAGATTTATCACCAGTGGCGGCTTTGCCGAAGTATTTTTAGTCGCCGCCACCTTAGATAGAAGTTTAGGGACAAAAGGGATTTCTATCTTCATCTTAGAAAAAGGGATGAAGGGATTTTCTATCGGCAAAGAAGAAGATAAATTGGGAGTAAGGGGTTCTAATACTGTGGAGTTAATCTTAGAAGATTGCTTTGTGCCCAAGGAAAATCTTTTGGGTAAAGAAGGGGAAGGTTATAAATACTTTATGGAGACCTTGGATGGTGGTCGGATCTCTATCGCCTCTTTTGCCTTAGGGATTGCCCAGGCAAGTTTGGAAAAGATTATCCAATGGGAAAAAGAAAAAAATACCCGCTCCCAGATGGTCTATAAAATTTTAGCCGACCTCTCTTCTCTAATTACCTCTGCCCGACTCTTAACCCACCACGCCGCTACCTTAAAGGATAGCGGGGAAAGGGCTGACCTCCAAGCCTGTCAAGCAAAACTCCTTGCCTCGGAGATTGCCTGGCGGGCAACGAGTGATGCCTTAAGGATTTATGGCTATGAAGGGCTTTCAACTTCTTTACCCTTAGAAAGATTCTATCGGGATACAAAAATCTCGGAGATTGGAGAAGGGACATCCGAGATTATGAGGATAATCATCGCCCGGGAGTTATTAAAAGAGTTTTAAATTGGGAGGAAAATATGAACTTTGAACTGACCGAAAATCAAAAAATGATTCAAGAGATGGTCAGGAAGTTTGCCAAGGAACAATTAGAACCAGTCGCCGCGGAATACGATAAAACCGGCGAATTCCCAAAAGAGAATATAAAGAAACTCGCGGAATTGGGTCTAATGGGGATGATTGTTCCGGAACATTACGGTGGTGCCGGGATGGATTTTCTTAGTTTAGCGATTGCCATTGAAGAGATCTCTAAGGCTTGTGCCTCAACCGGGGTGATTGTTGCGGTCAATAACTCTTTGGTCTCTTATCCGATTCTCGCCTTTGGCACCGAAGAACAGAAAAAGAAATATCTACCCCAATTAGCCAGCGGCGAAAAACTTGGTGCCTTTGCCCTCACCGAACCAAATGTCGGCTCGGACCCGGCTTCCTTAGAGACCACCGTTAAATTAGACGGTAATTATTATATCTTAAACGGCACGAAGCGCTTTATCACCAATGGTGGTGCCGCTGATATATTCTTAGTCTTTGCCACCATTGACAAGACAAAGGGCTATAAGGGAATCTCTGCCTTCATCGTGGAGAAGGGTTATAAAGGATTTTCTATTGGCAAGCACGAAGACCTAATGGGCATTCGGGCAACCGGCAACTGCGAACTCATCTTTGAAGATTGCCCTGTGCCGAAGGAAAATCTTTTAGGAAAAGAAGGGGAAGGTTTCAAGATTGCCCTCCACACCCTTGACTGTTCAAGGATTGATATTGGTGCCCAAGCGGTTGGCATTGCCCAGGCGGCAATGGAAAAGGCAATTCAATATTCCAAGGAAAGGAAGCAATTCGGCAAATGCCTCTATGAGTTTGAGATGATTCAAGAGATGCTCGCCGCTATGGCGACAAAAATCCAAGCCGCCCGATTTTTGGTCTATTATGCCGCCTTCTGCAAAGATAAAGGTCTACCCCGCTTCTCCAAAGAGTCGGCGATGGCAAAACTCTTTGCCGCCGAGGTCTGCGTAGAAGTGACAAAGAATGCGGTTCAGATTCATGGTGGTTACGGTTATACCAAAGACTACGCCGTGGAGCGCTACTATCGGGATGCCAAGTGTATGGAAATCTATGAAGGGACTTCCGAAGTCCAGAAGATTGTTATCGCCCGGAGTCTAATCGGCTAAGAGTCCGCCCCAGGCGGATTTCAAGAAAGTTTAAAAAGTGATATCCTTTTTCCCTTTTTTCCTTTTCCACCAGATTATTTGGGTTAAAGCGACTGATGCCGCGGGCTGGTCACCAAGATGGGGTCATACCTCAGTTGTCGCCCAGAACCGAATCTGGGTGATCGCTGGTGGGGACGAAAGAATCTGGAAGAATGATGTCTGGTATTCTTTTAATGGCAGAGATTGGTTTTTGGCGATTGACTCCTCTCCTTGGACACCAAGACACGGTGCCGTTTCT
>JBDRVU010000055.1:0-5915 GCA_039802085.1 Caldifarciminota bacterium
TCCTCCCTCTTTTCCTTTCTTTTATTTAGGTATTTAAAAAGCGCCTCCCGGGCGTATCTTCCGAAAGGGACAATCCGCTCCTTTCCCCCTTTCCCTTCTACTCGGAGGAGGTTAGCCTGAAAATCAATATCACTCAATTTCAATTTTACCAATTCCGAGACCCTTAATCCGGAGGCGTAGAGAACTTCTAAGATTGCTCTATCCCGTAAAGTGAATCGGCCATCACCAGGAATTTCTAATGCCTTTTCTATCTGGCGGACGGTTAAAAACTTGGGTAACCTCCGCTCCGGAGTTGGAGCGCGAATGGTGAGGGCAGGGTTTTGGGTAATTTTCCCATCCCTTTTTAAGTAGCGAAAAAAAGATTTGAGGGTGGCTAACTTCCGTTGGGTGCTCTTTTCCGAATAACCGTAACGGAGGAGATAGCCAACGAAATCCCGGACATCTTCCACCTTCACTGCACTAATGGTCTTTTTCCCTTTCCGGTCAGAAAGGAACTCTTGAAATTGGGACAGGTCAACCTTATAACCCCGAACCGTATGCGAAGAGTACCTTTTCTCCTTTTTCAAATATTCTAAAAATTCTTTAACCTCAAAATCCACATCCCATTTTACCTTTCTCCCCCTTTTCGTCAATAGCCCAAATTCTCACTCGTTCTCTTTTTTAACCTAGCGAGAACTTGACATTGTGTTTCTTATTGGTATAAGGAGATATGTTCATTAAAGTAAAGGTTTTCCCCAGTGCCCAAAGAGAGGAGATTATTAAAAAGTCAGAAGATACTTTTGAAGTCAAAGTGAAGGCGAAACCGGAGAGAGGCGAGGCAAATAAAGAGGTGCGAAGACTTCTTTCCTTCTATTTTAAGATTCCCGAGGTAAAGATAAGATTAGTAAAGGGTTTCCAAGAGAGGAATAAAATTTTTCTGGTGGAGGTATAAAATGAAGATAATTGGTATAGTTGGCTCAATGAGAAAAAACGGCAATACCAACCTTCTGGTAGAAACTGCTCTGAAATCAGCAAAAAAGAAAAGGCCAAATCTCCAGTCAGAAATAATCCAGATTTCCGAAGTGAATATTGAGCCTTGTCGTGCCTGCTACAATTTATGTTCCAAAAAACCCTACCAATGTGCCATTGTTGACGATTTAAGTATTATCTTTAACAAGATGAAAGAGTCTTCCGCGATTGTTTTAGGTTCGCCCCTCTATTTTAAGATTCCTTCTCGCCTGACCGCCCTTACGGAAAGACTCGGTTGCCTTGCCTATTTTTATGATATGAGGGGATTTAAAAAACCCCACCCTTTGAATGAAAAACCCTGCGGTCTAATTGGGGTTTCTGCTTATGATGACCCCTGGACGGTATTGGAACATCTTTTCACTTTTGCTTTGTGTTTAAAAATGAAACCAATCATTATGAAATCCTATCCTTATTTCGGAGTTGGGGGAAGAGGGAAGATAGAAGAAGATAAAGACCTTAATCCCATTGAAAATGCCAAAATTTTAGGGAAGCAATTGGTTCGGGCAATAAGGGGAATTTGACATTTTGGGGATAGTCCTTTATAATAAATTCTTGGAGGCGGACGAGCGCTGGTGTGCTTGCCGGACTTCAAATCCGGGTCTTCCTCCAAAAGGGGAAGGGTAGGTTCGATTCCTATCCGCCTCCGCCAGATTTTATGAGAAGGTTGGCAATTACTTTTTTTCTTTCTCTCTCTCTCCTTTTAGCTCAATCCTGCCTCTTTGCCGAAGAAGGGGTAAACCTTGATGCCTGCATCTGGACAAATTATAAATATATTAAATTTAATGATACCTGCCAAAATACCTTCTCCCTGCGTAATGCCTTTCTGGGTTTCACCAAAAATATCAATAAATATCTTGCCGCCCGGATTTATCTTGATGTTGGGGATATCCTTGGTAAACCCGCCTATGACCTTTATTGCGCCCTAAAGCCTGGCCGTTGGGAAATAAGGGTTGGTCAATTTAAGCAATTTTTAGGGATGGAGATGCTTCTTCCCCCACCAAAATTGGATTTTATTGATTATTCGCTAATTGGTAAATACCGTGCCCCGGTAAATCCGCGGGATGTTGGTTTATTACTTATCTACCGTGAGGAAAAATCCGAAATTGCCTTTGCCTGCGTCAACGGGACCGGCAAAAATGTCTTAAAAGATGATAATAACTGGAAAGACCTCTCCGGGCGGTTGGCTCTCCGACAAAAGGATTTGCTCTTGGGTGGAAATTTCTATTACGGGAAATTGGGAAAGGAAACATTGAAAAAATACGAACGTTGGGGGCTGGAATTGGGGATAAAGACTCCCTTAGAATTATCCTCGGAGTTTCTCTTCTTGAAAGATACCTTAGAGGGCAAGGGCTTTTATACCGCTTTCGTTTACCGGCAGAAGAGATACGAACCTTTATTCCGCTATGACTGGCTGGAATACAATAATCTTATCCAAAAGTCTTACACCTTGGGTATAAATTTCATTCCCTTAAAAGAAAAATTGAAGTTGGCATTAAATTATATTTGGCAGGATAAGAAAAATTGGCGGATTTTATCACAACTGCAAATCGCTTACTAATCAAGAATCGCTTCCGCAATCCTTTTTGCCGGTTTTTCTTCACTCAAAATCTCCCTCACCTTTAGGCAACAGGTTTCGTAAAATCTCTTATCTTTTAAGACCATTTTTATCGCTTTTTCTATCTCTCTTAGATTTGGTCTGATAAATTCGGGAAAGACCTTTTCTTTTAGAATGATATTGGGAAGGGAAAATAATTTTGTCTGTACCAAAAATCTGCCGATGAGGTAAGAAGGTAAACTTGGAATATAAATACCAACATAAGGTTTACCCAATAAGACGGTCTCCAGAGCGATAGTTCCCAATTTGCCGATTACTAATTCCGAACAGGCAATTATTTCGTATCTTTTCTCAGGTAAAAGATGGGGTGAAACAATAGTAAAACCAATAAATTCTTTATTTTTATTCACGCGATGGAAAACCTCTTTTAAGAAAGGCAGATGTCTTTTAATCTCTTCCTTTCGGGAACCGGGGGCAAGGGAAATGATTCTTAAATCGTTATTTTCCCCTTTTTCTCTTTCTAAGAAGGATTGGGTTAATTCGGTCAAAGGGTTACCGAAGTAAAAGGCGGGCAGAGAATACCTTCGGTAGAACTCAAACTCAAAGGGAAAGAGGCAGATAATTTTATCCACATATCTTTTTAAGAAAGAGATTCTTCCCTTCCCCCAAGCCCAAATTTGGGGTGGCGAGAGGTAAATAATCTTTATCCCCTCCTTTTTTAATTCCCGACCTAATGGTAAGACAAAACCGCCAAAGGAGATGGGTAAAAAGATATCCGGGGCAAAGGCGCTTATTTCCTTCTTTAACTTCTTTTTTAACCAAAAGAGACGAAAACTGGACTTTATCCCCTCATAGAAGCCAACCACCGAAAGGTCCTGATTATCTCGGATTCGTTTTGCCCCTGCTTCTTCTAATTCTCTCCCACCCACCGCCCTTATCTCTACCTTCGGGTTTAACCCTTTAATTGCCTTTATCACCAAAGAGCCGTAGAGATCAGCCGAAGGTTCTCCCGAAAAAAGAAAGATTTTCATTTTAGATAATGAAACCACAAGGTTACACAGATTGTTATCCGCCTCTGGCGAGACTCCCCTTCTAAGGGATCGGCAAGATTAAAAAACTGATGTGAATCTTGTGTAAATCTCGTGGTTAAAATATTTTTCTCTATCTTTCAAAAGTTAAGTTAAGAATTTAATTACTAATTTCCCTTCTTCAATAATCCGAAAAATTCCTGCCTTTGCCAATTCAAACATCCTCTGGAATGTCTCATAACGAAAGGGAATTTTTTCCGCGGTTGCCTGAATTTCCACAACCCGTCCGGATTCGGTTAGAACCAGATTCATATCAACCTCCGCCTGAGAGTCCTCTTCGTAGGTTAAGTCCAAGAGGATTCTTGAATTGACAATCCCCACACTGATCGCCCCGGCAAATTCAATGATTGGGTCACGGTCAATAATTCTTTTCGCCAATAAGCCACGAGTTGCTTGATATAAAGCGATGAGACCGCCATTAAAAGAAGCGGTTCTCGTTCCGCCGTCTGCCTGCAAACAGTCGCAATCAATGATAATCTGGTATTCATTTAAGGCAGTAAGGTCACAAATCGCCCGCAGGCTCCTCCCCAAAAATCTTCTTATCTCATAAGCCCGGGCGTTTGCCCTTCCTAAAGTCCCTTCCCTCAATATCCGTTCTTTGGTGGAACAAGGAAGCATTCCGTATTCCGCGGTTATCCAGCCGGAACCGGTCCCTACTAAAAAAGGTGGTACCCTTTTCTCAACGGTCGCGGCGCAGAGGACTTGGGTATTTCCCATTTTCACTAAACAAGAACCATCCGCATATTTGAGATAACCAATTTGGTACTCTATCTTGCGCTCTTTATCCCAGTTTCGACCGTCAGGTCGCATCAGGACTTTTCTCTCTTCTCCCTCTCCGGAATATCCAAAATCCCTGGGTTTTCTCTCTCCTGCATTATCAACTCAAAGTACCTTTCGCACCAAGACTTAGAACCCCGGGTTAGAATACATCCTTTATTATCTACCGTATCCGCCCAGAGAAGGTTTTCTTCCCCACCCGTGTGTTTAATCTGCAGGCGGACGATATTTAAAGAATTGAGGGAAAATCTACTTTCACCTTCTTCGTCTCTCACCACTAACCACATAAAGTATTTATATTATACCATATTTTTTCTCTTTGTCAAGTTGGAAGTTCAAAACTTTCCGTTTTCCGTTATGCGTTATTTCCCGTAGTGAAGCCCGGAGAATCACTTCTGGCTTTTCTCCCAAAAAAACCTGGGCAATCTTCTCAAATTCCGGAGTGATATCGGAAAGGTAAATTTTTAATTTACCGCGGCCGGAACTTTTTTTCATCCCCCGCTCTTCAATAATTCTCTTTACCTCTTTGGCGGTCTCCTTTCCGGCATCAATCACCTTTACTTTTCCTTTTAAGACCTCACTGATAACCGACCGGAGGAGAGGGTAATGGGTACAACCTAAAAGTAAGACATCAACCCCCTCGGTTAAGAAAACCTTTAAGTATTCCCGACAAACTATCTTGGTAACCGGATGTGTGAGAAAATCCTCCTCCACCAGAGGTACCAGTAACGGAGTAGCCTTGGCAACAATCTCAACCTCTTTATCCTTTTCTCTCAAAACCCTTTCGTAGGCACCAGAGGAGATGGTCGCCTTCGTCCCAATCACTCCGATTTTCTTTCTTTTACTGGCTGCGAGCGCGGCTTTTGTCCCCGGTTCTAAAACCCCAACTACCGGCACCGGAAAAGACCTCTTTATTTCGGAAAGTGCCCAGGAAGATGCCGAGTGGCAAGCAACAACAATAATCTTAACCTTTCTTTCGTAAAGAAAATGAGCATCCTCTAAGGCATATCTTCTTATCAATTCCGGTGATTTTGAACCATAGGGAAGTCGGGCGGTATCACCAAAATATAAAATATCCTCCTTGGGTAATAACCTTCTTATCTCCTTCACAATCGTTAACCCACCAATTCCGGAATCAAAAACCCCAATTGGCATTCGCCTTTGGGGAATTTGCCCGCTACTCTCTAATTTGGGCAATCTTTTTCTCATAGGTTAAGAGAAAACTCCTCACCCCCCGAAAGACCGCTTCCGCAATCCTTTCTTTCATACTTTCTTGGCGGAGAAGTTTTTCTTCCCGCCGGTTAGAGAGAAATCCACACTCCACTAAGACCGCAGGCATCAAGGCCCCGCGCAGAACATAGAAACCCGCCTGCTTCACCCCCCGATTAGCTAATCCCAAATAGGCATCAGCCGCATCTTGAATACAACAAGCCAATTCTTCGGATTCTTTTAAGAATTCAGTCTGGGCTAAATCCGAGAGGATAAGC
>JBDRVU010000056.1:0-5906 GCA_039802085.1 Caldifarciminota bacterium
AAGAAAGCCTTTCTCAACCCTTCTCCCCAAGGCGTCATAAACTAAATCCTTCTCTTCCCTTAAACTCTCTTCTATCTTTTTCCCTTCGGAAATCCCAACCCCATTATTTAACCGAACTTGCATACTCTCCGCGGTCCAGTTACCAGCCACATCGTAGGCAATTACTTTCACCCAGTAGTTCCCGTCCGGGAAATCACTGGTTCGCCATTTACCCGTAGTATCAGTCCTTTCAATAAGGGAATCGCCATCGGTATTGGTAATAATGAAAAAATATTCTCGGTTATTATAATCACCCAGACTCCGACAGGTAGCATCTCTTTTATAGACGGTCTTAACCGTAATCGTATCCGTAGAAGAGAAGAGGTCGTACTTAAAAATTAAAGAAAGGGTTTGAGGGACACTTCTCGGTCCGGATATAGAATATTCTATCTTATAGGGTGCCAACTTATCCCAGGTAGCATTACCGGTGGTCCAACCGGTCTTATCATAAATCCGGGCGATGATGTCAACATCTCCGGTAAGATTTTGGGGCTCAAGGTAGGTAGAAGAATTATTTCGGCAGAAGGCAAAGCGTTGTCCAGTTCGGGCATCTTGAAATGTTGGTTTCACAGTGTCGGTATTCGGTTGGATTAAAGTTAAAGGGTTTTGGATAAACCACCAGGTGGGATTTTGGGGTTGAGAAGAAGTTCTCCGCCAGAGCCTTCCAGTGTCCGAGATGCGGGCGAAATGGATATGGTCAAAACCGGAAACCGTCCAAGGGACCAAATAGCCGATTAGTTCCCCAGGAAGCACCGAATCCCCTTCCTGCTTGTGATACCGATTTGGGTCAATGTGGGCATAGAGCCAACCCGGTGCCCTTCCGGTATAATTTAAGTTGGAGTCACAGATTGCTAAGCGCCAGTGGAGTTCCGCTTGGATTGTTAACCAAGCCTTCACCCAGCCTTTGGCGACCGCATAGACCGGTTGACCTTGTTGATTAGGGGTTATCGCATCAATACCGTTATGGAAATAAGAACCACCGCCGTAGTTTTGGAAATTTCCCCAGTTATTGCCTAAGGGATGGACTTCATTTTGGGGTGCGATGGGCCAACCGTAATCCGGGAAAGAAAAAAAGTAATAACAAAGAAAGATGAAAGTAAACATAGTGAATTTTATTATAAAATTTCTCCTTGTCAATGACCAGAGGGGTTGTGGTCAAGATGGCCCTGAAAGGTTTAAAAATCTCATCCTTAAATGCCTCTATTTTAACTAATTTAAGAACATTATAGCCAAATGAAATAAAAATTCTGACCTAAGAATTTGGGAGAGGGGATTGGGAGAGAAAAGGGAGAAGGAAGAAGCAAAAGGATGGGCCAAGAGAAAGGTGGAGGAAGAGAGGAAGAAACTGGTAGAGAAAATAGAAGAGAAAAGAGGGAAGGAAGGGAAGAAAAAATTAGGGAAGAGAGGGCAGAAGGGATTAGGGAAAGGATTGGGGGAATAATTATTACTTTTTACCCCCCAGGGATGCCGTAGGGGGAACTGACCCCTATCTTTTTGTCCTAATGGCTTTAAGTCATTAAAAATAAATAACTTAAAATTATTTTGCCCCTATTAAAAAGTTATCTCATCAGATAATTTTTAGGCATTGTTAATGTCTTTATTTTGGCCAGAATCTTCTTTTGATTTGGGTTCATTATAGCCAGGTAAGCCCAATCCCTACTCTAACTATTGGTCTAACTGGTGTGGTAAGGGAAGGGATAAGAAGAGAGGTAATTGGAGATTTAATGGGCAGTTTAATCAGGGATTAAATAAAAAGCCTAATTTAAAGTTTAACCGATAGTCTAATTGCTAGCGAAATTCTAAGGTTTTTCTTTTATCGGGGATGGGTATAGAGATAATGCCCTTTGGTAAACTTTTAGGTCTTCCTTTGTGTAAAGGACAAAGCGAATCTTTTTCAGAAAACGAAGGTGGGGAATTATCTCTTGTATTGTCTTAAATGCTACCTCTGCTGCCTCTTTTATCGGATAGCCAAAATAACCAGTAGAGATAGCGGGAAAGGCGATAGAATCAATCTTATATTCTTCTGCCATTTTTAAGGCGTTTTGATAACACGCCGCCAGAAGTTTATCCTCCGGCTTATCTTTGCCATAAACCGGACCCAAACAGTGAATCACATAACGATTTGGTAGTTTATAACTTTTGGTAATAACTGCCTCTCCTGGTTTGATCGGTGCCAATTTTTTACATTCTTCTTCTAACTCTGGTCCAGCCGCGCGGTGGATTGCTCCGGCAACCCCACCACCGGGTTTGAGCCAGGCGTTGGCGGCATTAACAATCGCGGTAATGTCCGGCTGGTTAGTAATATCCCCCAAAACGCATTCAATCGTCACTCCCGCAAAAACCTTATTCACCATCTTTCTGATGTGCTTTTCATCCCTCTTCTATTGGTAAATCAGGGGTTGGTTCTAACCCTAATCGCTGATAATCCTCTTTTAACCAGGACTTGATATCGGTGGTGCGGTAAAGCATCCTTCGGTAAGAGAAGTTAATGATTAAAAGGGGTATTCCGGTGACGATAAGACTCTTCCTTACTCCCCAGAGCCTCTTAAATATGGAAGAATAGGAATAGAAGTTCCACCAGGTCCAGTCCAGACCTTCCTGTAATTCTTCCACGGTCATTTTCTTTGGCTTGAAGACTGTATGACCACAGTCGTATAACCGCCAATTGGTGGTAATTATCCTCCCTTCTTCTCTTAACCTTTTTTCTAATCTTGTTCCGGGATAAGGGGTTAAGATACCAAAGGAAGCCAGGGCAAGGCTATTATTTTTGGCGAAGGATAGGGTCTTTTCAAATATCCCTTTATCATCGGTATCCAGACCAAAGATGAAAGAACCTTCAATCATAATCCCGGCATCCTGAATTCTCTTTATCTTATCCGCCATATCCCTAACCTTCAGAAATCCCTTATTCATCTCTTTTAAGCCCGCATCACTTACTGATTCAAAGCCAATAAAAAGGCCATAACAACCACTCCTCCTTGCCAGTTTCAATAATTCCGGATCATCAGCAATCCCCAAATCCGCCTCCCCGAGCCATTTCTTTTTTAATGGGATAAGTTCTGAGAATAGTTTTTTGGCGTATCTCTTATCACCCGTGATGTTATCGTCAACGAAGACAATGAGCGGTCGGTCAACTTCCTCAATCTCTTTAATCACCATTTCAATTGGTCTTTTTCGGTAGAAATTGCCAAAGAGGAGATGGGCCGAGCAAAAGTCACAATTAAATGGGCAACCTCTGGTTATTTGGAAGATGGCGGTTAGGAGATAACCTTTATTATTAAATATTTTTCGTTTAGGGAAAGGGATATCTTCCATCTTCACCCTTTCTTTTGCCTGATAGATTGGTTTCAGTTCCTTCTTCTGAAAATCTCTAATTACCTCTGGCCAAACATATTCCGCCTCCCCAATCACGACACTATCCGCATACTGCAAAGCCTCATGGGGCAGGATGGAAGGATGAATTCCTCCCAGGACAACCTTTGCTCCTCTTTTTTTATACTCTTTCGCCATTTGGTAAGCCCGAGGAGCGGTAACCGTCATCGTGGTGATGCCAACCAGGTCCGCACCGGTATCAAAATTTATATCCGCCAAGTTTTCATCGTAGTAATTCACTTCAATCTCCGGCGGGGTTAGGGCCGCAAGGATGCCTAAGGATAATTGGGGCACCCGGAATGCCTTCCCCTTCATCCGCCTTTTCTTCTCTTCTTCAAAAGAAGGGACAACTAAATCAATTCTCATCTTTAACCTTTGGCAACAACTAAGCCATAAACCTCTTTTGCGCCATTCTCTTTTAACACTTTGGCAGCAGCCGAGAGGGTGGCACCAGTGGTTGTCACATCATCAACTATAGTAATCTTCTTTTCTTTAATCTCATAACCGCTTTTGAAAGTAAAGGCATCTTTCACATTCTCAAATCGCTTCTCCGGGGAAAGTTCCACCTGACTTTTAGTGTTTCTCTTCCGCAAAAGGCAAGGGGCAAGAGGAATTTTTGTCCTTTTCCCTACTTGCTGGGCTAAAATTTCCGATTGATTATATCCCCGCTCCCGGTAGCGGGCGCAATGGAGAGGGATCGGAACTAAAAGGTTAGTATCTTTTAAGATTGGATCATAAGCAAGAAGCAGTGATAAGGCATCGCCTAAAATTTCTCCCAATTTTATCTTCCCCTTATACTTAAACTCTTCAAGAGTTCCCTTAAAGGGTTCTCGATATAAACCCAACGCCCTTATCCTTAATAGGCCTAATTTCGGCTGACATTCTTGGCATTTAGTAAAATAAGGAACCGGCCGACCACATTTTGGACAGACCGCCAAAGAAGAAGTGAATAGCTTTTGGTAGCAGGTAAAACATAAAAAATTTTCACTCTCTTCAAACTCCCGGTTACAACCCGGGCAAATGGGAGGGTATAAGAAGTTTAGGAATGAGGAAACGAAAGAATGGAAAAATTTAAGCATTACTATCCTTTTGGAAACGAACGAATAAAACTAAACCAAGAATGATAAAACCGAGGGCGATTATCTGATTTGTCCAGAAGTTGGCGGCGTTCTCATAATAGCGGACAAAGTCAATCAAAAAGCGAAAGAGGGCGTAAATAATAATCGTAATGGCAAAGATTGAGCCAGGTTTTAACTTCTTCTTTTCTAAGAAAAGAATGATGAATAAGAATAATATTAAGCCAAAAAATGAGGAATACAATTGGGTGGGGTGGACCTCATCTAAAAAACCGGCCGGAGAGTCTTTAGGAAATTTTACCCCCAAAAAGCAATTGGTTGGTTTACCAAAACAACAGCCATTCAGGAAACAACCAATTCGGGTGAAGAATTCACCGAGTGCCAAAGCGGGCGCGGCACTATCAAACATCTTCCTTAGAGGAAGTTTCTTCTTCTTCACATAATAGATACCGGATAAGAGACCACCCAAGAGTCCACCAAAGAACATAAGACCACCAAGACCACCGCGCCAGAAGGCAAAGATACCAACGATATCATTCGCGAATTCATCCCAATGGAGTAATACATACAATAGCCGAGAACCGATAATTGCTCCAAAGAGAATATAAAGGGCAAGATTGGAGATTAACTCTTCTTTCACCCCAAACTTTTTCGCTCGGGAAGCGGTCAATTTAATTCCAACGAGAAAAGCCAAAAAGAGCATTAACCCGTAGGAATAGATATTGAAACTTCCAATGCGGAGAATTATGGGAAACATTTCTCATTATAACCCTTTATTTCTCTCCGTCAAGCATTGGTTTGACAAAGGATTTAACTCCGATCCCCAGCCAGTGCGTTACCATTTATAAATCGGGATTGCCGATTCTTGATGACAAGGGAACTTTTATTTTACCATTATCAAGAAATTGAGAAGGAGATAGAGAAAATTGCCCGCCATCTTCAAGTAATTACCTTGATAATGTTTATTTTAATCGCCTTCCTTAATGTCCTGTTTTTAATGCGTTAACTTCTATTTTAAGGATTTTCAGATGGGTTTAGCCACAAAAAGATTTTGCCCAAGTTTTTTGGTAGTCCACTGCTTTGCAAAGCTTCTGTAGTATTTTTAGATTAGGGCCGAAGGTGGTTATGATCACTGTTAACGCTTGCAAATGAGATTTGACTTTATCGGAAATCTTCCGTAGACTTCAAAAATTATGAAGATTGTGAGAGAAAAGATTTCAATAAAGGAATTGAAAAAGATGGCGGAGGAGATGTTTGGCGATTTGGTGAAGGCGGTGGTTGATGTGGAAAGGAAAATTATGGCAATTGGTGGGGAACTCCATTCCGATGAGGTGAACTATCAACATAAGGAATTAGCCAAAGGTCGTTGGTTTCAATTGCCCTTCTTAGAGCAGATGGCGAATATCGGCAGTGAGGTGG
>JBDRVU010000057.1:0-5741 GCA_039802085.1 Caldifarciminota bacterium
AACCGGAACCTCTCTCCTCGGCAACCATTGGTTAAGAATCGCATCGTAACGATAGAGCTCTCTGGTATTTCCTCCCTTTATCGCGTAGATGAACTTATCCCTCCCTTTTGAGCCGTCAACCATCGCTCCGCCGTCCTTCACCCTTTTTTTGTCCGGTCCGGCCGGCATACTCTCCCGAGAAATCCACTGACCCGGTGTGATCGCTAAGACCAAAACCTTTTCGCTTAGGGTATCATTGATTGGATTGACATCACCCAAAAGAGCGGTTGAGCATCTCGGAAGATAACTACCTAGGGTGGCGGTCCAAGAGGGGAAAGAGACATTTTGGGTCGCATTCCCGTTAACCTTGACAAAAGAAGATTCGTAATAAACCCTTCCCCCATTAGTTAGAGAAATTGAGAAATAGACAAAGAGACTCTCCTCTTGGGAGGTGAAATTCTTTATCTGTGCCCGGCAATTTACCAGAGCGGGTTCAATTATTCCGGAAGGGGCTAAAATTTTCGTCACCCCAACATCTTGAGCCAAAAGTGGTAAAACTAAAAAAATAACCGACATTAAGCGTTTC
The DNA here is from genome assembly GCA_039802085.1 of Caldifarciminota bacterium. Lineage (GTDB taxonomy): Bacteria > Hydrothermota > Tepidihabitantia > Tepidihabitantales > JBDRVQ01 > JBDRVQ01. The sequence goes on from JBDRVU010000057.1 coordinate 566, forward strand.
ATATTCCCTCCACTTTTCATTATACGCAAATTTGGGAAAATGTCAAGGGTTCGGTTTTCTCTTAGGTTCCGATATTAGCTCGGGCAGTTTATCAATAAGACTAATAGTAATTTATGCTTTTGTTCCTAAAAAGGCAACTTTTATGTCGTCTATTAAGAAAAGGGTATTTCTTTTTAAGTTTTTTGTTTTCTATAACTTACTTATCTTTATGGTAGGTTTGAAGTGAGCCCTACCACCGCCTCCTCTATTGTCTCCTCCCCCACCTCTTATCTACCCTACCGATTTTCCCTTAAAGACTAATTTCTTCCCTAATTAAAGGCATAATTTTATCACTAATTTCTCTCCGAAAAAAGGGTCTAATTTTATTGCCAATTTCTGGTCTCGGAAAAGGTTTAATAAAATGTCTAATTTTTTATCTAATCCTTAGGCTATTTTGAAAGCAAAGCGATGGGGAGTGGGATATGACATTGTGCTTGACTTTTTCTCTTTTTTCCTTATTATATCTTTCTATGAAAAAAGGTTGTTCTTTTTGCGAACGCAGTATAAAGAAGATTGATTATAAAGAGCCAACTTTAAGGAACTTTCTGACCGAAAGAGGAAAAATCTTGCCGGCGAAGGTTACCGGTCTCTGTGCCAAGCACCAACGTTCTCTAACTAAGGCGATAAAGAGAGCAAGAAACCTTGCCCTCTTACCTTATGTGGTGAAGTGAAATGAAGGTGATACTAAAAAAAGAAGTCCCTAACTTAGGAAAAGAAGGTGAGATTGTGAATGTCCGAGATGGCTACGCTCGGAATTATCTTATACCCCAAAACCTGGCTCTACCTGCCACTCCTTCTCTCATAAAACATTGGGAAGAAATCCAGAGACAGAAAGAGGCGAAAATTATTCGGATGAAAGAAAAGGCACAGGAGTACGCCAAAAAGATTGATGGTTTAATCTTGAAGATAGAATTGCCCCTTGGTGAAGAAGGGAGTTTTGGAAGAATCACTGCTGGTGATATTGCCGAACTGCTCAAAAATGAAGGGATTATGATTGATAAAAAAGAAATCATCCTGGAAGAACCAATTAAATCACCTGGGGTTTATGATATCACCGTTAGGCTCGGACCTGAGATTAAGACTATTCTTAAATTGTGGGTCTTAAAAAAGGATGAAAAATGATTGAAGTGAAAGTGGCCGGAGTTAAATTCGACGAAAAAAGTCGTTCCCCGGTCGTTTTCTTAAAAGAAGCCTCCGGTAACCGCGTCCTCCCCATTTTTATCGGACCAGCGGAAGCAACCGCTATTATGTATGCCTTGGAGAATGTAAATTTTGAACGCCCCTTAACCCTTGACTTAATGAAACGGCTGATTGAAGGATTGGGGGGGAAGATACAGAGAGTGGTCATCACCGAGATAAGAAACAACACCTTCTTTGCGGAGATAATTTTAGAAAAGGAAGGGAATAAAATTGTGATTGATGCCCGACCTTCTGATTCCGTTGGTTTAGCGTTGAAGATTAACTGCCCAATCTACTGCGAAGAGAGCGTAATGGAAAATTGCGGGATCCTCATTCCCGAAACTCCTGAAGACCCGATTAAAGAGATTGAGGACTGGCTAAGAAAAACCGAACCGGAAGACTTAGGCGACTTTCAAATCTAACTCCAATTTCCGGTCTAACCATTAATTATCTTATTCTCTGAAAGATAAGATGGCGGAGATATTAAACCGAGTGCAAGAGCAATTAACAATAATAAAAAATAGACCGGTTCTCTGCCAGGACCTCGTTACCGAAACCGAATTAGTAGACAAATTAAAAAACTCAATCCTTAGTAATAAACCATTGCGGATAAAATTAGGGATTGATGCCTCCGGTCCAGAGATTCATTTAGGCTTTGCGGTTGTCTTACGCAAATTGCGCCAATTCCAAGAATTGGGACACACTGCGGTCCTCATCGTTGGTGACTTCACCGGCCGGATTGGTGACCCATCCGGTCGTTCCAAAACCCGCCCCCAAATAACCAAAGAAGAAATCAAAAGGAATATGGCGCATTACCAAAAACAGATTTTCAAAATCCTTATCCCGGAGAAGACCGAATTCCGTTATAATTCGGAATGGAACGATGCTCTCCGTGCCGAGGAGATAATAAACCTAACGTCAAAATACACCTTAGCCCGCATCTTGGAGCGACAAGACTTTGCCAAAAGGTTAAAAGAAGGAATTCCCGTTTATCTGCACGAAATCCTTTATCCCCTCTTTCAGGGTTATGACTCCATCGCCATTAAATCCGATGTGGAATTGGGTGGTGCCGACCAGTACTGGAACTTACTGGTTGGTCGGGAATTGATGAAGGAATATAACCTTCCCCCTCAGGTGATTATGACCGTTCCCCTCTTGGAGGGACTAGATGGAAAATTGAAGATGAGTAAATCTTATAATAACTATGTGGGAATCACCGAACCACCATCCGAGATGTATGGCAAGATAATGTCCATTCCTGATACGATGATTATCCGTTATTTCACCCTTACCACTAATCGTTCCCCAGAAGAGATTAAAAAAATAAAAGAAAGATTAAAATCGGGCGAGAATCCAAAAGAATTAAAATCCCTCTTAGCCAAAGATATTGTCACTCTCTACCATTCCGCCGAAGCCGCGGAAAAGGCCGCCCGGGAATTTGACCTAGTCTTTAAGTATAAAGAACTACCCGAAGTAATCCCCAATTTTCAATCGCCCCAGGAGAAGATACCATTAGTAGAACTTATCTCTCTAACCAAACTTCTTCCTTCTAAAAGTGAAGCAAGAAGAAAAATTGCCGAAGGCGGCGTCTATGTTGATGGCGAAAAAATTACTGATATAAATTATATCCTTTCTCTTGAAAAGGAAAGGATAATTAAAATAGGCAAGAGGAAATTCCTAAAAATCCTACCCCCTTCCTAAAAGGCCTCATTCTCAACGAAGCCAAAGAACTTTCTTTACTCGTCGATTCTCTTTTGTCAAAATTTCCATCAGATAAATCCCAGCAGGTAAATCTTTAATGGTTTCTTTTCCCTCGGCCACCAATCTTCCCAGAGGATTGTAGACCTTCACCTTAGCAAAAGAAACTCCTTCGCCCGAGAAGTGTAGTTGGGGATCTCTTTTAATCTCCTCATCAGAAAAGTTCGTTACCAAAACCTCATCTTCTTCTTTGGCTCCGGAATAGCGCCAGAAACCAGTGGTATTATTTCCTTTCAGAGCAAAGATATAACCATTTTGGTAAACTAAGAAACCACCACCCTTAACCCCTTTATTTTCGCTTCCCGAATTGAAGAGAAACCGCTAACCCAAGCATCACTGGCAATGTCGTATTTATATAACTCGTTATACTTTGCCCGTAAACTATAAATTGTTTGATTACCATCAAAGGCGATAGCACTCCCAATCTGATAACCCTTATCCGGAGAACTGTAAACCGGCGCTGATTGTTTCACCTCCCAGGCATTATCCATCACATCGTAGAGATAAAAATCCCTCGTCTTTGAACCTTTTAATAGATAAATGTATCCCCGGCCACTTTTCTCGCAATAAACCATTCCGGTTCCGCCTTTTAATGCCGCCCCAGGGATTTGGCTTAATGATGTTAAACTTAAAGGATTTGTCTTTGGTGCCCGATAGAAAAGACTTTTATTACCACCCGGAACAATATAAATATAATCACCACCCGTTAAGATAAAACCACCCTTCTTAATCTTTAAATCCTCGCCCCCATAACGGAGGTCGCCAATAAAGGCGATGCCATTCGTTAAGGGGTTAAAACGATAAAGGCTCGGCTTATTATTTCCTTTCAGAACGAAAAATGTTGTATCATCAATCACCGCTAAACCACCACCACTCTTCACCGCCTTACCATCTGGACTAAATGGCACATCCGCTACTTTCTCCCAACCAGTGATTGGCGAATAAATTTCCAGATTCTTTGCCAACTCATCGTTTCCGGAATTTTCATCCCCGCTTAAGGTGGTGTGAGCACTAACCGAATAAAAGCCAATTATGGGAATTGAAACCTGAGAAAAAGAAATCTCCTGCCAACCATCCGGTGGTAAGTTATTAACCGAAGCCATCTCCTTATAGATTGTCTCCGCTGGTGGTCGGACAATAATAAACCGGACCGGAAAAGAGGCGCTATTCAACCCGTAATTTTCCACCCTAATTTTAGGAGAAAATATACTATCCTTCTTTATCCGGTTGGGTGGCGAGAGAATCTCTGCCACTCCGACATCCCAATTATAAACCACAGTCTGAAGACTGCAATTATAAGTAAAGGTTAAATTATTGGCTGAACCCTGCCATTGCGTAACAGTAACGGCGAGAGCGATATGGGAATGACCGGAAAAAGGGACCGTCTTTATCCCACGATTCCAGGGATACGGCAAAATAAAGCTATAAGTATCCGAAGGAGGGGTTTTATAACCAATCGCGTATGCCGACCAGAGATAATTATCCTGACCATCAAAGACCATTCTTAAATAGTTTGTGCCGCCAGCCGAAAATTGAATATAATTCGTCCCACCCGGACCCGAAGGATAACGATTGCCTTGATCACCTGTAGCCGGATAAGAATTATGATTCCGAAGCACCGAAGATGTCGGCCAGAGGTTAGATTCGGAAAAATAATGAGTTGGGTCGGCCCGCGTACCGGTGAAATAACGCCAGAGTCCGTATTCCTTTAAGGCATTAGTTAAGTTGCTGGCAAAATTGCCAAGGGCATCATTTATACCGGAAAGGGTATTCCCTCCGGAAACTTGTCCCATCCTTTCCCAGGCTCTCCTTGGGCAACTTATTGCGTAGCGCTCCGCAAGAAACATCGGCCAGAGACAACCCGCATATTCGTAAAGGTCTTCATCACAGGTTATCGGCTTGTGCGGAGAATCTAAGGGATCAATTGACCAAGAGAGATAATCCATATACTGATTTTCATTATCATAGCAGACATCTTCCATCCAGGTTGCGCAATTCTCCTGCCACCAGTCACCTTCTAAATAACTATAACGGAGTTGGGAAGCGTGATTAAACTCATGGGAAGAGACAACCCTTAAATCACGGAAAGAGAGCCCCGGAGCAATCTCCATATAACTTGTGGCACCGTCAGGATAGGGATTGGTATAGAAATACTCTCCAACTGTCCTTCCCATCACATAGAGACCGAGGTCTCGGATAT
>JBDRVU010000058.1:0-5725 GCA_039802085.1 Caldifarciminota bacterium
TGATAAACCAAATAGGCAGGAGAATAAAGGAGAAAATAATAGAACTATCTCATAACCTTTCAACCCCTTAAAATAAATAAGAAAGCCAAAAATTGCCAAAAAGGAAAGGGCGGAACCCAAGTCGGGTTGAATAAAAACCAGAAAAGAGGGCAAAAAGATGAGAAGTGTCGGCAGGGACAATGAAGAGAAAGAAAAGGAGAATTTCTTCTTCTGAGCTAAAACTCGTGCCAAAAGGAGAATTGTAAAAACCTTGGCGAACTCCGCGGGTTGAATATTTACCGGACCAAAGGTTAACCACCGTTTGACATCCCCACGATTTAAGACCAAAACCGAAAGAAGCAAAAAAAGGACAAAGATATAAAAAATGGGGGAAAGCGTAAGCCAGACTCTCTTTTCCGCTCGGTAAGCGAGCCAGAACACAGCGATGGAGATAAAAAACCAAATTAATTGTTTTTCTAAATAAACCTTACCCGCGGCGCTGTAGATTGAAAAAAAACCAATCCCCGTCAAAATTAAGGCAAGGATGAGAATCGTCTTAAATCCCTGTTTACGCATAAAAAGAAATCCTAATCACTGACTGAACCTTTGAAAACCTCTCCTTCCCCACTCAAATTAAAATACCTTCTAAAAATTCGGTTGGCAATTGGCACCGCATAAGCACCCCCCTTTCCAATGTTCTCCACTAAGACGCAGAGGACAATTGATGGATTCCCTTTTGGCCCGTAACCAACAAACCAAGCATGGTCCTGCCCGAATGGATTCTCCGCGGTTCCGGTCTTCCCGCAAATCTTCACCTCGGGAATAAAAGTTCCCCGGCCGGTTCCTCTTTCTACCACAAACTCCAAGGCATCATCTATCACTTTAAAGTATTCTTCTGGCAAATCTATCTCTTCTGCCGATGGCACGAAGATATAGATTGTGTCACCACCACAAATTTTCGGAACGAAGTTAAATCGGGCTAAGGAATCTAAGAAAGGAGAGTGATAACTTCTACAAGGGAATTTGATGGAATCAACCAGATGAGGTCTATAGATTTTCCCTTTTTGGGCAATCGCACAATAAAAAAAAGCCAACTGTAAAGGTGTCACAGCAATTTCCCCCTGCCCAATCGCCAGATTTAAGACTATCCCCTTAGGATATCTCCCCCCGTATTTCCTATCCAAATAGGCGGGAGTTGGTAGAATGCCCTCTTCCTCCCCGAGGAGGTCAATCCCGGTCTTTCTTCCAAAATTGAAATCTTCCGCCATTTTAATTATCTCTTCTAAACCAATCGCCAATCCCGCCTGATAGAAATAGGTATTACAGGATTGGGCAATGGCATCAATTAACCCTAAACTCCCGTGAGCGGTCCAACAACGAAAATATCGGTTACCAAACTTAAATCCCCCGGCACAGGGAATAAATCTACTATCTCTTCTCAATACCCCTTTTTTTAATCCCGCGAGAGCAATTAAAGGTTTAAAAGTAGAACCGGGAGGGAATTGGGCTTGGATCACCCGATTGAAAAATGGCTTCCCCGGATGATTCTTTATCCTTTCCCAAACCTCTGGGGGAAATGAGGAGAGAAATAAATTAGGGTCAAGATAGGGCTTAGAATAAAAAATTAGAACCCGGCCATCTCTCGGGTCAATGGCGACACAAGAACCACGCTGGTAAGGGGAAAAAAGAGAATCAACCAAACATAATAGTTCTAAATCCAATGAGAGGTATAAATCACAACCGGAAACCGGTCTCACCTCTTCCACCTCCGGCAAATTGCCAATCTCTTTGCCTCGGGCATCAACCTCCACCAAACGAAAACCATCCTTTCCCCGCAAAATCTTCTCATACCACTTCTCAATTCCTACTTTGCCGATAAAATCACTTCGCTCATAAGACTTATCCCTCTCCCATTCTTCCTTGGTAATTTTATTAACATTTCCTAAAACATGGAAAAGAAACGAATGAGAATAAGAACGAATTGGTTTTACCTCTAATCTTACCCCCCTTAGCCCACTCAAACCTTCTTCCATCTCAATTACCTTCTTCATCGGGATATTAGCCATTATTTCCACTGGTGAGTAGGAGTTTCTATTCTCCGCTATTAAGTCCTTATCCCAAGTTACTATCCTTTCCAACTTCTCTTGCGTCAGTGAATCCATCTCTCGGGGCACAATGGCTAAAGAGAAAGATGGTTTAACATCAGCCAGTATTCTCCCTTTTCGGTCAAAGATTCTACCGCGCGGCGCCTTCAGAACTATTCGGCGAATACTCTGGAATGTAGCAAGATGAGAATATTTGGCTCCCGCCCATACTTGAAGATAGAAAAGACGAAAGAGAAAGAGTAGGGAAAAAGTCAAAAAGATATAGAAGATAACCTTAACCTTCCTTATCATCTAATCAAAATAAAATCTTTTCCCCATTTCCTTAAAATTTTAATAAAGGGGATGAGAAATAACAAGGTGAGAAGGAATTTAAGAAGATGGAATCCACCAATTAGCCCCTTTAAAAAAATTGAGACGGAGACAAGTAAAAAAAGATAAGGGTAAGAGAAAATGATATAATTCTTAAAATAACTTAAAAGGAAGGAAAGGAGAGTATAAAAGGTAGTGTAGCGACCCAAAAGATTGGGCGAGAGGTTATCGGAAAGGAAACCAAGAAAAAAACCAAGAAAACTAGCAACCGCCGGGGGAAAACTGAGTGCGGCGATGATGATAAAAATTAAGGAAAAATCTGGAAACCAAGAAGGGAGAACCGTCTCAATAGTCCATAAGATATACAAGAAAAGGAAAGAAGCAACAACATGAATTATATTTTGGCCCTTTCTTTTTTCTGGTAAAAATTTTATCATCTCATCTTAAATAATTCCGGAATTTTTAATTCTAACTCTTTTAATAACTTCTCCATTTCCTGTCGTTCGTTAACTCTTTCTCCTTTATCCTTTTGGATTAAAAGATAGAGACCATCAATCCGTAAAACATTCACCACTGGTTCAATTATAATATCTAAAAAGATATCGCGTGTGGGAAAAACATTCTTCACATAGCCAATTTTTATCCCCTTGGGGAAAATTCCTCCTTGACCGGAAGTTAAAATTGTATCACCAACTAAAATATCGGCATTGGGTGAGAAATAATCTAATGCCAAAAAAGATTCTTTTAACCCCCGCCGCTTTAACCGAACTACCCCCACCTCATTAGTTCTTTGATTAACCCCGGCAATATTCAAATAAGGAGAATAAAAGGTTTCGATTAAAGAGAATGACTCCCCAACCTTCAAAACCTTCCCCACTAACCCTTCCGCTACCAATGCGGTCTGGTCTTCAATTACCCCATCTCTTCTCCCTTTATCAATAATCAAAAAACAACGCAAGGTGTGATCCCGGCCAACGATCTCCGCTCGCAATAAAGAATTCATTTCTCCTTCTAAATCCTTTCTCAGACTATCCCGCATCAATGCCACTTGCCGATTAAGAGAAATTAATTCTTTCTCTAAATCGTCCCGCTCCCGTCGCAAATCTCGGAGGTAGTCAACTTCTCTTTTCACAAATTTTGCCGGGAAAAAAAAGAAACTTTGTGCCCATACCGCAATACGCAATTTAAGACCAGTGGGGATTAAGATAAAAAAGAAAGATAAAAAAATTGGAATTAGCGAAAAATTTAACCGCCGGAGTAAAGACATAAAACCGGAAGGTAAATTTGGTCTACTTCTTTAATCGCCTGTGGGCAAAAAAAGTTTAGAATATCTTTTAGTATCTTCTAAAATCTTTCCGGCTCCTAAGACAACACAATCAATTGGATTGGGTGCTACATGAATCGCCAGCCCGGTCTCCTCGTTAATCAAAAGGTCAAGTCCCCGCAAGAGAGAACCACCACCCGCCATATAGATTCCCCGGTCCACAATATCCGCGGCCAACTCCGGTGGGGTGCGCTCTAATGCCTGCCTTATCGCATCAATAATTAAACTAATCGGTTCTTCTAAAGCCTCCCGGATTTTGGAAGATGTCACCTTGATTGTTTTAGGGATACCAGAAACCAAATCTCGCCCTTTCACCTCACACTGCTCATCCTCACCGGTGGCATAAGCGGAGCCAATCTTCATCTTAACCATTTCCGCAGTCTGCTCGCCAATGATTAAGTTGTAATTCTTCTTCACATAGTTGATAATCGCCTCATCCATCTCATCGCCGGCAATCCTTACCGAAGTGGAATTGACAATTCCGGACAAGGCAACGACCGCAATCTCTGTTGTTCCACCCCCGATATCAATAATCATACTTCCGGTTGGGTCTTCTACGGGCAGATTAACACCAAGAGCGGCGGCAATCGGTTCGGAGACCAAATAAACCTCCCTTGCCCCACAAGCCTCAACCGAATCCCTTACTGCCCTTTTTTCTACCTCCGTAATACCCGAAGGAACACAAATCACCACTCTGGGCCTGACAAACATCCGCTTCTTCTGAACCCTTTCAATAAAATACCGCAGCATCACCTCTACCAGACCGAAGTCGGCAATCACCCCATCCTTCATTGGCCGAACCGCCCTCATCCCTTCTGGGGTCCGACCGAGCATCTTTTTCGCCTCCAGACCAACCGCTACCGGTGTGTGGTCTTTCTCCTCAATCGCCACAATTGAAGGCTCCCGCAGAACAATACCTTTTTCTCTAACATAAATGAGCGTAGAAGAAGTCCCCAAATCAATGGCGATATCGTTTATGAACCTTTCTTTAATATCTTTTAAGAATCCGAGCATTAAATTAAGAATAATATAAAATTCTAATCTTGTCAACTATCTTTTTCACTTGGCTAAAATAAAGGCATTGGGGATACAAAATGGTAATTATCCTTTCCCAAAAGAACTCACCCAAAAACAATAAAAAAAGAGATTGTTTCTATTTTCATAAAAAAGGAAACGAAACGGCTTTAGCAAAAAAGACCTTTTAATCGCAGAAAGTACTAATACTTTCTAAAATCCGATTTTTGAATTAGTCTTGTGCTCAGGTATTTGGTAAGATTAGCTATCTAAAAAAATTATCTGATGAGATAACTTTTTAATAGGGGCAAAAATTATTTGAAGTTATTCATTTTCAATGGCTTAAAGCCATTTTACCAAAAAGATGGGGGGCAGTTCCCCCTACGGCATCCCTGGGGAGTAAAAAAGACCTGCTCTTTTCCCAGTTCCTTCCCTAATCCCTTTTGCCTTTTCTTCCCTACTTTTTCTCTCTCTTCCTTTCCTCCTCTCTTTCCTATTTCCTCTACCAGTTTCTTCCTCTCCTCTTCCACCTGCCTCTTGTCCCATCCTTCTGCTCCTTACTTCTCCCCTTCCTATCCCCATCCCCTCTCCCAAATTCTTAAGCCAAAATTTCTTTTGGCTATAATATTTTTAAATCAGGATAGAATGTAAAATCAATTCTAAATAGGGACTACAAATCCGCGAGCGCGGACTAAAACAAGGAAAATCTTTCGCTTTATCCTAATAATACCTTATCTTCGGAAAAAAAATATCACTTAAAAAGTTAGAAGGATATCATATTTGACTTTTTCTAAAAAATTGCTAAATTATTAGTTAGGAGGATATATGTATAGATACTTTACTTTTTTACTTCTTATCTTTCTCGCCTTTGCCGGGATGGCAAAAGGTGAAGAAACAAAGTGGCTTCAGTATCCTCGGGAAGGTATGGCGATTGAGAATCCCTTCGCTATTCCTCGGCTGACCGAATTTCCTCCGTCCGAACCTCAAGATTCTC
>JBDRVU010000059.1:0-5564 GCA_039802085.1 Caldifarciminota bacterium
ACCTTTCCCTCTTTTAACTCAATCGCCTCTTGCAAACTGCCGAAAGATAGTTTTTCGGTAAAGGATAGTCCAGTTCCCAAAATTTTTGGAGCAAAAAAGAGAAGCATCTTATCAACGATTCCCCCCTTTAGAGCCGAAGAGAAAACTCTTGCCCCACCTTCGATTAAAATTTTCGCACAGCCCAACTGATAAAGTCCATTTAAAATCTCATCCCAAGAAAGTAATCCCTTATCCTCTTTGACCGAGATTACCTTTACCCCCTTTTTTTCTAACTCTTCCCTCTGGTCTAAAATCACTCTTTTCATCGCCTTTTTTATTCGGCGACAGGTGAGCCTTGGGTTATCTTTAATTACAGTATTTATACCCACTAAGATCGCATCCTGTTCGCAACGCAAAAGGTTAGAAAAGTCCCTTGCCTTTTCTCCGGTAATCCATTTTGACTCCCCTCCTTTTGTTGCCATCTTACCATCCAGGGTGAGTGCTGCCTTTAATGTAACATAGGGTTTCTTTTCCTTCATATACTTTATATACCACTCGTTTAACTCCTTTGCCTCTTTTTCTTTCACACCCCTTTTCACCCTTATCCCGGCATTTTCCAAAACTTCCTTCCCTTTCACTAAAGGATTTGGGTCATCCATCGCATAGACCACCTCTTTTATCCCCTCCCTAATGATTCTTTCGGTGCAGGGTGGTGTCTTGCCATAATGGGAGCACGGCTCTAATAAAGAATAAAGGGTTGCCCCTTTCAATAATCTTTTATCCTTGACACTCTCAATCGCCAAAATTTCGGCGTGGGGACCCCCAAACTTTTTATGATAGCCTTTTCCAATAATTTTACCGCCTTTCACCAAAACCGCGCCGCAGTGAGGATTGGGCGAAGTGAAAAATTGCCCTTTCTTTGCCAATTTTAAGGTGAGAGCGATGTAATTTTCCTCAAAGGAAATCACTGATTTATTTCACTCTTTTTCTTTCTCTTTCTCCCTTTTTGCCTCTTCAATAATTTTGGCGCTAATCTCTCTTGGCACCTCTTCGTAAAAGGCGAATTTCATTGTAAAATAACCCCTGCCTTGGGTAACGGAACGAAGGGTGGTTGAATATTTATACAACTCAGCCAAGGGGCAATGGGCTTTTACTACCTGTAAATTCCCTTCCCTTTCAATCCCCAAAATCCTGCCCCTTCGGGCATTCAAATCCCCCATCACCTCACCTAAAAATTGCTCCGGACAACTGACCTCTAACTCCATTATCGGTTCTAAGAGAATCATCCCGGCTTTTTCGCAAGCGTTGCGGAAAGACATAATCGCGGCAATCTTAAAGGCAATATCAGAAGAGTCAACCGGATGGAAACTACCATCATAAACCGTAACCTTCAAATCGGTAATTGGATAATTCGCTAAAAATCCCTGTTCCATTGCTTCCTTAACCCCTTTCTCAATTGACGGTACATACTTGGCTGGTATGGCACCGCCATAGATCTCATCAGCAAATTCATAACCAGTGCCCCGTGGCAATGGCTCAATTCTTAACCAAACGTCACCATACTGTCCCCGACCACCGGTCTGCTTCTTATATTTCCCTTGGGCTTCAGTCTTTTTGGTAATTGTCTCCCGATAAGGAATCTTTGGTCTCTGGGTATCAACCGCCACATCAAACTTTCGCTTTAACCGTCCTAAGATAACATCCAAATGTAATTCACCTAATCCGGAGATAATCTGTTGTTTCAATTCTGCCGCGTAATAGAAATTAAAAGTTGGGTCTTCGTTATGCAAACGATGGAGACCATTAGAAACCTTTTCTTCATCACCGCGCGTCTTAGGCACAATGGCAATAGAAATGGAAGGCTCAGGAAATTTTATCGGCGGCAATTTAATATTCAGTTCCGGAGTGGTGAGAGTATCAGAGGTCTTCGTCTCCTTTAATTTCACCAGTGCCCCAATCTCACCGGTTCTTAATACTCCAACCTCCTCCCTCTCTTTTCCTTTTATATAATATATCTGATTAATCTTTTCCTGCCGACCCGTAGTCATATTCAAAAGGCTATCACCCGAACTCACCTTTCCTTGGAGAACCTTACAGTAATGTAAATCACCGATATGTAATTCCGAGACCGTCTTAAAGACAAAGAGTAGTACTGGGCCTGAAGGATTAACCGGCATAGTTTTCTCTTCGGTTCTTATAGAACTTTCTAATGGTGAGGGTAAAAATTGGCAGGCAAAATCAAGGATTAAATCAACCCCAATCCCTTCATTGGCATCACCGGCTAATATCGGGAAAATCCCTCTTTTTTTTATTCCTTCCTTTAATCCCAGAACAATCTCTTCTTTAGTAATCTCGCCGCCTTCTAAATATTTATTTAATATCTCTTCTGAGACATCGCCCAAACCTTCAATAATCTTCTCCCGATATTTACTCACCTCTCCCTTCTTTTCTTCAGGCAGGGATTCCTCTTTTCTCTTTCCACCTTCATAGAGGTAAACTTTCTCTTCCATAATATCTACTAAACCCCTAAAATCCATCTCTTTACCAACCGGTAAAAATAAAGGAATTGCCTTGCCGGGAAATGCCTTACCCAATTCATCTAAGACCTTAAAAAAATCGCTATGCTCTTTCTTTAATTTATTAATAAAGAAAAATACCGGCTTATTTTCCTCAGAAAGATGGCGCATCACGATTTCTGTTCCCACCTCAATCCCACCGGTGCCATCAATTATCACACAACCACAATCACAAGCTTTAATCCCAGAGAGGACATCACCCAAAAAATCCGCATAACCTGGGGTGTCAATCAGATTAAATAAAAAGCCATTATATTCTCCATAACCCAGAGCCAGATTAATACTCACCTTACGGTTAATCTCATCTTCATCGTAATCAAAGAAAGAGGTGCCATCATCAACCCTTCCTCTCCGAGGATTAGTTCCCAAAAGAAAAATTAAAGTATCGGCAACTGATGTCTTCCCGGAGGAAGAATGACCAAAAAAACCAATATTTCTAATTTTATCTGGACTATATTCTTTCATAGAGTTTATCATACCCAAAAACTGAGAAAAGTCAACTATTCCGACAAATGTCAAAAAAATATAACCGCTCTAAAAAGTCTCGCTTTTAAGAATGCCAAAATTCTTTCCCGAGAGTCAGGATAAATAGGGCAAAAAAACGACATAAAAGTCGCCATCATAGAAGAAGCCATTTTCGTTTAAGTTTTCTATTACCAATAACTTACTTGATTCTAAGGTAAATTCAAAGTGAGCCCTACCACCGCCTCCCTCACCACCCCCCTACCCACCTCCTTTCCCCCTTCCCGCCCGTCCTTTCAGGAATAATTTTCTTCTTACTTAGAGGTCTAATCTTCTCACTAATTTCTCCCCGAAAAAAAGGTCTAATTTTCTTGCCAAGTTCTTCTCTAAGAAATGGTCTAAGAAAAGACCCCACTTCTTACCTTCCCCTTGGGCTAATTTAGAGAATAGAAAGGAGAGTATTAAATTATTCGGTTTTTTAATTTAAAGTTTTAGCCTTTTAACCCTTGGGCTTATTTCTTATCTCCCAAATCAGAAGTTATCTCTTGATAATTAACTTTTTTGTCTCCTTTCCCACTTTGAGAAAATAGATACCTTCCTTAAAAGAATTGGCAATCGGAATAAAGCATCGGGAATTTTTTGCCTGAAAGACGGATACCAAATTTCCCAAAACATCATAGATTTTTATCTCCCAATCGCCTTTTCCCATCTTCGGCAGATAGATGGTGAAGTATGAGTTTGCAGGGTTGGGATAAACAAGGAAGGTATTAGGGGTTAAAGATGCGTCAATCCGTTCTTCCTCCACGCCCGCAAACGGATAAAATTTTCCCCAGATCCGCATCGCATTATAAGTTCTACCTTGATATTCACCAGTCCAGCCGGTATAAATGATAAGAATTTGATTGCCAAAACCTCTGGCTAAGGCAGGGGAATATTGGTTTCCAAATTGAAGGGAAACGGGAAAGGAATCAACGACAACTCCGGAAGGGCTTAACTTTGCCCCATAAATGTCAGCGGTATCACTATTATTCCGATAATCTTCCCAAAGAATTAGGTAGTTTGTGCCGTCAAAAGCCACCACTGGGTATTCTTTATCAACATTTGGGAGAGTAGCGATTGGGATACCGTTTGAGTCTAAGACAACTCCGGCCGGTGTCAACCGTGCCCCATAGATATTTGCATAATCCCGATTATCCCGGTTGTCATACCAGACCACAAGATAATTTGTGCCCGCAAAGGTAAGCGTCGGTGACCTTTGGTTCCGATTAGCAACGGCAACCGGAATCCCATCCGGGTCTAAGACCGAACCACTCTGGGACACCCGAGCACCATAAATATCCGGAGAATAACTATTCCGCTGGTCCTGCCAGACCACCAGATAACTTGTACCATCAAAAGCCACTGCGGGATACTCTTGGTCACGGAAGGGAGTTGAAATAGAAATCCCCTCCGGATCTAAGACCACACCCGCTTGACTAACCCGAGCCCCATAAATATTCCAATCGGAGCCGTTACGGTAATCTTCCCAAGCGACAAAATAATTTACTCCCCCGAAGATAATAGAAGGGTACCATTGATCGTAATACGCGGTTGAAATGGGAATCCCTTCCGGGTCTAAAACAACTCCGGTTTGAGATACCCGGGCACCATAAATATCCCCTTCGCCATCACGATCATCCTCCCAGACCACAAGATAGTTTGTGCCATCAAAGGCAACTGAAGGTGACCATTCATCCGAATATGAGACATGAGAGATAGGAATACAATCTGGGTCTAAGATAACACCGGTTGGATTGACCCGAGCCCCATAAATATCCCAATCACCATTACGGTTATCTTCCCAAACCACCAGATAGTTTGTACCATCAAAGGCAACTGCTGGGTCCCATTGTTCATAAATAGCAGTTGAGATAATAATACCATTTGGGTCTAAAACCGCACCACCCGGACTAATCCTACTGCCGTAAACATCTATATGATTATCACTCCGATAATCTCCCCAGACCACAAGATAATTTTCATTCCCAAAAGCGATGGTAGGCAACATTTGGTTTTCAAAGGCGATTGAGACCGCAAGCCCCTCCGGGTCTAAAATGGTTCCGGCTTGGGATATCCGAGCACCATAAATATCCGAATAATCACCCCGACGTCGGTCTTCCCAGCCGACAAGATAGTTTGTGCCATCAAAAGCCACTGCGGGATACTCCTGGTCATTGGGAGCGGTTGAGATAGTAATACCATTGGTATCTAAGATAATTCCGGCGGGCGAGACCCGGGCACCGTAAATATCAGAAGAACCGCTGCGAAAGTCCTGCCAGACCACAAGATAGTTTGTACCATCAAAGGCAATGGAAGGAGAGGATTGATAACTTGTCGCTGTGGAAATGGAAATACCGTTTGGGTCTAAAACAGCCCCAGTTTGGGAAACACGAGCCCCATAAATATCTAAATCACCATTCCGATAATCTTGCCAAACCACAAGATAGTTTGTGCCATCAAAGGCAATGGCAACCGAAGATTGATCACTTGTCGCTGTGGAAATGGGAA
>JBDRVU010000060.1:0-5547 GCA_039802085.1 Caldifarciminota bacterium
TATCCAAAGGAAAGGGATAGAAAAGTTCCGCCCTTATTCTCTCCTTCTTTAAGTTTTTTAGGAAATATTGACCGAAAACCGAAACCTTGCCGGGAAGGATTTTTATTCTGACCTCTTCCTGATAGAAATCAATCGGTGGTTTCTTAGTACAGGTTAAAAGAAAAATAGTTAAAGGAAAGAGATTCCTCTTTATTCTTTCCCGCATCCCTTTCTAAACCTTCTTTTATTCTTTTGGTTGGCTAAAAAGTCAAGGAAAAAGATTAAAAGATACTTCATACTCCTATTATATTAGGAGTTAAAAAAATAAATGTCAAGGCTAAATATTGACTTATCGCAAAAATTTTATAGACTATCAGATGCTAAAACAAAATAGAGAAAAAAAGAGATTTGAGTCTCGGATATTTCCCTTCGCGCTTCATTCCCTATTTATCTTTCTCTCTTCATCTTCTCTCTTCGGCAATCAGAATATCTGGCTGAGAATAAAAGAGAAATACAAAAAGGTAAATACCATTCAGGGGAATTTTAGTCAAAGGGTCTGTTCGGAAGCGGAAGGGAGTTGTGAAGAGTTCCAGGGTTATTTTTATGCCCAAAAGCCCAACCTCTTGCGAGTGGAAGTGAAAAAACCAAAAAGTCAACTAATCATTGCCGATGGTGAGTCCCTCTCCATTTCTGTGGAGGAAAAAGAGATGGGCAAAGTTCCCCTAAAAGAGACCCCACCTTTTCTTTTATTTTTTGCCCTCCTTAAAGATTCGTTTAATATCCAAGTAAAACCGAATAAAAATCGGGTCTCTCTCCAATTAACCCCAGTGGACACTTCCTATTATTCCCTCTTCTTGGGGATCAATCAGAAAAACCTTTTAATTGAAGAGATTAAATTTGAAGATTGGGAAGGGAATAAGACCGAAATTCTTTTTAGCAATTTAATAATTAATAAAAGATTATCTAAAAGGTTATTCCAAAAAAGAAGGTGACAGCCAGTAAGGATTTAGTAAAGTCAAGCGATTATTGCTTCGCCTGTGGCAAGAATAATCCCATTGGTTTCCGTTTAAAGATAAAGGAAGAAGGTGATGGGGTAAAAGCAATTTGGCAAATGAAAAAGGAGTACGAGGGTTATCAAGATGTCGCCCATGGTGGAATTATCGCTACCCTCTTAGATGAGATGTGTGCCTGGGCTTGTCGAAAGAAAGGTTATCTTGCCCTAACCGGAGAGTTGAAAGTTCGGCTGAAAAAACCGGTCCTTGTCGGCGAGACCGTGCAAATAACCGGACGCATCATAGAGAAGAAAAGGAATCTTATCATCTGCCGGAGTGAGATGATAAACAAAAAGAGGGAACTGGTCGCTTTTGCCGAAGCGAAGATGGTCTTTTAGTGAAAAAGGTTTCGGTCATATTTTTAGGTTGCCCAAAAAATTTTGTTGACGCCGAATCAATTTTAGCCAGTCTTTATAAAAATGGGTTCACTCTTGTGAATAACCCAAAAAATGCGGAAATCGCCATTCTAACCACTTGTGCTTTTATCAAAAGTGCCCGCCGGGAGGCAAGTAGGAAAATCCAAGAAATGATTCAATTAAAAAAGAGGGGAAAGTTAAAAAAGATTGTGGTCTTCGGCTGTTTCGTCCAAGAGGCAAAAGAGAAACTTTTAAGGAAATTTACCGCAGTTGACCATTTTTGTGGTCTTGACTATATTCCGCAAATTCCCCAAATCCTCAAGGGGAAAAAGAAAATTCTCTATCAAACAAAACCGACCCATCTCTCCTTTGACCGCTATCTCCAAACAAAATCTTATGCCTATCTGAAAATCTCTGAAGGTTGTTCTAATTTCTGCACCTACTGCCGAATTCCTGAAATCCGAGGGAATTATCGCTCCCGACCGCTGGAAGAGATTATCCAAGAGGCAGAGGTGATTACCCAAATGGGTATTAAAGAGATAATTTTAGTCTCTCAAGACTCAACCCTTTACGGTACTGACCTCTACCATTCCCAAAAACTCCATCTTTTATTAAAAGAATTAGCAAAGGTTAAAAGAATTGAATGGCTCCGTCTCCTCTATACCCACCCCGCCCATATCTATCCTGAACTTTTGGCTTTAATTAAAGAAGAAGAGAAAATCCTAAAATACATTGACCTTCCTCTTCAGCATATCTCCAATAAGATTCTTTCTCTAATGGGTCGGGGCTATTTAAGAAAAGATGTCTCAAGAGTTCTCGACCATTTACTTAGTATCCCGGGGATGACCATCAGGACAACCTTCATCGTTGGTTTTCCGAAAGAGACCGAAGAGGACTTCCGAGAACTACTCAATTTCATCCAAAAGGTGAAATTTGACCATATCGGCTGTTTCCTTTACAGCCGGGAGAGGTCCACCCCGGCTTATTCTCTTTCCCCTCAGATCCCCTACCGCGTGAAAAAGGAAAGGCAAAAGATTCTCCTTTCTTATCAAAAGAAGATCTCAGAGGAAAAATTAAAATCTCTAATTGGTAAAGAGATGGCGGTAATGATTGACGAAAGGGTAAATAGAGGAAAATATTCCTATCTGGGTAGAACCTATCGGGACGCACCGGAAATTGATGGTTTGGTTTTAATTAAAGGAAATAATTTAACCGTAGGTAAAATTTACCTAATGAGAATAGTTTCCGCTACACCTTATGACCTTTATGCGGAAATGGCGCCACGGGGATTTGAACCCCGGTCGCAAGGTTGAGAACCTTGTGTCCTAGGCCAGGCTAGACGATGGCGCCGAGATTTGATTTTAATGGGAAAATGGCAAAAGTCAATTCCGAAGGCGAAATAAAAGAAAAAAGACTTTCCTTTGCTTCGGTTCTCAAAATAAAAAACTTCCTCTTCCTCTCACTCTCCGGCGCGGTCTCCCAACTTGGCGACCGGTTCACTCATATGCTCTTAATCACCCTCATTGAATTCTATAAACCAAAGAGTAGTTTCGCTTATTCCCAGGCATCAATCACCTTCACCCTACCCAATCTCCTGTTAGCTCCAGTCGTAGGCGTTTTAGTTGACCGGTGGCAGAAACAGAGGATAATGATTAAAGCCCACTACCTCCAAAGTCTTATCCTTTTTTCAACCCCTTTTCTCATCCATCTCACTAAAAGTTTCCTTCCGGTCTTTTTCGTTCTCTTTTTCTTCTTCGGCATTGATTTATTTAATAATAGCGCCAAGCCTTCCCTCATCCCAGTGGTTGTAGCAAAAAGAAAACTATTATTAGCCAATTCCTTAGACCTTACCTTTACCCGACTGGCAACAGTTTTGGGAATGGCGATTGGCGGTTTCTTAATCAAGTGGACTGGTTGGCGCCTGGGTTTTTTCATCAACGCCCTGACCCACTTTACCGCCGGCAGTTTAATTTTAGGAATGAGCCCCCCCCCTGCCCAAAAGGTAAAAACCCCCAAGCCATTAAAAGAAGAAATCCTTTTCGGTTTTCAAGACTTCTTTCATAAAGTGAAAGAACTCCTTTTTTACCTCTTTCGGGAAAAGATTGTTCTCTTCGTCATCTTCTCCATTTTCATTTTAGCCGCTCTTGCCAGTTTCTCCTATGCGGTTCTCATCTTCTTAATCCAACAGGTCTTAAAATTGGGAACTAGTGGTGTGGGAATTTTTGCCGGCATCTTGGCGATTGGGATGATTAGTGGTAGTCTTTTAATGAGTTTTCTAAAACCATCGGTTAATAAGAAACTTTTAATCATCTATTCCCTTATCCCATTCTCCATTTTATTTTTTCTCGGCAGTTTTCTTATCAAAATTTGGTTTATGATTCTGGTAGGGATTATCGCCGGTATCCTCTTTTCCGTAATTACAGTCTGTCAGAATACAATTTTACACGAAGAGGTTCCAGGATTTATCCGAGGGAGAATCTTCGCCACCAAAGAGTTCTTTAATAATTTAGCCTTCTTTTTAACCGTGATGCCGATTGGTCTTTTAAGTGACCTCACCTCCTATCGGACAATGCTTATTTTATCTGGTTTTTTCCTCCTTTTAATCTCCTTTTTTGGCCTCATCTACTTAAAGAGATGGAGAAGATAACCATTATCCTCTGCCAAAAGGAACTTAGTTAATTTAAGTATAATTACAGTAAGGCAAAAATCGTGCCAAAAGACACAATTTAATAAAATTGGCCTAAAAATTTAGTGTCAGAAATTGGTGGGGATTTCCGTTTTTATTATATAGGACTATGAAAACCTTAAAGAAATGTTTGTTGCTTTTCGTTATGGATTTCCGTTTGAGTTTAATTTTAGCAATACCTAATAACGATAGACTAGACTAAACAATAGGAGGCTTATCGGATAGGCAATAATATAATAGACCAAAAAAATAGAGCTTACAAAACAGGAGAGGTTTATTTTTATAAAAAGGGGTGAACGATACAGGGGATGGTATTGGGAGGTTAATTAAAGGTCTAATGGGTAGTCTAATCACTATTTTAATAGTTAGTCTAACCTTCGGCTCAATCCTGAATCTAATTAAGAGTCTAACCCTTTAAATAAGGAAAAGGGTAATAATTGGTCTAATGGGGAGTTTAATCCGAAGCCTAACTGACAATCTAACCGAAAATTTAATTGGAGGTCTAACCGAAGGTATAATTAAAAATCTAATAGCCCCAGACCTCTTGGAGGTAAACCTTTCTCCGGCATTCCGGACATAAGATGCGGAGATGGCCAGAACGATAAGGAAGTGTTTTGGGCACTTCCCCCCTTATCAAATCCAATTCCTTCTGATGAGTTAAAAATAGGGTTGGATTCTGATAAGCGGCTTCCCCTACCTTCTTATATATCCACAACAAATGGTCTTTGCTCCCAACTACCTCCCCACATAATTCGCAAAGAACTAACACCTTCTCAATATAATTCTCATAGCCGTCCTTAGTTAAAGAAGAGAGTTCAAAATCTGGTGTGTGTCTTATCCCTTCCTGCGTAATACAATACCTCACACACTGTCCGCAATAGATGCACTTCTCCTGATAGTGAATAACTTTTCTTATCTTTCTCTCCTTATCATCTTCAATTGCCCTTGCCTTAGCCGGACAGACCTCAACACACGCACCACAACCAACACATTTCTCCTCGTTAAAGACGATCCTCCCTCGAAAATTGGGAAATACCTTGGCTGGTTCTTTCGGAAACTTAACCGTATAAGGACCCTTAAAGAGCGCCTTTATCGCCTCACCTAACTCTCTTAATTTAGGCTTTCTCATCTTTCTCAATCTGTTCTTTTCCTTTATCTTCACCCAACTTGTCAATAACTGTCCCCTTCCACATCTTTATTCCAGAGATTAAAGAAGAACGGGAAAGAGCATGGGCCGCTACGGGCATTGTGAATAGAATAAATAAGGCACAGATTAACGCTTTTATCCCCATAGAAGAAAAACCGGTAATAAGAAAAATCCCAACCATAATGCCACAAGTCCCCAAGGTGACACATTTCGTTGCCGCCTGCATCCGGTTGTATAAATCCGGAAAACGAACTAAACCTAAACTACCCAAAAGGTCAAAGAACACACCAATGACGATAATAATCCAACCGATTGTCTCAATCATCT
>JBDRVU010000061.1:0-5429 GCA_039802085.1 Caldifarciminota bacterium
GATGAAGGGATAACCAAAGGGTTCGCGATAGGTCCGGCTGGCAATCGCCACATAGAAGTTACCACTTTCTATAACCACGGGATTTCTTAAAGCATACCGGAAGTGTTGGGGTGGGCGAAGGGCGATAAGGGTTTCCGACTCAAAAAGCAAGGTTTGACCATCTCCGGCATAAATCTTATAAACGAAGGCGGAGTCGGTAAAACCACCCATGGAACTGTAAAACCGGGTGCGTAAAGATTCAATCGTTAAGGGATAAGTGATACCAAAGTCACTTGGGTTAATGAGCATCGCTTTCTCCTGCCCGTAAAAGACAAAGAGGTCAGGATATTCATTGCAATAACTGACCCATTGACCAAGATTAAAAAGAAAGGAGATAAAAAGAATGAGATTCATAAATCCTCCTAAATAATTATAATTAACATTATCTTAATTTCAAGGGCAAATCAGAGGTAAAAACTAAATACCTTACTCCCAATTCCTCTATTCCCAAAATTAGCCAAAGGATTAGGCAAGGGATGAGGCTTTTTCTGAGACTTTTTCCGAGACCAGGAATTGGTAATAAAATTAGACTCTTTTTGAGGGGAAGGATTAGGGAGAAAATTAGACCTTTAATTAGAGAAGAAAACGGTCCTTAAAGGATGGCCAGAAGGGTGGATAAGGAGTGGGGAGGGGGGTGGCAGGAGAGGCGGTGGTAGGGCTCACCCTAAGTCTATCTTAAAAGCAACCAAATTATTGAAAAGAAAGAACTTAAAAGAAAACGACTTCTTCTTAATAGGCGACTTTTATGTCGCCTGAAAAAAGAAAAACTTGTTCTTTTCCATACGAAGATTTATTTTTTCTACTATGGTATTTTGGGACGGAATTCTTATCTTAAAAGAATGATTTTCTTTCTCTCTTTATATTTTCCCTCGTTAAATTCTAAGAAATAAACGCCACTCCTCAAGTTTCTTCCTGAAGCATTTCTCACCGACTTCCCCATAATGTTATAAATCTTTATTTTCCCTTTTAAGGAAGAGAGAATGGAGTCTATCCCTATTACCACATTGGTGGGAAGGTTTTCTCTTGGGATAAAAGAAGCCATCGTCTCTTCTATCCCACCGCCAAAATCCCTTATTACCGAAATCGTTGATTCCGGAGGAAAGCCCTGCCGTAAATAGTAATGGCCAATATAAACCCGATTTTCTATTGGATTATGGGCAAAGGAGATATAGGAGAAATGCTGTGTCCCTAAGTCAATAAATTTAATTATTTGGTTTGTTTCCCCACTAATTATTGCTAAACTATCATTTACAAGGGTATCTTGACCATTTCCCTCCCAGACAGTGTAGATTTTATTATTGATTGGGTTATGGAAGATGCCCTGGACACTCCATCCAATAAAGATGGAGGTAATTACACTATCTTTTTTACAGTCAATCACCGAGACCAAAGGAGAGGTAACGACAAAGATTTTATCGTTTATTGGATTATAACATATCTCCTGGGAACTGGTTGGAAGGGGAATATGAGCGATGACCGAATCGGTCTCCCCATCAATCACATCTAACAAATTACTCCTAAGACTTGTGACATAGATTTTATTCCGTTGCCAGTTATAACAGAGCCAATAGGGGTCAGCGGAGACATTTATCACCTTAATAAGACTATCCCTTTCTCCGTCAATTACCCGGATTGTTGGCACAAGCCAATTCCCACAATAGACCTTATTATTGCGCGAGTTTAGGATTAAAGGATAAGGGAAGACGCCGAGGCGGATCACTTTAATTACCGAATCCCTTTCCCCGGAGATGATTGTCAGGTAATCATCTCCGGCATTTACCGTGTAAATTTTATTACTTATCGGATTATAAAGCAACTCCCCTCCGCCTCTCCCCTTGGGGATGGTTTTGATTATTTCGTTTGTCCGCGGATTGATAACCAAGACTCTATCTATCCCCTGGTTGGTGGTGCCATCGGTGCAATAGACCTTATCATTTCTGGGATTGTAAACCAGTTGGCTGGGAATGTAGCCGGTTGGGATACTGTCAATCACCTGGTTGGTTGCAGCATCAATCACCGCAATATAATTGGAGTGATGATGGGTTACATATAACTTATGATAACCTGGGAGATAGAGGGTTTCAAAAGGGTTTTTACCAACTGTGATTCTTGTCTCATACCATTGGGAGAGAAGGCAGAGAGGGAGGGAAAAAAGAATAGAAAATAGCCTCCCTCTCATCTTATTTCCTACCAGTCTGGAAGATACCTTTCGGTGTATGCCTCGCCTACTGGTGGATATCTTTTTCTTATCGGGTTCGGTTCGCCAACCAAATAGGTAACCCAGTGCCATCCCTTTTGCGTCCAATTGTATCTATCCGGAGGGTCATAATGGTAAGTTTCTATCTCACAAACCGCAGTCCTTTGAAACTCCCCGATTGTCCTATCAATCAATAGTTCCATATGTCCTTCCCTATCAACGCGGATCGTCTGCCCATGGACATAGGCACTTTCGGGATGTGAATTAGGCTCTGGGGCATAGAGACAGGTATATGAATAGAGATGGGTCCACTTCTTTAATCGTGGTCCTCCGTCTATTATTGAATCATCCGGAATCCAGGACTCTCTCTCAATTTCTGAACCATAAACCCAAGGTGGCAGAATAGGAGTTTGACTTTTTCCCATATTAGGGAAAAATGAGATTGCCATCAAAATGGCAAAAAGTGAGTGAGAGAGTGTGTTCTCATATCTTCCTCCTGAGAGGCTTAGCCTCTCTATAAAGAGAATAACAAATTTTTTAGATTTGTCAATAGTCTACCTTCCCAAAATTTAGTTGACTTCACTCATCAATTCTTTATAATGAAGGATGGTGGTAAAGGTCCTCTCTTTAAGGGGAATCCCGATAAATATCCTATCGGGATTAGGGAAGCGGGTGAAAATCCCGCGCGGTCCTGCCCACTGTGAGCGGCGACGAAATCCCTCGGGGATAGGTGAGCGTAGCGAGCCAAATCCCTTTAACACCACTATCCCGCCCATAATATCTGCGGGATGGGAAGGTAGGGAGATTAGGATGACCCGCAAGCCAGGAGACCTCTTTATCACCTTTTTAATTCCTCTTGGCGAGGAAAGGAGGAGTTATGTTCTCATTAAAAAGCAAAAACCAAAAGATAAAACTTTTCTTTTCCCTTTATTTCTTATTCACTACTCAATGGGCAATCGCCCAACTCTATTATACCACTGATACTGTCTTCGTCACCGCCTCCCGCGTCACTGCCCAGATTGAAAAACTACCCATAAGTATCAGCCTCATTCCGGAAAAAATCATCCTCTTAAAGACCTATGGCGACCTAACAAACTTATTTACTGGCGAAGGGGGAATTGACTTCCGGAACTATTCCTTTTTTAAGGGCATTGCCACCCTTTCTATCTTTGGGTCTTCCAGTCCCCAGGTATTAACTTTAATTGATGGCATTCCTTTCTATTCCCCGACCACAGGGATTGCTGACCTTGGGCTAATTCCGGTTTATAGATTAAAAAGGGTTGAGGTCGGGAAAGGGGCATTCTCCAGTCTCTACGGTGCAAACGCCTTAGGCGGTGTTGTGAACTTCATCCGAAAAGGGCCTTTTGATTTAGAACCAGGGAGATTAAACCTTTCCGGAAGATTTATTGGTGGCGGTCCTTTTTCCAAATTTAATACTTACCTGTTCCATTTCCTTTCCGGAATCAATTGGGGGGATAGAAAAGGTTTTCTCTTCTCTTTCCACCAGGATAGGAGTAAAGGAATTAGGTCAAATGAGGATGGACAAACTCTTGGTGGCGGAGTCTCTCTTGCCTATGCAAATTATCTTAAATTAAATTTTGATGTGGAGAAGAAAGAGATTGGGCTTTGCGGGCCAAAACCACCCCAAGAGACAATTCCCCCTTATGGTGATTCTACGGCTACCTCCCTTTATGACCGCGAGAAAGATTTTCATTATCGGATTGATGGAGAGGTTATCTATCCAATCGGAGGGAATTTGGAAATCAAAGCGAAGCCATTTTCCCTAGCCACCACTACGCACTATCAGTGGGTTGACCAATATTCTCTTGATACCGCGGTCTATTCTGATACCTACCAGATAAAGAGTTTTGGCGGGAGTTTGAGTTTAACCTTCACCAAAGAAGAAACTCCCTTTTTGGTCGCTTTCGGTATTGATGGGAAATGGGATAATTTCTGGACCCATTCCTATTTTTACGATATGGCATCTTATTCCTATAAGGATACCATATATAACCCAAAGGGGGAGAAATTTGCCTTTTTCTTAGAGGGGAATTTCTTAAAGAGCCCTTCCCTTTCTTCCTCCCTGCGCTGGGACTGGGATAAAAACTTCAAAACCTTTTTTAGCCCGAGTCTGGGGATAAGCCAAGTCTTTCCCTTCGGCAAGTTTCGGTTTCATATCGGTCGGGCATTCCGCGCCCCCACCCTTAACGACCTTCATTGGCCAAAAAGCGGAAATCTCTCCCTAAAACCGGAGGTGGGTTGGACCGCGCAAGCGGGTTTTGATATTAAAATCCTTTCGCTCACTTTCTTTTGCCGGAGGACAAAAGACCTAATCGCCTGGTTCCCAGACACCGCTGGTTTGTGGCGACCAACCAATGTTGACCAGCAGGAAGTTTTTGGTTTAGAATGGAAGTCAGAGATACCTATCTTTAATGGCGTCTTCTTTTCCTTTTCCGGAGATTGGAAAAATGCGACCCAGATTCGGAAGGAGATGGTGGCCTATAGCGATTCCTTTGCGGTGATTTCGCGTCGGGCGGCATTCTTACCCCGATTTAGATTGTCACCGGTGCTTTCTTTTCGCAGAGCGCAGACCTTTCTCCTTTTGGAAGGTAATTTCACTGGGGATAAGGTTAATTACTATCCCGCCTATGACAGTTTCCCCAAGGTCTATATGCAAGAGAAGAGACTTCCTGGTTATTTCCTGCTTGCGCTTCGATTAGAGCAGGAGATTTTGAAGAGATTCCTCTTTACCTTCAAGGTGGAGAATATCTTTGATGTTACCTATGCCGAGGTCTTTGGTAACGACATTTCCGACCGGGACTATCCTCGGCCTGGAAGGATATTTTTCCTAGGGGTGGAAGCTAAGCATTAGCCTATCGGGACATCAATTCTTCTAAGGGCAACTTCCTTTGCTCCTCGTAAATCTCTTCAATGGTGGTCCGGAGGTCTTTGGTGTAATGCCAATCTGGATAATCGTCTTTGAATTTTCTCACATCGCTGATATACCAGATATGGTCTCCTTTCCTTGGTTTATCTTCATATTCGTAATTTATCTTCTTGTGAGCAATCTCTTCAATCAATTGGATCGCCTCTAAGATGGAGCAGTTGGCAAAACGACCACCTCCGATATTATAGACCGCACCCTCTTTGGGATTTAAGAAGAAATGGTAGAAGGCGTTGACCAGATCATAGG
>JBDRVU010000062.1:0-4841 GCA_039802085.1 Caldifarciminota bacterium
TTCGGCTTCGGGAAGTATAAAGGACCGGTTAAATTGGAGATAAAATTCCCCTCGGGAAAGAGAAAGGTCTTAGAAAATATAAAGTTGAACCAACTCTTAGTTGTTTCCGAAGAATCGTAACTTTTATCTAATCACCAAAACCTTTTTCGTTATTGAACTCTCCTCAGTGCGCAAATAGCAGAAGTAGGTTCCAGAAGAAACTTTCCGCCCTCGGTCATCTCTTAGGTCCCATTGGAGAATATGTTCACCCGGAGTTTCTCTCCTCTTAGTCAGAATTCGCACCTTTTGACCGGCTGAGTTATAAATGTTCAAACTAATCCTCCCCCTTCTTGGAAGATAGTATCTTATCAAGAAATTCTCTTTCCCAAAAACGGGCTCAATCCAAAGTTTTAGCCTTTCGTAATAATAAGAACTCTTTTCCTCTCTCTGTCCAACTGACGGTAGGTACCGAACCGCTCGGTAGATAACCTCTCCTTGGTTTCTCGGGGTCGGGGTGCGAATCTGAAGATAGGAGTATTCATTCGGATTAGGGATTACCAAGGGACTAGTAAAGTCCTGCCAACTTTCCCAGGCGATGACGCTCACATCATCAAACCAGACACGGGAAAGACCAGAGGGCGGACCAGAACTTCTAAGGCATAAATCAAAGAATTGGGCATTACTAGGTAGGGAAAAACTCTTATGAAACGGTCGCCAGTCAAATGTACCATTAAGACTTAAAAGACTACAGACCCTAACCGGAAAACCCCCGGTTCGTACAGAAAATAGGTTGAGAAGTAAATTTATATTATGGCCATTATCCGCCTTTATTTGGGCATATAACTCTAAATCATTTGAATCCGATGGCACAACCATCCTCTCTTCAAAATTGGTGATAATCTGTCCGCTATTTTCCGCACGAATTTGGCATAATGACCGATGACCGCGAAAGGCAATAGTATCATAAAACTCACCACCCTGGTTCAAATTCCACATCGTCGCCCCTTCATCCTCCATATTGCCAAACCAGATTAAGTCTCTACCCAATCGGAATTGCCATTCACCAGTCGGCATTATTTGGCTAATCTGAGAAATGTCGCCCCAATTACTTAAAGGCAGAGGCATTGACTGCCAATAGGTAGATTCCGATTGTAGTTCAAAAGAAAGGGAAAACTCCTCTTCTTCCCTTACTAAATTAGAAGTATCAAGGATAACTTCCGCCTCAATACTTTCCCTATCAACTACTAAATATGTGCCCAGTTCTTTGGAGAGGCGAGATAGATGCCGAAGAATTGCTGTGCCCAACCCTCCTTTTGCCCTTTTGGGAATATAGTCATCAATATAGACCGGCACCAAAAAATAATGATAGAAACCACGATTGTCCAGAAGTCCATTAAGAATTACTGAAGGGTAAGTTTCGGGATATTCTTGGTCAAAGGCAAAATTGCCCAAAGAATGGGCAATCAACTTTCCATTATAAACCTCCAATCCCTGCAAGATATGGGGATGGTGACAAACGACCAAATCCGCTCCCATATCAATAATCCGATACCGGATTTGTCTCTGCTCCAAATTTGGTTTTTCCTGCCAAGGTGTATACCACTCATCATCCCATTCGCCATTTGGTCTTTCTTGATACTCTTCCCCGGAATGGACCTGAACAACTAAAAAATCGTTCACCTCTTTTGCCTTACTAATACTTTGAGAAACCCGGAAGGTGTCGAGTTCCGCAAAGCCGGGTTTATTAGAACCAGCATTTAAGTAGGGTTGATAGTTGTCATACTGCCCGGTGCGGTCGCTGAATCCTAAAAAAGCGAAATTCACTCCCCGCTTATCAAGAAAGACCGGCAAGAAGGCTTCATAGGCGTTCGCTCCAGCACCGGAAAACTTTATGCCGGAGGAATCAAGGACCTGTTCCGTTTGCAATAAACCTTCAAGTCCATAATCAAGAATATGGTTATTAGCCAAAGAGACGACATCAATCCCGGCAAAAGTGAGACCCCGCACATTGGTTGGTCTTCCCCGAAAGACAATCGGTTTTGTTGGATGGGGCGTTCCCCGGTTAGTTAAGGGACATTCTAAATTGGCAACTGAGATATCCGCAACATCTCCTAAGTAAGGTTTAATTTGGGCAAAAACCCCTTCCGGTCCTAAGGTATCAATTAACCCACCGGGAATTTCGTACCTTCGGGCCAACATCACATCACCGACAAAATTTACTCTTAAAGGAAAACTACTTGGTCCTGGGTCAACCCGAACCCGACAGGAATCCCTTCCCCATCTGCCGGTAGAATCGCAGACCTCTAAAAGAACCGTAAAATCGTGGGCATCACGAACGGAATAGGTATGGATCGGACAGGAGTCATTGCTGGTTGAATCATCCCCAAACGACCAAAAGTAAAAATGTTTCCGAGAATCCGGGTCGGCAATTCGGCTATAAAAATGGACGGTTACATAATAACTACCGTCCGGATTTTTTATTACTTCCTTTTGCTCACACCAAATCTCTACCGAAGGAGGAACAGGTAAATCGGAGGTGATATTTAAGATATCGTCAAAGTAAATAATCCCACTGTTTAAAGTATCCCGGTCATTGACGAAGACAATCCCGGTTATGTTGGCAAGATGCCCAAATCGAGAGAGCCAATCCTCACCCACTGGTAATTGGTAGAGATTCCAGGTATTTAAGGGAAAAGCACCCTGATAGACAAAGACCCATTTCTCGGGATTGACCTTCTCTCTTCCGGCAAAAGAGTAGAAAAGGGTCTCGTGCTCACTTACCAAGCCAAATCCCTGAACCTCCCCGACACTTTCCATATAAGAAGCAACCGTCAAAACCGTATTGGAATCTAATGCGATTGGTCTAATCTCTTCAATCTTCCAGGTATTCCCGAAAATTTTGAGCGAGTAATGGGAGTTATTATGGGTAATAGTTGTGTCCAATCGGAAAGAATCCGGCTCTAAGTCTTCATTGGGAAAGGATAAAAGTTCCGCTCTTCCGGTTTCAAAGTCTTCAATCGTCTCGGCAAAGGTCGTTTCCGGGGATAAGAAGTAAAAGAGAAGTAATAAGTTAAGGAAATATTCCACTATCTTCCTTCTTCAATCTTTCCCCGCATCGGCACAAAACGGACATAGTCAATATAGTTGGTATCAATCTTTGCCCCTTTCTTCTGAAAAAGGGCAAGGATTTGCACTCCTGGTGTCCGTTCATAAGGGGCACAGATTTTTCCTCCGTCTTTCAATTGTTCTAAAAGGGGTGGTGGGACTTCCGGAACGGCACAGGTGATAATTATCGCATCAAAAGGGGCATATTCGGGCCAACCTTCAAAACCATCCCCCCAGCGCACAAATATATTCTCATAACCCATCTTTTTCAATCTTTCTTGGGCGGAACGAGCCAAACTTTCAATTATCTCAATCGTATAGACTTCTTTGCAGAGATGGGCTAAAATTGCTGCCTGATAACCAGAACCGGTACCAATCTCTAAAACTTTCTCTCTCTTTTTTAATCCCAATAGTTCGGTCATTAAAGCGACAATATAAGGTTGGGAAATTGTCTGCTCCTCACCGATTGGTAAGGGATAGTCATTATATGCTTCATCCCTTAAATCTTCCGGAACAAAAAGATGACGAGGAACCTTCCGCATCGCCTCCAAGACCCTCTTATCCTTTATCCCCCGCCTTTCAATTTGTTCCTCCACCATCATCTTCCTTAATTTAATATAATCGTTCTCTTTTTTCACTTTTTTACCTCCACAGGTTAAAAATAGGAAAAAAGATAATAATAAAAATAAGACCCTCATCGCTGACCGACCATCTTCAAAAACTCCTCTTCAGTTATCACCTTCACTCCTAATGTCTGGGCCTTAGCCAATTTTGAGCCCGGCTCTTCCCCACAGATTAGATAATCGGTCTTTTTGGAAACGGAAGTGCTCACACTCCCCCCGAGCGAGATTATCAACTCGTGTGCTTCATCCCGAGTAAAGTTTTTTAGAGTGCCGGTGATGACAAAGGTCTTACCCGCAAGAATCTTCTCCTTCTTCTCTTCGGCTAACTTCACCCCCGCCTTTTTTAACTTATTGATTAAAGCGAGGTTATTCTTATCGGCAAAGAAGTTTTTAATACTCTCGGCGATGATTGGACCAACTCCCGAGATCTGAGAGAGTTCTTCAAAGGACGCCTTCGCCAAATCATCAATGGATGGGAAGTGATTCGCTAAAATCTGTGCCCCACCAATTCCCACATGCCTAATACCTAAGGCATATAAGACCCGGTGGAAGGGACGATTTTTACTCTCTTCAATCGCTTTTAATAAATTGCTTACCGACTTCTCTCCCATCCTTTCCAAATTCAAAAGGTCTTCCCGCTTTAAGAAATAGAGGTCGGCAAAGTCTTTCACCAAAACCTTTTCCACTAAGACATTGACTAATTTCTCCCCTAAGTTTTCAATATCCATCGCTTTCCGGGAGGCGAAATGTTCAATCCTTCTTTTAATTTGGGCGGGACAGGAAACATTGACGCAACGGTAGGCAACCTCTTCTTTCTCTTTTACCACATTGCCCCCACAGACCGGACACTTCTTGGGAATTGGGAATTCCTTCTCTTTACCAGTTCTCTTTTCTTTAATCACCTTCACCACCTGAGGAATAACCTCACCCGCCTTTTCTACCAAAACCGTATCATTCACCCTTATATCCTTCCTTCTCATTTCCTCAAAGTTATGCAAAGTGGCGCGGGTGACGGTCGTTCCGGATAAAAAGACCGGTTCAAACTCCGCCACTGGGGTTAAGGTACCGATTCTTCCTACCTGCACATAGATTCTTTTGATCTTTGTTGTCGCCTGTTCCGGTGGGTATTTATAG
>JBDRVU010000062.1:4953-5294 GCA_039802085.1 Caldifarciminota bacterium
GGGCTTCGGTACCGTATGGATGAAGATATCCAACTTTCTTCTTGCCACCTCTTTTGGGTCTAAGAGTTTCAAACTGCCGGCACAGGCATTTCTGGGATTGGCAAAGAGCGGTTCCCCTTCCTCCTCCCTTTCCTTATTCATCTCCAAGAATTGTTTCTTTGTGATAAATGCCTCCCCCCTCACCTCCAGATTTAAGAAATCTTTCTCTTCGGTGAGAAGCCTTAAGGGAAGCGTCTTTATCGTCCTTAGGTTCTGGGTGATATCATCACCGTGGATACCATCACCCCGGGTTGCCCCTTGGATAAAGATACCATCTTTATATTTTAAGGAGACCGCCACAC
>JBDRVU010000063.1:0-5136 GCA_039802085.1 Caldifarciminota bacterium
TTTGATTCGAGAGGTTGCCAAAGAGATAGAAGATAATTCTTCGGCGGATGACAGGGTGTTGGTTTTTTATCCCAATCTGCCGGTTTTGGCGAAAAGGGAAAACCTTCCGGATTATGAAACCTGTCCTGATTTCCCATTTGCGGAAAGATTTTCCGAGCAAGAAAGGAGGTATTTACGTCTTTCCTCTCGGGAGGAGATTCGGGAAAAGATTAAAGAAAGGGTTCCGAAATTGGTGGTCGGGATACTGGATGAGAAAGGAAAGGATTTTTATCAATTGGAGGCGGTGGGCTATGAGAAGATAAAGGAGATTGCCGATTATGAGATTTATAAAAGGACAAGATAATGAGGAGGTCAGATTTTACCAGCCGATTGAGGAGTTATGCCTTCCATCTTATGAGCCGGCGGAGTTGGGCAAAAGAGGAGTTTCGCCAAAAATTGGTTAAATACCTATTGAAAAGGAAAAAGGAGATGACCAAAGAGGGGGAAGGTTTGATTGATAATATTTTAAGCGAGATGGAAGAGATGGGGCTTTTGGATGACCGAGAATTTGCTGGCCTATTTGTTAGGCATTCCCTTTCCTTTCGGAAGCGGGGGATTGCCGCGGTCAAAAAGGAGTTGCAAAGAAAGGGGGTGGAGGAAGGGATTATTGAGGAGGTAATAAAAGGTGAGGGTGAGGAAGAGGCGGCGATAGCAAAGAAATTAATCGGTAAATATCAAAAGAGGTATGAGAAAGTTGCGACGCAAAAAAATCTTTCTGGGCAGAAAAGAAAAGAGTTCGTAAAGAAAAAATTACAAGAGGTTTTACTAAGAAGAGGTTTCCGTTTTGAGGTGATTGAGAGGGTTTTGGGAGAATTTCTCCGTTCCGGGCAGTGAATTTTTAGAAAGTAAAATGGGTCTTTGAAGAGAGAGAAGGGGAGATTTTAAAGAAGGTTAACCCGGATTGTTTTTGATGAAAATTGGATACTTGACGGCAAATCTCTTTTTTGTATAATAAAAAAGGAGGAAAATGCGCATCGGTATTGGTTTTGATAGTCATCTCTTAAAAGAGGGGAAAAGGTTTTTTCTTGGAGGATGTGAGATTCCTTTTCCTAAGGGGCTTTTAGGACATTCGGATGGCGATTGCCTCATTCACGCCATCGTTGATGCGATACTCGGGGCATTAAATAAAGGAGATATCGGTTCTCTCTTTCCGGATACCGAACCAAAATATAAGGAGATAAGTAGTATTTTCTTTTTGACAGAAGTTAGAAGGATTTTAGAGGCCGAAGGATATAAGGTTTCTAATATTGATGCGGTTGTTGTCTGCGAGGAACCAAAGATTTCCTCCTATCGGAAAAAGATGGCGGAAAAGATTGGGGAGGCGCTTGGTTGTCCGCCCGAGTTGATTTCCATTAAAGGGAAGAGACAAGAAGGTTTGGATAAAGAAGTCGTTCTCTGTTATTCGGTCGTTCTCTTGGAACGGAGATGATACCCCTAAAAGATGATGTGCCAAAGGTGAGGGTCCGCTTCCCAATTTTTATGCTCCTCCTTCTTATTAGTAATATCATCGTCTTCATTTATGAGATGTCCCTTTCTCAATCCGGTCTGAATCGCTTGATTAGTAATTATGGGGCAATTCCTCTTTTCATTACCCGGGGGGAAAATCTTTATACCCTTTTCAGCGCAATGTTTCTCCATGGGGGTTTTGACCACATCATTGGTAATATGCTCTATCTCTGGATATTTGCGGATAATGTTGAGGATGCCTTAGGCCATTTTTGGTTTATCATTATGTATTTTTTGGCGGGACTGGCGGGTAGTTTTCTTCACATCTTAATGGCTAGAGACTCTGCGGTGCCGATGATTGGAGCCTCCGGAGCAATCTCCGGGGTCTTGGGAAGTTATTTAATTTTTTTCCCAACCGCCCGGATTTTAGCCCTGGTTCCCTTTGGCTTTTTTTTGCGGATAGTCTATCTGCCCGCTTATCTCTTTTTAGGTTTTTGGATATTGCTCCAATTCATTTATGGTTTTGCCTCACTCCCTGGGGTGAAAGGTGGGGGGATTGCCTTTTTTGCCCACATCGGTGGGTTTTTGATCGGTGTGCTTTGGGGTTTATTATTTCGGCAAAGGGTGAAGAAGGTAGAGAGAGGCTTTTAACTAAATTTCTTATTTTTTCTATCGTTCAGTGCGAAGCATGAGGAAAAGGGCGAGGAGGAGAAAGATGAAGTCAGGGAGAAAGGTAGAAAGAAAGGGTGAGAGGAGCCGGGCTTCGCCCATCGCCCGAAAGATTTGAATCATACCCCAAAAGAGAAAAGAAAATAGAAGGCCCAGTCCTAAACCTAAGGTTACCCCACCCCGCCTTAATCGGACAGCCAGGGGAAGACCTAATAAAATAACGATCAAACCGATGAATGCTTGGGAAAAACGCAAGTGGTAATTTACCTCCTCCTGGTCGGTGGCATAACCAATCTTTCTCATCTTATTGATATAGACGATTAACTCTTTTAATCGCATCTCTTCGGAACTTTCTATCTCCCGGAAAAAATCCTCGGGTTTTTCTTTGATGAAGAGGAGGGATAGGGTATCTCTTCGTTCTAATGATTCCCCTTCTTGGCTAAACCGCCGGATGAAGACCTCTTTTCCTAACCATATTTTGCCATTCCAAATTGCCCCATCGCCATCGTATCTTTCTCTTACTTTCTGTTTTTCGTCAAGATGGCTGATAGTAAATCTCCCCATTCTTCCCTTCCTTTCTAATTCTTTGATATAAAAGATATAATTATCTTCGCCGATATAGTAAATATCCCGCCGGCGCTCCTCTCGGAAAATTTCCTTTTTTTCAATTTTCTCTCTTTGGAATTGACGGAGTTTTCTCTTTAAGGGAATCTCTAAGAAGTCTTTACTCCAAAAGAGAAAAAATATGGAGATGAAACCAATAAGGATTGCGGGTTGAAATATCCGAAAGAGGGTAATCCCGGAACTCCGGAGGGCAACCAACTCTCCGCTCCGGGTCATTCGGCCATAGACCATAAAGGTGGCAAGGATGAGGCTGGCAGGAAGAAGGAGGTTTATCGCCTCTGGTAGGATATGGAGATAATAGAGAAAAATTAAAGGGAGACCAGTATGGTAGTTGAGAAAATAGTCAATCTCTTCAAAGACATCAATCAGGATGTATATCGTGACAACAGAGGCAAGGGCGAGAAAGGTAAATTTTACTATCTCTTTATATAAGAAGCGGTCAAGGATGGGGAAGATCATAATTATTATTTAATCGCCTTTCTAAAAAAAGAAGAAAAAAGGCTTTGGTCGAAGATCGACTGGAAGGCAAATTCGGCAATTATTGGGAGAAGGAGGATATTGGGTAACCACATTGCGAGATAGGAAGGCAATTTGCCGTTTTCCACGCTGCTCTCCCCAGCAATTAAAATGATATAGTAAAAGGCAAAGAAGATGAGGGTAGAAAGAAAGGCGAACCCCATTCCCCCGCGTTTTAAGACAATCCCTAAGAAAGAACCGAAGAGGAAGAAAAAAAGACAAGAGAAAGCCAAAGACAATCTTTTATGAAGTTCACCGGCGTAGCGCTCCCTTTCTTTTATTTTATACTTTAACCGATTTTTTTCTTCGGCAATTCTTATCTTAATTGGGTCAAATTCCTTTTGTTTTTCCAATTCCTTTACCTTTTTGCGGATTGCTTCTTTTTCCTCGTCTATCTTTTTAATCATCGGAAAAAGATGGTTAAAACTCATTTCGGATAAAGAACGGTATTCTCTCTCCCGACGGATTAGTTCATTTTCGATTGGGAGATTGATAATATGTTCGGCAAATTGGAGTTTGCGGTATTTATCATTTTCCACTAATTCGTGGATTTCACCCGAAAAGAGGTGAAAGGAGAGGAACCTTTCGTCTGGGGAGGTCTTTAAGAGGCCGGTTGGGGCAGTAATAAATAAAGGGCTTGTTTCTTCCTTTCGGAAGAGAAAAACATCGGAAATCTTTCCTTCCTTTGGCTGGAAGTAGCCGATGTAAATTGTCCATTCACCGAAGTCATTCATAAAAACTCCTTCCCGAATCTTTACCGCCGGTTTCTTTCGGGCTAAATCCAGAAGAAGGTTACGTAGTTTATGTTCCGCTTCGGAAAGGATGAAACCATTAAAGAAGACCATAAAGAGGGAGAGGAAGATAGTAAAAAAGAAGGTCGGGATAAGGAGACACAGTAGATTTACCCCACTTGATTTAATAGCAATGAGTTCATTATCCTGAGAGAGTTTGCCATAGGTCATAACACCGGCGACCATAATTGCTAAAGGGGTGATATAGGCGATAACAAAAGGAAGGGAGTAGGCTGCCACCTCTAAGGCGATAGGTAATTTTACTCCTTTTTTGATTAAGAGGTCGGCTAAGAGGAATAACCGGTTCATTAAAAGGATAAAAGAGAGGACAAGAATGGCAAAGAAGAAAGGAGGGATAAAAAGGGAAATGATATACTTTTGGATTATCCGCACCCGGTATGATAATTTCCTTTTCGCTGTAAGTCAAGTTCACTTGCTTGACATCTTATACTTTTTTAGTAAAATATTAGTTAAGAAAATGGGAGGAAATATGAAACGTTTCATGGGGTTAATTTTCTTAACTTGTTTTCTTTTCGTCGGTTGTGCGACCGTTTCCATTGTTAGTCCAGCCGGGCGAAAAACGACGTTGCTCTCGGAGACTGATCCGACGACCTATAAAACGACCAAGAAGGTTTGGTATGTCCTTTGGGGACTGGTGCCGATTACCGATAATTCCACTGCTGATATCATCGCTAAATATAACTTAGAGAATGTAAAGGTGAAAACGCAATATGACATTATAGACTATCTCATCAGTGCGATCCTGGGTGGTTTCTCAATCCAAACGAAAACGGTGATTGTGGAAGGAAATCAGAAATAAAGAAAAAATAAAAAAAACCAAAAGGGGCGAATTCTCTTCGCCCCTTTTTTATTGACTTTTACTAAAATAGAAATAATCTTATAATTATGATCAATAAAGATATTTTTCGGGAATATGATATTCGAGGGATTGCGGATAAAGATTTGACTGATGAAGTTGTCTATCTAATCGGTAAAGGGTACGGCACTTATGTCCAAAGGCGGAAGGCGGAGTGCGGAATTGAGAATTTAT
>JBDRVU010000064.1:0-5119 GCA_039802085.1 Caldifarciminota bacterium
CCATAATTTCTTTTTATTAGGCGCTTGTCCAAAACCGAAACCACACCCCGGTCATTCTTATTTCTAATGAGGCGACCGAAACCCTGGCGGAAACGGAGAATCGCTTGGGGCAATTGAAAATTCCAGAATGGTTCAATCCCTTTGCGTTTCAAATCCTCAACAATTCCTTCAATCCTTGGTTCATCAGGCACATCAAAAGGTAGTCGGGTGATGATTAAAGAACTTAACGTCTCTCCCGGAACATCAACCCCCTGCCAGAAGGAAGCAGTAGCAAATAGGCAAGAGGCTGTATCTTCCTGAAACTCCTTTAATAATGTATAAGATGGCTTATCCCCCTGCTTTAAGAAAGGAAATCTTCCCTTTTGACACCGGGCAAAGGTCTCTTCCATCATCTTAAAACTAGTAAAGAGAATCAACGTCCGTCCCCGGGCAATTTTGATTAACTCCTCAATTACCGAAGCACATCTTTTAATAAACTCCTCTTCTTCACTAGGAAATGGTAATCGCTCATCAATAAAAAGCAGACTCTGCTTGGAATAATCAAATGGTGAGGCAAGAATTTTGGTTATTGCCGATTCAATTCCTAAACGGTTTGTGATAAAGGTAAAATCATTGGCAACGGTTAAGGTCGCCGAGGTCAAAATATAAACCTTAAAATTACTCAGTATCTCCTTGATTATTCCCGCCACGGAAAGGTGGGCACTCTTTAAGTAAGTCCTCCCCTCTTCCCTCTCCATCCAGTAGACTGAATCTGAATCACTAAGGTTGATAAAATCTTTAATTTCTTTCTCCTTTTTCTTTAAACTCTTAATCATTCCCCGCAATTCAATTCTTAACTCCTCATCTTTTAACTCCTGCCATACCTCTAAAAGAGAAGCGTTCAAACTGGCTAATTCCGAAACGAAGTCGGTACGGAGAGCAAGTGGTCTCAGAATTCGCTTCCTTGGTTCTACTTTCTCGTTAATCTCTGAGAAAAAACCGTCAAGAGAATCTTTGACCTCGACCACCTTCTTTTTAAGCCTCTCCTTTTGAGAAAAAGCGATTGGTAAATTAAGGAGAAACCCTTTTTTGGTTCTTGGATTATAAAGGAGAGTGAGACTTCTCTGCAAACTGGTATTGGAAAGGTCAATTCCTAAGTAACTAACTGCGGCATCTTCTAAACGGTGTCCTTCGTCAAAGATAATGGTATCAAATTCCGGTAAGAGTTGATAATCAGTAGTACAATGAGCAAAAAAGAGGAAATGGTTGATAATTAAAACCTCCGCCTCTTCCCATTCTCTCTTCGCTCGGAAATAATAGCAACCATCATAAAACCCACATTTCTTCCCCAGACAACTCTCCCCATCCCGAGCAATTTTTGCCAAGAGGCTTGGTGGGATATTCTCGGGAAAATCAACCACCAAACCTTTTTTCTCTCTTGCCCAGAATGATACCTTTTCCCGAAACTCCTTCTCCTCTTCTGGTTCAAAAAGTCCTAAACGGAGATTTTTTTCCATTCGCCGCCGACAGAGGTAATTGTCTGACCCATAAGCACAGGCAAAAGAAAAAGGGATTATTTCTTGGGCAATCGGTATATCCTTTTTTCTTAGTTGTTCTTGAAGGATCTTGGTATAGGTGGAGATAACTACTTTCTTACCTTCTTTTTGGCTGTGGAAAATCAGAGGTAAGAGATAGGCAAGACTTTTTCCGACACCGGTGCCCGCTTCAATCAAAAGGTTTTGAGAACGGTTTAGCGATTCGTTTACCAAAAAAGCCATTGTCAATTGTTCCTTTCTCTCTTCATAATCCGGGAGAATTTGGAGTAATTTCTCTCGGAAAAAGGAAGTTAAAACCTCTTTATCGTCCATCAAATTTTATTTGGTAGTCTTCAACAAATACTTTATCAAAAGAGTATAGGTTATGGAAATCCTCTTTCTTGTCATCCTCAGTCTTCGCCAAAAGTTTCGCCTCAACTAAATTAAAGACAATCTCACCAAAATCATCGGTCGTCTTTACGCCCCAATCTTCTAAGACCGCCTTCGCCATTCGGCCGTATTTAATCTTCGCCAACTCCTTTATCCCTTCCAAAAGTTCCCGGCCTGTTACATGCCAAGACCTCTTGAAAATCTTTTGGGTATATTCTAATGCTTCAAAAACAAAAAGGTAGGCATCCAATTTATAACGTTTATCTTTCCTCCGAATTTCCTCTAACCGCTTACGCAACCCCTTTTATCTTCTGGAAGGCTTGTTTCAAATCGGCGATGATATCCCGGTAATCTTCAATCCCAACTGACATCCGCACTAAACCTTCACTAATTCCCGCTTCTTGCAATGCCTCCTTTGAATAGGTGGAATGAGTCATTGAGGCGGGGTGTTCAATTAAGGTCGCGGTGTCACCGAGACTCACCGCGCAGAGGCAGAGTTTTATATTATTCATCAAGATTCTTCCGGCCTCTCTGCCTCCTTTTAACTCAAAGGCAAGCATACTCCCGAAACCGGACATTTGGGATTTAGCAATCCGGTATCCCGGATGAGAAGGAAGCCCGGGATAAAAGAGCCGAGAAATCTCTCCTCGCTGAGCGAGAAACTCCGCTACCTTCATCCCATTTTCATTATGCCTCTCCATCCTCACCCCCAGAGTCTTTATCCCGCGCAAAAGAAGCCAAGCATTAAATGGACTAATTACCCCACCCAAACAGCGAAGCGCCTTATCCTTTAACTCCTCAATAAAATCCTTTTTTCCAATTACCAAACCGCCTAAGGTATCGCCGTGCCCAGAGATAAACTTGGTTGCGGAATGGACAACAACATCCGCTCCCAATTTTAACGGCTTCTGGTTATAGGGAGTAGCAAAGGTATTATCAATCACTAAGTGACCGCCAACCGAATGGGCAAGTTTTGCCGTCTCTCGGATATCAATTATCTCACAGGTGGGATTGGTAGGACTTTCAATTAAGAAACATTTCGTTCTTTTACTGATTATTTTCTTCGCTTCTTTTAGGAATTTTCCGGCGCGCAAAAATCTAATTTTAATCCCCAAGGGCTGGAGGATCGAAACTAAAAGCGAGTAAGTACACCCATAGATTGGATAAGAAGCGATAATCTCATCACCCTTCTGACAGAGAGTAATTAAAGCGCTAGCGATTGCCGCCATTCCGGAAGCCAAAGCACAGCAATCTTCCCCTTCTTCTAAGAAGGCGATCTTTTCCTCTAAGGCTCTAATCGTTGGATTTCCCAACCTCGTATAGATATATCCTTCCTTTTCCCCAGCGAAAATTTCCGCACCTTCTTCGGCACTGGCAAAGGTGAAAAGAGCGGTTTGGTAAATTGGTACCGAAAGAGAACGGGTATTAGAATCACCTAAAATCTTTTTTCCATGAACAACCTTAGTATTCTCACGCATAAATTCTCCTAAAATTTATCTTAAAGGAAAAAGGTTGAATGTCAACGCTGATTCTTTAATCTCCGGTTTCTTCATAAATCAAATCGTCCTCAGGTGCCCGTTCTTCGCATAAGCCAAAAAAATTTTGCATCATCCGGCATTTTCTTCCTGTCAATATGTGTCCACCAGGAAAGGCATAGAACCGGACGTCGGCTCCCAGAGCACTGAGGCGATCTCTTATCTCCCTCAAAGCATTATTCAACTTCGGATTCTCTTCCTCACCAACCAAGAAAAATTTCTTCCCGGCCAATCCTTTTAATTCCATATCGGAAAAAAGGGAAATGTCCATTTTCCCACTCATAAGCGCGACCCCAGCGAAGATTTCGGGATGCCGAAGGCCAACAAAGAGGGCAGGTTCTGCCCCTTGCGAGAAGCCACAGAGAAATACCGAATTGATATCGATTTTGTATTTCTCCTGGAAAATATGATAAACGTCAAGTACCCTTTCTTCGCTGACCCGCGCTGATAATTTTCGGCGAAGACCTAGATTACAACGTAAACTTTCCGATTCCGTAATCCAAGTGAAACCACCTCTCTTTTTCTTAAAAGGCGCTCGGACTGAGAGTAAAATAAAATTAGGTTCATAAAAAAACCCTTCGTCCCAAACCATTGGACCTTTTTTCTCATCGCTTAAATACCCGTGTAAAATTATTAAGAGAGGATAGGATTTATCGGGATTATAGTTCTTTGGTAAGCGTTGATCATAAACGATCGGAACTTCGGGTGCCAGTTTTATATTCTTCTCTTTTTTGCTCCCACACTGGACAAGGAAAGAGAAAAAGAAAATAAAGGGAAGCAAAAATAGTGCCTTTTTCATAACATAGTATCGTAAGGGAAAATCTTCCTGATGTCAAATTATCATATTACTAAATTCACTCTATTGACATTCTCAGGAAATTTCTTATAATTTCTAGTTAAAGTGATAGTTATAGGAGGGATTTATGCGTTACCTTATTATCTTTTCCCTTCTCTTCTCAATTTCCCTTTTTGGGATTGAGAGGAGTGAATTAATGATAAAAAAGGCTTTGCCTAACGACAATCTCCTAAGGGAAAATTCAAAAATCTATTATCCCCCATTCAATCCGGTTAACTTCGCTCTGGTCGGAACCGTTGATACCGTTGGTGGCACAATGTACGACTGGCAATTCAACGGACCTTGCTACCATATGATTGCTAACGACCCAAACTGGGGTGTCCATGTCCTTTGGATGTATTCTCCAGATGATGCCTCTGGTTGGCCAAATCGGAATATGCGCTATAACTTCTATGACTTCCAAACCCGCACCTGGACCTTCTTAGTACCGCCCTATATGAACTATGGACAGAATGCCTTCCAATTGCGGACCGGTTTTGGTGGCTTTCATATTCTCCCCACCGGGGAAGCGGTCGCCTGTGCCCATGGTGTGCCGGAGGGAGCAAATGACATCACTCCAATCGCTACTAAGGATGCCTCGCCGGGTGCTGGACTTTTCCCTGATGTTGCCAATGGGCCTGAAAGTTATCAGTGGCCACCAATTTCTGTTACCCGGAATGGTTGGATTCACTGCCTGATGATTGACGCCGCAACCCAGGATAATCTCTATTACGCCAAAATCCGGGATTGGCCAAACTGGACTACCCCGATCCCCATCGGTCCGGTGGCAGGAGAACCAATCGCCAATGTCGGACCTGCTCACAATATCGCCTCTTCTTTACGGT
>JBDRVU010000065.1:0-4982 GCA_039802085.1 Caldifarciminota bacterium
TCCGCCCCAGGTGGTCTGGTGAAGAATAAATTCCTCTCCTTAGAAGTCCGCCTCAGGCGGACTGGTTGAGGATAAACTCCTCTCCTTAGAAGTCCGCCTCAGGCGGATTGACTTTTGGAAAATTTTCCTTAAATTATTGGTTATGAAATTATACGAGTTTCAGGCAAAA
Source organism: Caldifarciminota bacterium (assembly GCA_039802085.1). Classification (GTDB taxonomy): domain Bacteria; phylum Hydrothermota; class Tepidihabitantia; order Tepidihabitantales; family JBDRVQ01; genus JBDRVQ01. Next base: position 170 of record JBDRVU010000065.1, read on the forward strand.
GAGATTTTTCGGGCAAGTAATATCCCTTGTCCAAAGGAGAAGTTGGTCTCTTCGGTAGAAGAAGGGAAAAGTTCGGTCTCAGAGATTGGTTTTCCTTCAGTCTTAAAGGCACAGGTTTTAGTGGGTGGTCGGGGAAAAGCCGGTGGGATAAAAATTTTGGAGAAAGAAGAGGATTTTCTTCCCACCTTGGAAAGTATCTTCTCCTTACGGATTAAGGACCTACCCGTAGAGAAGGTCTTAATTTCGGAGAAGGTGGAGATAGAAAGAGAGTTATATTTAAGTATCATCCTGGACCGAAGGTTAGCCCAGCCAATAATCCTCGCCTCCCCTTTTGGCGGAATGGATATTGAGGAGATTGCCAAGGAGAAACCGAAAAGTATCATAAAGGAAAGTATCAACCCGCTCTTAGGGCTTCTTCCCTATCAGTGCCGAAGAATTGGTTTCCAACTCTTTCCCAAAGAAGAGAAATTATTAGATAAGTTTGCTTCTCTCCTTATGTCTCTCACAAAGGTCTTTTTCCGTTATGATGCCCAGTTGGTAGAGATTAACCCATTGGTGATTAATAAAAATGGAGAATTTTTTGCCTTAGATGCCAAAATGATTTTAGATGATAACGCCTCTTTCCGGCATCCGGAATGGGCCGAGTATAAAACCTTTGAAGAAGAGACCGAAGCCGAGGCAAAAAAGGAAGGCCTTTCCTATGTAAGACTTTCTGGGGAGATTGGTTCCATTGTTAATGGCGCGGGTCTGGCGATGGCAACCTTGGATTTAATCAATCGCTACGGGGCGCAAGCGGCAAACTTTTTGGATATCGGTGGTTCTTCCTCACCGGAGAAGACAAAAAAGGCATTAGAGATTATCACCCGAGATAAAAATGTTCGGGTCATCCTCTTAAATATCTTCGGTGGGATTACCCGGTGTGACGATGTGGCGAAAGGTATACTCGCTTTCTTAAAGGAAAGAGAAATCAACCTTCCAATTGTTGCCCGGTTGGTGGGCACGAATTATGAAGAAGCAAAAACTCTCCTTAAAGAGATTCCAATTATCTTCACCGACACAATGAAAGAAGCGGTAAAGAAGGCAAGTGAGTTGGTAAAGGGTAGTTAAAATGGGGATTTTAATCAGTAAGGATTCACGAGTCTTAGTGCAAGGAATAACTGGCCGGGATGGTAGTTTCCATACCCGAGAGATGGTGAAATACGGGACAAAGGTTGTGGCTGGAGTCAGTCCCAAAAAGGGTGGCACCTTCTTAGACGAAATCCCAGTCTTTAATACTGTCTGGGAGGCGAAGAAGAAAGAGGGGTGTGATACCTCAATCATTTTTGTTCCCGCCCCTTTTGCCCCAGATGCCATCTATGAGGCGATTGATGCTCAAATCTCTTTAATTGTTGTCGTCACCGAAGGGATTCCAGTGCACGAGATGATGAAGATAAAGGCTTATTTAGAAACGAAGAAGACTCGCCTCTTAGGACCAAATTGCCCCGGAATCATCAATCCCGGGGAGGCGAAGGTTGGGATTATGCCGGCTCTATTTTTTAAGAAAGGTCTTTGTGGCATTGTCTCCCGCTCCGGCACTTTAACCTACGAGATTGCCTATCACATCTCCGAAGGTGGCTTTGGCTGTTCCAGTGTCGTTGGGATTGGTGGCGATATGGTAAAAGGAATGGACTTCGTTGACTGCCTAAAATTATTCGCCCAGGATGAGGAGACAAAGGCGATTGTGATTGTGGGCGAGATTGGCGGCGATGATGAGGAGATTGCGGCGAAATATGTGGCAAAGAAGATAAAAAAGCCGGTCTTCGGTTTTATCGCCGGGCAGACCGCACCTCCAGAAAAAAGAATGGGACACGCCGGGGCAATCATTATGCAAGGGAAAGGAACCGCCCAAGAAAAGATTGCCGCTTTCCAACTGGCAGGGATTGAGGTCTTTTCCGAACCTTCGGAGATTAAAAACCTGCTCACCGAGAGGTTGGGAACTAAATCCTGAAGTGAAAAAGGTCTTACCCGAAGAAAAGAAAATTGAAACGAAGAAGGGGCATAAGATTTTTATCGTTAAGGATTTCTGTAAGAGTTGCCGTATCTGCGTTAGATTCTGTCCCACTCAGACCTTAGGCTTGGGCGAAGATTTGAAGGTAGAAGTTATCAATCCCAATAATTGCATTGGTTGTTTACTATGCGAAATTCTCTGTCCGGATTTTGCCATTGCGGTGGAAAAGAAGAAACGGAAAGATGGCTGAAAGACAACTACTTTCCGGTAACGAAGCCTGTGCCTTAGGGGCATTAAAAGCCGGGGTGAGATTTTTTGCCGGCTATCCAATCACCCCTTCTACGGAGATTGCGGAATTTATGGCCCGGGAATTACCGAAAGTCGGTGGTTTTTTCCTCCAGATGGAAGATGAAATCGCCTCCATTAATGCGGTGATTGGTGCCCGGGCTGGTGGCTTAAAGGCGATGACCGCAACCTCCGGACCGGGCTTTTCTTTAATGCAAGAAGGGATTGGTTATGCCTGTATGGCGGAAGTTCCTTGTTTAATTGTTAATGTCCAACGCGGGGGACCAGCCACCGGCTTACCAACAAAACCGGCTCAGGGTGATGTGATGCAAGCGCGCTGGGGTACTCATGGTGACCACCCTTCGGTTGTCTTATACCCAGATACCGTGGCGGAATGTTTTTCCCTGACGGTTAAGGCGATAAACCTTTCCGAACACCTGCGGACACCGGTTATTCTCTTAATGGATGAGATTGTTGGTCATATGCGAGAAGTAGTAGAGATTCCCGAAACAGTAGAAATCTATTCCCCAAAGAAAAAGAAGAAGCCAAGGGAAGAATATATCCACTACGATGCAGATAATAATTACGATGCGGAATTTGCCCACTTTGGAGAAGGTTATAAAATACACATCTCGGGTCTTACCCACCGCCCGGATGGCTTCCCCACCAATGACCCGGAGGTTATCGCCTGGAAGATGGAAAGGTTAAAGAGGAAGATTGAAGATAATTTAGACCAATTATCTGGTTGGGATATGGAATTTGTTGATTTAGGCTCTGAGGTCTGTTTGGTCGCCTACGGCTCTAGCGCCCGAGCCGCGCGGGAGGCGAAGGTTATCTTTGAAAGAGAGAGGAAAAAACCAATCGGTTTCTTACGCTTCCGGGTGATTTGGCCCTTTCCGGCAAAAAGGGTTTCTCTTCTTCTAAAAAGCGCCTTAAAGGTTGTGGTCGTGGAGATGAACCAGGGACAGTTAGTAGACGAGGTGGAGCGGGCAGTGAATCCGGATATCCCGGTTATTTCGGTAAATCGGGTTGACGGTGAGATGATTACCCCAGAAGAGATTCTTAATGTTTTATGAAAGAAGAGGTTTTTAATTATTTAAGGCTGGATGGACGTTTTCCCCATATCCTCTGTGGTGGTTGTGGGATTGGCACGATAATGAAGGCGATGGTTTCTGCCTTTGCCGATTTAGAATTACCGAATGAGAAGATTTGTGTCGTTTCCGGTATTGGCTGTTCTTCCCGGGTTCCTGGCTATTTGGACTGCGATACCTTTCATACCTTGCACGGTCGGGCGATACCTTGTGCGATTGGGGTGAAGTTAGCCCAGCCGGAGATGAAGGTGATTGTGATTGGTGGGGACGGTGATATCTTAGCGATTGGTCTTTCCCATTTCATCCACGCGGCGCGGCGCAACATTGATTTGACCTGTATCGTTGTTAATAACTTTAATTACGGAATGACCGGGGGGCAAGTTTCCCCAACCACCCCTCAGGGTAGTTTAACCCTTACCACCCCTTATAAAAATCCGGAAAGGGAATTTAATATCTTAGAGATTAGTAAGGCAGCGGGAGCGGTATTCTTTGCCCGCAGTACCACTTATCATGCCCAACACTTAAAAGAGATGATAAAGAAGGCGATAGAAAAGAAGGGGTTTAGTGTCGTTGAGGCCATCTCCCAGTGCCCAACCTTTTTCGGGCGGGTGAACCGGATCGGGGATGCGGTCAAGATGTTAGAATATTTTAAGGAGAAGAGTGTGGAGATAAAGACCTTAAAGGAAGAAAAATTTCCGGAAGGGAAAATTGTGATTGGCATCCTTTACGAAACGAGCGCCGAAGAATTTTTAGAAAGTTATCGGAAAAATGTCCAAGGAAAATATGAGGGTAGAGGTTAGATTAGCGGGCAGCGGTGGTCAAGGGTTAATTTTAGCCGGGATTATCTTAGCCGAAGGTTGTGGGGTCTACGAAGGGAAGTATGTAGTCCAGACGCAAAGTTACGGACCCGAGGCAAGAGGTGGTTCTTCCCGTTCCGATGTCATTATCAGTGATAAAGAGATTCTCTTTCCGAAAGCGCGGCGGGTTGATATCTTAGCCTGTCTTTCCCAAGCGGCTTATTGTGATTATTGTGATTCCTTAAAAGAAGAGGGAATTTTGCTTTTAGACGATTTTTACGTTCGGGAATATAACTCCCCTTCCGCTCTCCTCTTGCCCTTTTCCCGTTTAGCCCGGGAGCAATTGGGTCGGGAACTTTTTGCTAATATCATCCTTTTGGGAACAATGGCTAAAATCTTAGAAAAAAAGTATGATTGCGGCTCTCTTGATTCCTTAAAGAAGGCTTTGGCGAAAAGAGTTCCCAAAGATTACCTGAGTCAAAATCTCTCCGCCTTAGAGCTTGGTTACTCTATCTTAGAGAAATTATGAGATGGCGGATGCCATAATTTTTTTGGGGAGTGGCGGTGCCCGGATTGTGGTCTTTAAGCAGATTCGGGCATCGGGTGGAATTTGGTTTTCCTTAAACAGAACCAACCTTTTAGTCGACCCGGGT
>JBDRVU010000066.1:0-4718 GCA_039802085.1 Caldifarciminota bacterium
AGAAAACTCTACTACCCATATGATAGAAGGCAACTGCTCTACCGTCAGAAAAAGAGCCACCGGTGCAATAACCGGAACGGAGCATTGTTGTCACTTCAACGCCCTCGCCTAATTGAAAGGTATTGTCATAATAGGAGTTATACCGAATCCAGCGAGTTGGATAGGTAGAAGAAGAATCAGGAGAATGCATCCAATCAAATGCCCGATAATCGGAACGAATGGAAAGCCTATCTCCTAAGGTGCCATTTTGCTGGTAGTCAATAAATGTATGGGAGCAGGTTTCGCCCGGAGAAATAGTAGTAACGGGAGTTATAACCACCGGTTGGTTAATTATCTCTTGACCGGTGAGAGCGGGGAGAGGTTCTGGTGAATAAGGCTTGCGTAATACCGGAAGACTGTAGACAATAAAGGCTAAAAAGATAAAAATAGTGATTCTTTTTAACATATTACCTCCCATTAAAAATCCTAAGGTCCAAATTTTGAACCTTAGGTAATTTCACTTTTTGCTTTTTTATCATTATTGGCGAAGACTGAAATTAAAGGGAATTGAGACCCAAACCCGAACTGGAATTTCTCTTTGTTTTGCCGGGGTAAATTTTGCTTGGCGCGCCGCGTTAGCCGCTGCTTCATCTAATGCCTCATTTCCCGAAGATTTTAATAGTTCAACTTCCATTACCGAACCATCAATGTCTAAAAGGACTTTCACCACAACTTGTCCTTCAATTCCCGCCTGGCGGGCTCTTTCCGGATAGGATGGTTTGGGAATATAAATTGGTTTTGGTTTTTCCTCTACTTTCCAGTAAGGAACAACAGGGATTTCTGTTTCATCAGCTTTTTTGGGAATAACTTCTTTGAATTCAGTTGGCGCAATAGTTGCTTCCTCCGCTTCTTCCCCTTTTTCGGCTTCCACCGCCAATTTTGGTCTTTCCACCGGTGGTGGTTCGGTAAGTTCTTGTAATTCTGGAGGGAGCTGCTCCATAATCGTTTCTACCTCTTTTCTCGGAACATAGGGTTTATACCGAACCTCTTTCGGCATCAGGACAAAACTCAGACAGGTAAAAGCTAAAGAGAGAACCATCCCGACCCGAAAGGAAATGGCGTAATAACTGTCCCAATCCCATTCCCTAATTGGCTTCTTTCCCTCCATTTTTATCCTCCTTCTTCGTATTCCGTCGCGAATAAGATTTTAAATGCCCCGGCTTCTTTCAACGCCTCAAGGACATCATTCACCCTTCCGTAATCAACCTCTTTATCTGCTAAGACTTCACTGATTAGTTCTGGATTATCCAGAACCTTTTGTTGCATTACCGTAGTAACTCCGGATATCTCTAAAAGGTTATCGTCAATTGACATGCGGCGTGTCTTATCAACCCAGATGTGGATGATATTTTTCCTTTTTAAAATGCGTTCGGTGCTTTCCGCACCCGGAAGATTTACCTTCAAGCCGTATTCAGTTCTTAAAACTGTTGTGAGCATAAAGAAGATAATGAGCAGGAAGGCGATATCTGCGGTGGAAGCAGTGGGAATCTCAGGTGCCGGTCTTTTTAAGGTAAATTTTCTCATTCTCCCTCCTTTACCGGTGCCAAACTAATCCTTTCTGCCTTTGCCGCTTTTAACTCGTCAAAGGCGTCAATCATCGTTTTGTAAGGGGCGTTGCGACTAACCTTTAGGGCGACAACTAATTCTGGATTCTTATCCAAAGCCGAGCGAACTCTTTCTCTTAATTCCCGTAAGGTTATCTTTTCCCCAGAAATTGATACTTCGCCATAAGGGTTAACCAGGACCGTGAGGATATTTTCGCTCTTTAACTTAACTTGTTCCCCTTTTGGTGGTAAAACGATTTTTAAGCCCTTTTCCCGGGAGAAGATGGAAGTGACCATAAAAAAGATGATTAAAAGGAAGGCGATATCGCCCAAAGAGGCAGTAGGGATAGAGGGTCCTTTTCTCTCTTCTTTTCTCAAAAGCATACTTTATCCTTATGATTTCTTGCTTACCAAATAGTCAATTAAGGTGGCAGTAGCGGTCTCCATATCTTTGGTATAACCGTTAATCTTTTGTTGGAAGAGGATATGGATGATGGAGAGTGGGGCGGCAATCATTAATCCCCATTTAGTGGTGATTAATGCCTCGGCGATACCCGCAGCTACAACCGTGGGTTCTACTTCACCAACCGCGGCTACGGCGGCGAAGGCCCGAATCATTCCGGTGACGGTGCCTAAAAATCCAAAGAAGGGGGCAACGACAATTATGCCGCCCATCAGTTGCATGCCTCGGTCAAGAAAGCCGAGTTCAGTGGTACCAGCCCGCATTATCGCCTCCTCCATCGCTTCGCGACCTTGGTCATATTTTTGTAAGGCAGGGAGCAAAACCCGAGCTACCGGACTACGAACCGATTGGCAGTATTCGATAGCAGAATTTATCCCCTCGTTCTCAATCCGGTTTATTAAATTCGCCACAAACTTTTTGGCATTAAGTGTCGCCACAAAGAAAAGGGTAATTAGCCTTTCAATGATTAAGGCAACGGCGATAATGATACAGGCTAATAAAAACCACATTATGCCGCCACCTTTCTGGAATTCCTGAATCATATTTCCTCCTCAATTGCGCGGAGCGTTAGAAGGTTTTCCCTTCTTTTTTCTCCTTTTATCTTTCTTCTCATTTTCTAAACACTTATGATACTGGAAAACTTGCCTTTGTCAAGGGTAAATTTTTTAATCGGCAGTGGGTTGGGAAAATAGAATAAATGGGAGGGACAAGAGCAGTCGCTTGCGCCAAAATTTTTTATGGAAAAGAAGTTTTTCTTTAAGCGAGAGGCGATTTGGCATTCGTTCTTTTTAGCGGGCGGAAATCCCTTCGCCCCCAGAAATTGAAACTTGGTTGTGAGATAATCAATATGCCAGAATTTCTTCTTCCTTTTTCTTTTGTGCCGTTTTATTCTTTTTTCTAAGTTATTCAAGGCGGAACCAACATAAAGGTAATAACCAGGGCGAAAATTTATCTTTCCCAATGCCCCAACTTTGATTATTTGTTCCTTATCATTTTTTAAGAGTAAGAGATAGGAGCCCTTCATTCCTCTTTGCCGATATAGGAGAGAAATAATTTCCCCCATTTTGTCTTCAGGAAGCGTTTTTTTCGCCAATGACCAATTAAAGGATACCAGAGGTAATCGTGATAGATGGTGGAAGCGATTGGCGCCCAAATCCACAGGGGAGAGTGGAGGGCAATTTTTTTTAATGGTTTTAAAAAACCTTTGCGTAAGGCTTGGTCGCCAAAGATGACAAAACTTCTTTTCGTCTTAAAGCCGAAGTTCATTCCGGAGATTTCTTCCCCGATAACCTTAATTCTATTTAAATCGGCAATCCCTAAGCCCATCTCGTGGGCAATCCTTAAGTAATCAATCTTTAATGGTTCAAAACCCATAATTTTTGCCGCCACCGCATCAATTGCTACTGAATCAAAGGAGGCGAGGATTAAATTGCCAATATAAGGAATCATGGTTCTTGGTCCGGCGCCATCACCACAAACCGTGCCATCCATTACCGCAAAGACTTCGGGATGGATTTCTTTTTGCATAATTAGCAGGTCAACTAAAACTTCGTGGATAAACTCATGACCGTAATGTCTCACTTCTTTTAAGAGCCCACCGAAGGCATTCTTCATCGCACCGGTGGTAATAGAATGACCGTGGGTCTTCATCGTTGGTAAATGAATTATGCTTTTGCCAAAAAACATTTTCGGGACATAAATCCCTTCGGGAAATATCTTATCTAATTTAAGGAGAGATGCCTTGGGCGTAAATTTTACCCATTCTTGTTCCGGTAGTGGGTAAAATGGGATGCCGTATCTTTCTAAGACTGAAAGCCAGCCTTGATTTTTTGCCCCTTTTCGGGCATTGGTCACTACGGTCTTATTCTCCACAGGATAAAGTTTTGTCTTATCGTAGCCAAAATCGTTAAGAGCGGAGAGGACACCTTCTAACTGCCAGGGGGGAGAGGAGGAAGCGGGATAGAATATCGTCCAGGAGAGATTCAATTTTATGATAAGTTCTCTTTCTTTTGGCACCTTTTCTTCGTATCCCGCCATCTTCATTATTCGGCGGTAATCTTCTATCACCCTTTCCGGGCTTGTTTTTAAGACAAAAACCTCAGACATATTAACTCCATTTTAAGTAAATAATTAAAACGACAGATAAAGCCCATAAAAGAATAGCGATGGTTAACGGAGGGTCTTTAACTAATGCCCATTCTGGATTTTCCAAGAATTCCGCATGGTAGATTAAATAGAGATAACGAAAGATGCCGTAAAGAACAAAAGGGATGGTGAAGATCAGTTTATCCGTTCCGAATTTGACTACGGTTTCCGGTGCTACCGTATAGATGGCATAAGAAACGACCGTGGCTGCGGTCACTACCGAAGTCATCTGGTCTAAAAAATTGTGGGAATAGTGGGAGAGAACACTCCGGTGGTTAATTGCCGAATTGCCTAAAAGGGTAATTTCCGCCTTCCTTTTGGTTATCCCCAAAAATAAGGCAAGGAGGATTGTGCAGATAAAAAGCCAAACCGAAAGATTGACACCAATCACGACGGTTCCGGCCAGGGCCCGGAGGACAAAGCCGAAGGCGATTACCAATAGGTCTAAGATGACAATGTCCTTTAAGAAGAAAGAGTAGGCGAGGGTGAGAAGAAGATAAGAAAGTAATACCCAAAAGAAGTTTTGG
>JBDRVU010000067.1:0-4681 GCA_039802085.1 Caldifarciminota bacterium
AGCATCTGCGCCGCTAAGTCCTCAGCGTAATCTCCGGCTTTCGCCTCGGTCTCCCCAAAGGAATGGTATTCGGAAAGATAACCATATTGATTTTTATCTTTGGGAATCGCGCAACCCACCGAAGCGGCAATTAGTCGGTGTGGTTCATTAGAAGAGTTTGTGCTCATAACACAAAAGATTATCTCTCCCGGAACGAGATATTCCAAACCTTTGGCACGGGAGATAATCTTACAACCAGGCGGTAAGATAGAAGAGACCTGAACGATATTGAATTGCGCGATACCGGAGTCGCGTAACGCCGCCTCAAAAGAGGAGAGGCGGTCTCGATGTTTTCCTACTCCTTTGGTGAAGAATACCCTTTTTGGAACCATTGTTGATTGGAGCAGAGCGGATTCGAACCGCCGACCTCCTGAGTGCGATTCAGGTGCTCTCCCAACTGAGCTACTGCCCCACTAATTCTAATAGGAACTTGCCCCAAAAATTTACCCTGTAAGGAAAATAACTTAAACATTTTCTTTATCTTATGAAAGATTGCTCTCTTGTCAATAGCCAGTTTTCAAACAAAAGGTGAAGTAATGACAAGGAGTGGGAAATTCCTTTTTGATGATTCCGGAATAATCAAATTGAAAGATTCCCCATTTCAAACCTAAACCAAAAGTTGGTGAATCCTTCGCATAACCGAATCGGAATGAAATAGTTTCCTTAAAATTGACCTCTCCGCCAAGAAAGAACCGCCATTTTTTTTCGTAAGGGGAATAGGTGAGATCGAAAGCGGGCCAGAAGGAAAAATTATTTACTAAAAAGTAACGGGAAATTCCCAAGCGACAGGACGCGGGGAGATAAAATGCTTCGCGCTTAAATTTTAAGACATCCCCCCAATTTAAGTAAGAAAATCCAATCCGCCAACCACTTACCTGATAGAGAAGGCCGAGGTCTAATCCCCACCCTTTTGCCTCTTCTTGATAGATTCGTTCGTAGAAGTACCGAAGAGAAGTGCCCAACGATAGTCTCTTAGAAAGAGAACGGGCGAGATTGAAATACAAACTCAGATCCTTCGGCGAATATTCTCCAACCGGGTCTTCGGGTTTATCAGAACGTAACTCCAATTTGCCGTAATCAAAGAAGATCAGTCCAAAACCTAAGTTGAGAAATTTGGTTGGCCGGAGAAAAAATAGGCCACTCTGGTAGGTGTCAAGAAACCAATCGGTATAACTTAAATGCAAAAAGATTTTATTCGCCATGCCGGAGAGTGCCGGATTAAAGTAAAAAGAAAATCCTCCTTCCGCGGAAGTAACTCCGGTACCACCCATACCAACTTCTCTCGCCCCAATTCCATTATTGAGGGGCTTAAAACCGACTGGTCTATCATCCCCATAAATTGCTGTGCTTAAAATAAGGATGGTTATAATAAGTAAGTTAAGTTTCAAAAATCTCGACATTTGCTCGGGGAAGCGTTACCCGCTTTCCATCCTCCAATTCCACCTCTAAAATTCGGACCTTGGATTCGGTTTCGATTTCTTCTAACTCAGTTGGTAGGCTGACAACCTTACCCAAAAGCCCGAAGTAAGGTTCTCTAATGACGCGGACCGTCATCCCGATTTCTAAACCAGTCTCATAAGGTTTATCCGAACTTATCTCCCCAATGCTGTCTTGGGCAACAATCACCTCCGGACGCATCACCCCCGCTCGAATCTGGGTTGCGCCATTGATGGAAGCGATTTTTCCGGAAAGGGAATTTAAAAGTTCAAATGTTTTCCTTGCCATCCGCATCTTGCCAAAACCTTCGGTAACAATTAAGGTAACTCCGCAATTTTCGTGTCCGGTTATCGCTACACCGATGTCGTAGCCTAAAAAGGTTTTAATTGTGTCATCTTCAATCCCACCAACAACAACTCCTTTCACGCCTAATTCCTTTGCCCTTTTCATCCCCCCGAGGGTAATCAGGGAACCGCCGATAACTACTTTACCACTCATCCTTTCATTAAAAGATGATTCGTCTAATACTTCGTCGGGAGAATTCGCCACTGGCATAATTTCTCCTCGGGCTTCACCACCGATTCCAAATATCCCTTGGATTAAAGTGGCATAACTAACAATCCTTACTCCCTGATTAGGAAAAATCTCTTCCACTATCCCATCAATATAAGCAGAAACCTGAACTGGTTGGGGTGCTTCTCTAATTATCACCTGTCCGGTGATCTCCGAGATACTTTCAATTGTCCCTTTGGTTGGTGACTTAACAGAAGATTTAAAAAGACCAAAAAAACCTTTGGTCTGAGCGATTATCTCATTTTCGGTTAGTGGGTCTCCTTCTTTCTTTAGCATTACTTCCCTTATATCCTCGGGTGGCACTCCCAAAAGACCACAAACATTAACTGGCTTTACACTCCCAGGTAAGTTAGTCCGAGCCACAATATCTTCACCTTTAACCTTTGCTCCCTTCTCCGTAAGAATTTCCCCGGGAATTGGGAGTCTTCTTTCTTTTACTACCTTACTTCTTTCCGCAACCTTTAATCCCGGTGTATAAGCATGTGCCATAAAAAATAATATAAGAAAATTATCAAAAGTCAATAATGTATCGTATTGACTTTCTAATTTATTTTATTAAAATAGAGGATGCACGAAGAAATTAAGGTTTCAGGGGAAATACGAGAAGAAGTGTCATCGTCCCAAAAAACATTGGGCATTTTTTCCCAAAGATGGGCAATAAAATTTATTTTTTTTCTTTTAACCGTAGCAATTGTTTTTGGGGTCTTTCTCTACTCTCTGGCGCCTACCGCCTCTTTCTGGGACTGCGGAGAGTTAATCGCTTGCAGTTATATTTTGGGTATTCCCCATCCCCCGGGGACCCCTCTTTATATGAATATCGGTCGGATTTTCTCCCTCATTCCGGTAAGTAAAGAGGTTGCCTATCGGCTAAATTTCTTTACCGCTTTGATGGGAGCAATCTCTTGTGGTCTTATCTATCTCCTGGTTGTGAAACTCTTAGAAATTGAGAAGAAAACTATCTCTAAGATTTTTCTTCACTTTTCCGGGGTGATCGCCGGACTATTTTTAGGATTTGCCTATTCTTTCTGGGACAATTCAGTTGAAACCGAGGTTTATACCCCTTGTGTTATTATCGCCTTAGTTGTCCTCTATTTCGCTCTCCTCTGGCGGGAGAAGAGAGAAAAAGGAGAAACCGATAACCGTCTGGTCTTATTTGCTATCTTCCTTCTGTTTTTAAGCGCTGGGATACACTTCACACCCATGATGATATTCCTTCCCCTTTTAATCTATGGTTTAGTTGTCGACCGAAAGGCAATTTTAGAATTGAGGATAATTGAACTTTTAATACTTTATTTGGTATTTGTTCTCTTTGCCGGCTTGGAACTGGTTGACTATTTTGTCCTCTTCTTAGCTTCACCGACAGTGGCGATGATTGATTTATTAAAAAATAAAGCGGGCTTCTTTTTCTTGCTCTGGCTTCTCTATTTTTTCTACCTTTTCTACCTTTATTCTAAGAAGCGTTTAGATGGCAGATATGTCTTTTTTGGTCTGCTCCTAATCTTTTTAGCCTCTACGGTTCAATTCTACTTGATGGTGAGGAGTGCCCGAGAACCAGCAATCAACGAAGTTGCTCCCACGCGCTGGCGGGAATTTGTTGGCGTCTTAAAAAGGGAGCAGTATGACCCAATGAAACTCTATCCCCGAAAGACCCAATTCTTAACCGAAGAAGACTATCGCAATTATCCCAACTCTACCCCTTATATCGGATTAATCCCCGCTTATTGGGAGCAGATAAAATTCTATTTAAGGTATCTCTTCTGGCAGTGGGCGGGGGAGCAGAATTTTGATATCTTCTACCGGATTACCCCTTGGTTTATTGTTGGTCTCGTCCCAATCTTTCTTGGCTTTTTTGGTATGTATAAACATTATAAAAATGAAAAGAAATCATTTCTATTAATCTTTCTCTGTTTTTTGGTTGCCTCATTGGGTCTTTTAACTTATCTCAACTTAAAGTATTCTCCTTCGGACCCGAGAGAACACTTAAAATTTCGGGAGGTGCGCGAACGTGATTACTTTTATGCCTTCTCCTATGTCTTCTTTGCAATTTTTATCGGTCTCGGGATTTACTATTTCCTGGCTGAGGTTTTCCAATTATGGATTAGGAAATTAAAGATCCCTTTACGAAATATCGCTTCTTATGGTATTCTAATAATTTTGGCTATTCTCCCTTGTCTTAGCGTTCTTTTTAATTATCCGAATGTCACCCGACGCTTTAATATGATTCCGGCAGAATACGGTTATAATATGCTCATCTCCTGCGAAGGGGAGAGAGCGGTCCTTTTCACTAATGGTGATAATGATACCTTCCCCCTCTGGTTCGTTCAGGAGACGCCTTCGGATGTCAATAACTATAAAGCCCCTTTCAAGCGCAGTGTGGCGGTGGCTAACCTCTCTTTATTAAATACTACCTGGTATTGTAAACAACTAAAAAGATGGGGAGCACCAATCTCTTTCTCGGAGAAGAAGATTGAAGAATTACCCCAAGGGGTCTATGGAAAGGATGGGAAGGTCTATCTCTTAAAGGATATAATTATTAGGGATTTACTGGCGACCAATGCCGGGATAAAACTTAATTGGCCTGATGACTATTTACTTACACCCCACGAATTCCGGCAGAAGGTTTTAAAGAATT
>JBDRVU010000068.1:0-4672 GCA_039802085.1 Caldifarciminota bacterium
CCGCTTCTGCCAAAACCTTTAGGAATTTCTTTGACCTCTCCCTTCCCCGGCAATAGGGAACAATACAATAGGAACAGAAGTTGTCGCAACCGCGCATAATCGCCAGAAAGGCACTGACACCTTTTGGTTCGGGCGGATACTCCTCGTAGGTTTCAGTAGAAGAGTCCGTAGTTTCTACCCCAATTACCGAATCTTTTATCATCTCCGGTAATTTTTGATAATTGTCCGGTCCTAAGACAAAGTCTGCCCCAAGGGAAAGGATTTTTTCTCCTAATGCCTTTGCCAGACAACCCAAAACACCAATTTTTCTCTCTGGTCTTTCTTTTTTTAACTTTTGGATGGAGGAGAGAAAGCCGAGGGCTCTTCTTTCCGCATGCTTCCGTACCGCGCAGGTTAAAATTAAAAATAGTTGGGCTTCTTCTTCTTTACCCGGTTTATAGCCTTCCCTTTTTAAGATTTCTCGAACAATCCCTTCATCATAGAGGTTCATTTGACAGCCATAAGTCTTAATGAAGAAGGTTTTTGTCATCTCCTAATTTTCCCGAAAAAATTGTTTTTGTCAATCTCCTTTCGCTTCTGAAGTCTTGTCTTTACCAGAATAACCCAATTCGTTAAGAAAGACCTCTTCGCTCTTAAAAGTCAATTTGATTTTTCTCTTTTTAATAACCGACATTCCTGATATTGGGCAATACAAGCATCTTTCCTTCATTCGTTTGTCGCTATTTTTCTAAATTAAAAGAAGTAGTCTAATATTTTATAGAGTAAGAAGGTAAAGAAGATGATTGCCGGAAATGGGAGGATAAGGATAAGTATACGTCAACCGTAATATTGGACAAGAAGGAGAATGATACTCACAAGCCAGATGACCGCGGGAAACCAACTGGCGATAAGGACAAATATCGTCCATTTACCCAGGAGGTTGGTGAAAAGTAAAACAATGGTGATGACCGCCAGGGCAATAACGTAAAGAGAAAAGGGGAAAAATGAAGTCAGCACATTTTTATCCGCTCTCTCCCTTTTCTGGCTTTTTAATAAAGGAAGTTAAAAGGTCAATGGGTACGGGAAAGATTATGGTTGAGTTCTTTTCAGTGGCGATTTCGGTTAAAGTCTGGAGGAAGCGGAGTTGAATCGCTTGTGGGATTTGGGAGAGGGTGCTGGCTGCTTCTTTCAGTTTCTCCGCTGCCTGATATTCACCATCGGCATGGATTACTTTCGCTCTCCTTTCCCTTTCCGCCTCGGCCTGGCGGGCGATTGCCCGGCGCATCTCATCCGGAATGTCCACGTGCTTTATCTCAACCATTGAGACTTTAATTCCCCAAGGGTCGGTCTGTTTGTCAATGATTTGTTGCAGACGCTGGTTGATTAATTCCCTTTTGGTTAATAGGTCATCAAGTTCGTATTCTCCCAGAACACTTCTTAAAGTGGTCTGGGAAATCTGTGATGTGGCATATAAGTAATCTTCTACTTCAATTACCGCCTTTTCCGGATTGAAGGGACGGAAGTAAGCGACCGCATTCACCTTGACGGAGATATTGTCCCGGGTGATCACATCCTGGGGCGGGACATCCATTGTGATGGTTCTTAAACTAACTTTTACCATCCGGTCAATAAAAGGGATTAAGATAATGAGCCCTGGTCCTTTCACCCCGACAAAACGCCCAAGCCGAAAGATTACTCCCCTTTCGTATTCCCGTAGGATTTTTATCATAGAAGAAAGGATAATGATAACAATGACGATTAAAAATATCGTTGAGTAATACATATGCCCTCCCTGAAAATACCGGAAAACACCGATAAAATTTTTACTCAGAAATAAAATCCGTGTCTTCCGGCCGGTCATTTAAAATTTCCAGTATTTCGGAAATCTCCTTTTTTATCAAAGAAAATATATCCGGTTTCTCCAAAATTCCTTTCCTTTCTCTTTTTTTAATATTTTGCAATCGCTTTTTGGCACCAGCCACTGAATAACCTTCTTTTTTTATCAGGAATTTTATCCAGTCAAACTCTTCAATGGCTTTGGCATCAAAGAAGGAAGATTTCCGATTTCTTTTTACTGGTTTTACCGCAAATTTCTTCTCCCAATAAGAGATGGTATGATAAGGGACTTTCAATTGCTGAGCAATTTCTTTTAGGGTATAAATCTTCTTTTTTTCTGTTTCCATTTTATTCCTCTTTCAAATCCCGGGTGAGTAAAATTTGTAAACTCTTTTCCGGGTCAGCCCCGTTATAGATGATTTTATAAATTTCTTCAATTATCGGTAGTTCTAAATTACTCTTTTTTGCCAATTGGTAAGCACTGACACAGGTATCAACCCCTTCAATTACGCCGGTTATATCTTTTCTAATTTCTCCTATCGTTTTACCCTTGCCAATTTCTAACCCTAACTGGTAATTTCGGGAATGAGGGGAAAAACTGGTAAGGATTAAATCACCCACCCCGGCAAGACCCGATAGGGTTTCTGCTCGGGCACCATAGGATTGGGCGAGTTGTCTGATTTCTTTCAAACCCCGAGTGATAAGGGCGGATTTGGCATTTATCCCCCAGTTCTTGCCATCAATAATACCACAGGCGATGGCGATAACATTTTTTAAGGCACCCCCAAATTCTACACCAATCTGGTCTTTTGAAAGATAAACCCGGAGGTTATCAGTTGATAGAAATTTTTGCATTTCTTTACCCAATGATATATCCTTTCCTGCTAAAATCAAGGCGGATGGTTTTCTTTGGCTAATTTCATAGGGGATGCCGGGACCAGCGAGGATGAAAATCGGATTTTGGGGTAGGTACTCATTAATGATTTGGGAGGGTAATTTCAGGGTTTCTTTTTCAATACCCTTAATGGTGGAGATCAAAATTGTTTCTTTGGGAATTGATTGGTAATTTTTTTTCAATACCTCCCGTAAAGCAAAGCAGGGGAGAGCGAAAAAGATGATTGCGGAATTTTTTAAATGGGGCAGGCAAGATGTAGCAAATTGAATATTTTCCGGAAAGGGAATACTATCGGGAATTTCCTTTGACCTTTCTCCTTTTTCTTTCTTACCTTCCCAGAGAATAATTTTTTCCGCCTTTGGGGCAAGAAGGAAGGAAAGACTCTGTGCCCATCTTCCCGCACCAAAGAAAAAGAGGGGAGGTCTTATGATTTCTAATTTTTTTCTCTTTTTTTCCCCGAACTGAGTCTTTGGTTCCGAATGTTGAAGGAGTCTTTTAAGATTCGGGATGTGTTTTAGGATAATAAGAGAAGAGACGAAGAGAAAAATTAACCTTTCGGATAATTGAAGAGGGAAGAGAAGAGAAGAGAGAATTAAAATGAAAGTAAAGATTAAAGAAGAAAGGGAGGCATAAGAGAAAAGGAGAAAGAAGATAAGCCAGGCAACGGCACCAATAAGAAATATCTTCGGCTGAAGAGCCAAAATTACCCCAAAGGTTGTTGCTACTCCTTTGCCACCACGAAAATTGAGAAAAGGGGTAAAGAGGTGACCCAAAATCGAACCCAATCCGATATAAAGGGGATAAAGTTCTAAATTCCGAGCAAAAAATGTGGGTAGGAATCCTTTGGCAAAATCTAAGAGAAAGACCGGCAAAGCGAAGGTAAAACCCAAATTTCGGGCGACATTGGTAAAACCGATATTTTTACTACCGTAAGACCGGATATCAATTCCTCTGAGAAGTGGCAAAAGATACCCGAAAGGGATACCACCTAAGAAATAACCGAAGAAAAGAGAAATAAGAATAATTCCCAGGGGACTCTCAATACTTCCTTGGGGGAAAAGAAACATTTCAATCATCTTCCCCGAAAAGTCTTTTTAAGAAGAGGCGGAGGACTAAAAAGAATGCCTGGTAGATTATCCTTTTTGACATCTTAGAAATGCCTGCCCTCCTCTCAACAAAGATAATGGGAATTTCCTTTACCTTAAAACCCTTACGCCAGATGTAGTAGTCAATCTCAATCTGGAACCCGTAGCCATCTGATTTTATTTGGTCCAAGTTAATTCCAGCCAATGCCTCCCTTTTGTAAGCCTTAAAGCCGGCGGTGAGATCGTGAATTGGGCAACCGGTAAACTTTCGGGCATAGAGGTTAGCGAAGAAACTTAATAAAAGCCTCTTCATTGGCCAATTAACTACTGAGACCCCTTGGCAATAGCGAGAGCCGATAACTAAGTCTGCGTCGTTTAGTTCTTTAATCAACCGGGGTAAGTCGTCAGGAGAGTGGGAGAAGTCCGCATCCATTTCAATGGCATAATCGTAATTTCTTTCTAAGGCATATTTAAAGCCAAGGACATAAGCAGTACCTAATCCTAATTTCTTTGGACGCTGGATTAAATGGATTCGCGGATTATCTTTTCTCATTTTTTCCACAATCTCTGCGGTGCCATCGGGTGAGGCATCATCAATTACTAAGAGGTCTAATTCAGGGGACTGGGTGAGGATTTTGGGGATTATCTCTGAGATATTTCCCGCCTCGTTATAAGTCGGAATGATTACTAATCCCTTTCGCATAGGAAATTATAAAGAATTTTTCTCAATTTGCAAGTGAAATCCTGCTTCTAAGATACCACAAAATAAGTCTTTAAAAGAAGAGGGTTTAGATATAGGCAAAAAATTTAGTGTCAGATTTTGGGAGGTATTTCCGTTTCTATTAGATAGGACTATGAAGAGGTTTAGAGAAATTAT
>JBDRVU010000069.1:0-4668 GCA_039802085.1 Caldifarciminota bacterium
ACCTTCATATTTTTTAATTATAATTGACAAAAAGAAAAAGGCAAGTTTAATAAATTGGCTTACCTCTGCCAGATGAATTTTTGAGTAAATGATTTCTTTTTTGCCTCAACCCTTAAAATATAGACACCGGAACTAAAAGGAAAATTGGCTGGCGATAAAATGATTTCCCCTCTTTCCTTTAAGGGAGATAAATCCTTAACCAATCTTCCCAGGGCATCATAGATTTTGATTTTCTTATCCCCTCCTTCAAGGTGCGAAACAATTTTAATCAAACCCTTTGCCGGATTGGGATAAACCATTATTTTTTGTCCTAATTTCTCTGCCGAAGGATTCCTAATGCCAATCTCCTCTCCGGTGAAGAAGAAAATCCGACTTTTCTCTTCGGAGGCGAGATAGACCCGGTCATTTTCCAAATTTAGGGCTAAGGGTTGATCCCCATAGTTGTAATCCCTTAACCCGGTAATTTGGAGGATACTATCGGTCTCACAATCAATCACCACCATACCACCTATGTCCAAGACACCATAGACTTTATTATTTTCTGGGTTCCAAATTAAATCATAGATTGCTGCTGGAATATGGGTATAACGGAGTAGGGAATCGGTCTCACCATCAATTACGCCAATTCCGTCATCTACGGAGAAATAGATTTTATTATTCTGCTCACTCCAAGCCGTCCCCCAAGCGAAATCGGAAAACTGGTAGAACTTGATAAAGGTATCGGAGAGACAATCAAGGACCCCGATTCCCACTTGATGGGGGAGACCGTAATAGGTGATATACAGTTTTTTATTTTTCTTATTATAGGCATAACTCCACTGGTAGGCACCGGTAATCGGACTGGGAACAATTCTTAAAATTCGATTCGTTGCCCCATCAATAACCGCTACTTGGTCAGTCAATCCGCAGTAGACTTTATTTAAATCCGGAGTCCAAAGAAGGGTCCACCAAGGAGGAAAGGGAAGGGAAACATAGGTGATGAGGGTATCGCCTTCCCCATCAATCACCGCTAAACCGTTTCTCCAATTAGCACAGTAAATCTTATTATTAACTGGGTTATACTCTAATCTTCCAACCGGAGAGCCGAGATTAATAAAATTAGTGATTGTATCTCTTTCCCCATCAATTACCGCTATTCTCCCCATCCTCTCACATCCGCAATATATTTTATTTCTTCTTGTATTAAAAGTAAAGTAATGTGGATGCCAATCTACTGGTATATCCTTAATAAAGCGGTGACTCTCCCCATCAATTACTACAATATGCCCGTGATAGTCTTCGGGGTTGTCCATCAAGCCAACATACAACTTATTATTCAGGGGATTCCAGATGATTGTACCGGTAAGAAATGCTCCGGTAACAATTGTTTCAACAATCTGATTACTCCTTCCATCAATCACGTCAAGGGTTGGGATGCCTTCACTTCCAAAATATTCCATAAGATAAAGACGATTATGAGTGTTGTCAAAAGATATACCTAAAATTCCCCCGGGAAATCGGATTTCCTCAATAATGGTATCAGTTTGCCCATCAATTATTAGTAAATTTATTGGGTCAAAAGAACTATCCTCACCCTCCGCAACAATATAGACCTTATCCTCCCTTTCGTTATAGGCAGCACAGGATTGAAAACTTACTGGACCGCCTCTCCGGATAATTTTTACCACACTATCTTGAAAGCAATCAATAATAGAAATGAAACCACCATTAGAGATATAGAGTTTATTTCTTGTCGGGTTGAAGAGAAATTTTCCATTGCCGGCATCAATTCTCGTAAGAAGGGTCTCTCCGAGGGCATCAATCACGAGAATTTCGGTATTAGCATTTAGGTAGAACTTATTTAAAATTGAGTTGAAAAATAAATCACCATACCGGTTGGAGTAGGGAAAGAACTTTTTCCCTCTTATCGTTGTATCAAGAATCTGGTTAGTTTCTAAGTCAATGATATTAAGACAATAATATAAACTCTCTCCATATACTCCTTTTCTACAAGAGGCGTAGAGATGGCCATTATTGGGATTAAGGCGAAGATGAGATGGAATGCCGAATGTCTTAATTGTATCAAGAATTCTATGGCTTTGACCATCCAGAACGATAATATGTCCCCTTTCTCTTCCTAAGGTGTCAAAGTAATATTCATTAATAT
Source organism: Caldifarciminota bacterium (assembly GCA_039802085.1). Lineage (GTDB taxonomy): Bacteria > Hydrothermota > Tepidihabitantia > Tepidihabitantales > JBDRVQ01 > JBDRVQ01. Next base: position 2,147 of record JBDRVU010000069.1, read on the forward strand.
AAATTCGGTTATTGCCCTCATTATAAATTACACTCTGAGGTAGTAAACCCATAAAATTTAGCATAATGGAATCTATTAGACTATCAGTTTCACAATCAAAAACGAAAAAGAAGGAAAAGTTGGTGAAGCGATTATCCCCCGGCAGATAGAAGCGATTATTCTCTCTAACCCACACCGCTTCCCCCCAGTCACCAAGAAAATTTATTCTCTTAATAGTTTGGAGGGTTGTACCATCAAGAACTGCCAGAGCATCAAAAGCCTCTCCAAGGTATAATTTATTGTTAAGATGATTATAAAAGATAGCAGGGGAAATGACTCCTGGGCTATCTTCTGGAAAAGGGATTGAACCGCGAAAAAATTGTGGTCTTAGGGGAAGAAAAAGAAGAAGGATAGAGATTATCATTCGTTTCATCAAAGATGGAGCGCGGTTTAACCCAAACATTTTCTCAGTTTATAATTACTTTTTTTATCTCCTTTCCTTTTTTCGTCTTGAGAATGAGAAAATAGATACCGGGAGAGATTTCTTCTCTCTTAAAAGAAAAAGAATGCCTTCCCCTCGGCAATTCACCCAGGAAGAGGTTTTTCTTTATTCGGCCATCCGCATCATAAAGGGATAGATTTATCAATTCCTTTTCTTCTAAGAAGAAAAATATCTTTCCTCTTGATTTTAATGGATTAGGATAGAGGAATAGGCTAAAGGGAGAGGTTTTTAGAGAACTCAACTGACTACCACCTTCCTCCCCTGGTCTGGGAAGGACATAAAAAGAGCGCTTGTTATTACCAACGAGGGCATAGATTCCATAAGTATTACCGTAATAAGGACCAATCGCAAGTGCTCCACCCCCTCCTACTTCTTCTTCAGAGGGAAGTGGATGCCCATGCCAGGTTTCGCTTCCGACTGCTCGCCAGTCAAACCTATTTGTGTTCCTCCCTCGGAGAAGATAGAGACGGTGATCACCAGCTACTCCCCTTGGTGAAGTCATAGCGCTTCCCGCACCAATCGTCCAAGGAAGTTTTCTAGTCCTTGTCCATCCGCCGGTAGTACCATACCACCATCGATAGGAACTATCCACCTGCCCTTCGTTGTAAAACATGGAATCAGGAATACCACCCCATCTTGCGTCTTCGCAGACTAAACTCGCCCCTTCCTTTGCTCCTGAGGGTAAAGGAACCGGCATACTCTCCCATTTCAGTGGAATATTACTCTGAGGCTGAAAATCCGGGCCTGGAACTGGTCCGTAACGATAAAAGGAAGAGTCGTTGTTACCAACGATGGCATAAACGTAATAATAGTTGCCTTCACTGGGACCATAAGCGAGCGCCCCTCCCTTTCCAACCGGTTCCGGAAGCGGTGGGAAAATTTTTCATTCACCTTTATAAAGGTTAAACTCCCAGAAATCTGGGGTGTTTCCACCACGGAGTGCCCAAATAAGAGAGGCGCCTCTCATTTCCCCACTATTTCCCGCACCCCAGTTAGAAGTCAAAGCACCACCTTCACCAACCGGAGCAGGAGTGTTGGGAAGAGAATACCAGGTACTTTCACTTATATCGTAGTAATAAAAAAGAGAAGTGTTACCACCGCATAGCGCATAAAGTCTATCCTCTCTCCCATAAGTAAGAGCTCCACCCCAATTTACTGGGGTCGGGATGTCCCTTAACTTTATCCACTGGCCAAGAATAATGGTGGGTAGGACAACAAAAGAAAGAAAGAAAGAAAGAACTTCATTTTCCCCTCCTTTCCCGGATATTTTAACTCGGGAACTCTGTTTGGGTTAAACCGCGCCATTCTTAATAATTATAAGATAAAAAAGTAATCCTGTCAACTATCCATTTTGACTTTCTCATCCTCCTCACTATAATACCCGTGGTGAGAATAATCACATCTAAATTAAGCCTTATCTCTTTCCTCCTTTTCTTAATCACCTGTGCCCGTTTTTATATTACCCCAAAAATTAAGGAGGAGCCTTTAATCCGGGTCTTGCTCTTTTCGGAAATTACCGATTCTTTAATTATCACCGCGCCAGAAGGTTTTCGGTTAGGTGAAATTAGAATGAAGAAAGGTGAGAAGATTGTCTTAAAACCAAAAGTATCCCCCAAATGGATTTTCGGTAAAGAGAAAGAAATAAAAATTACCCCGCTCGGAAAAAATTATCTAAGGGTTGGTGATTTGGTATTAAGGGGGGAGGTGGTTTTAAGGGAAGAGAAGGATAAGATTTATATCTTAAATGTTTTACCATTAGAAGAATATCTCTATTCGGTTGTCGGTTGTGAGATTGGTCCTCTGAATGAGAAAAACTTCTCGGCGGCAAAAGCCCAGGCGGTGGCGGCTCGGACCTATGCCATTTATCGGATGTTTGATAACGCAGGAAATTTTTATCATATTTACGCCTCACCCGCAAAGGACCAAGCATATAAAGGAAAGAATTGGGAGACGGAATTGACCAGGCGCGCGGTAAAGGAGACAAGGGGAGAGGTTCTCACCTTTAAGGGTAGACCAATCATCGCCTATTACCATGCCAACT
>JBDRVU010000070.1:0-4632 GCA_039802085.1 Caldifarciminota bacterium
GTTTTATCTTCTTTCTTTATGATTAGCCGACTTGAGGTTCTAAGGATTTTTGCACCCTGTTCGGTTAGATATAAAGCCGACATTTCTTCTCCCCTTTTTATAAAACACCAAATTGTCCAAAGAGCAAAAGTTATTTACACCAAGGAAAAGTTAACTCTTTTTGTATCTCTTCAAATTTATCTATATATTTTTTCCCATATTGGATGACATATTCAAAAAAGTTTTCACTTACTTCCTTAGTAATTGGTCTTGTGCCATGAGCTAATATTGATTCATTACGTTCTTTTAGTAACCCCTTCAACTTATCATCTTTATTAAACTCTTTACCAAGTTCATCATCATAGTCCTCAAGTAGGTGATAATCTTCATGCAAACTGATTTTTATCTTTCCGTCTCTATTATCTTTATACTTAATTAACCACTCTTGACTTTTCTTTGGCACACAATCTATTCGTATGTCCCCGCTATTTTGTTTGTATTTATACTCAAGTCGCCATTGGGCGAGCATTTCAACCACCCGATAAAGTCGAGCAACAGCATCATCATATTTCCCTTCTTCTATTCTTCTTTTTGCGTTATTGATTAAATCAACAATTGTAAAATGGGAAATCTTATTTTCTCTTATGGTTTTACCAATAGTATGGATTAATTCCACGGTTTTATCGCTCACTTCAAATCCCTTTAAAAATGGATGTTTGAATTCAATTTGTTTATATTGTCCAGCGAACTTTATATGTTCAAACTTGTCCCAATAATTGTAGGCTCGGGCAATTTTAATCAGGTTGTCAGCAAGTAATTTTTCACTATCAGAGAGTAATCCTCTGGGTAGGGGTTCCAAAAGAGCAATTGCCGATTCAAAACGATACCTCTTTATTAATTCAACAGCGTTATCTATTGTGTAAGAAGCGAATATACCTAACGGCTCAAAGGTAATTGTTCTCTCGGAGCCTTCTATCACTTTGCTTTCCGCATCTTTTTCTGCTGAGGTATATTTTATGCGAGCACACCGGAATTTTGTGGCAACCAACGATAACGCAGCGGACATTGGTTTAGTACCTGTGGTGTAATCAACGATTATCTCTGATGGGTTATAGCCTTGTTTCCAAAATTTATTTATTTCGTCGATCATTTCCTTAAAGATAGCCTCAATGTCATCTTTACTTTTAAGAACACAAATTTTTGAATTTTTGTTATCTCTTTTTAACTCGTTGATAATCTTTTGGGCGTTAGTTTCGGATTCTGGGGTAGCAAAAAATAATAAGAAGGTAGGGTTCGCTTCGATAATTGATTTAATAAGAGGTTTGGTAATGTCTACCTCAGGACCAGGTCCTCTCCCAACAGTAGCAATGAAAAGTGATTTCATAATTATCCCATTGTTCTTATTTCTGCCCAACCTAAGGGGATTTTTTCATCAATTCGCTTCCGGGTGCGGGGTGGTTTTATTTGATATCTTTGAATCCCCAATTCTTCGGCTAAAATTAAACAGGATGTGGCATAGGCGGTTGAGCCTTGTCCAAGGCGAATTAGGATACCATCGGTATTTATCTCATTTCCATCTTTTTCTAAAACTTTGCGGTAGAATTGATTAGTAATGGAAAGGATGTCTCCTTCGCTTAAAATAGTATTTTGGGATTTAATCTCAGCCGAAAATTCTACACCTTCTTTTAATGTTTCGTAGAGGATTGGTAATGCCCCACCCCTTCTCGCACCTCTTACCCGCGCCAAAGAGATTTGAAGGACATCAGAGGGCAATTTTCTATCGCTATCAACAGCGTCTAACCAATGGGCAAACCGGTTCCTAACCGCCCCCGTAGCGAATCGGAAGAAAGCAAAGTTAAGTAACTCATCATAGCGAAAACGACCCTGAAGACTCTGAGTAATAAACTCTTTGGCTAATAGGGGATTTACCCTTTGCTTAGTTTTTATATTCCAAAAAGTTTCTGAATTATAGGCTTTTTTCAATGAATCCCAGAAGATGGCAGAAAGGATACTCCCTTTTAATGAACTACCAGGAATATAAACCCTGCCCGCCGATTTAATAAATTCCTTCACCACGGTCTTATTATTTCTAAGATAATTCTGGGCTTCTCCGGTAATTGGTAAAGAGTAGAGGAGATGTCTTCTTAAAAGGCTAGTAGGAAAAACGTCGCCGATATACCTTTGGGTCTCCGCCAATTTTATAAACTCCTCCATCAATTTCTGGAATTCTGGGTCAGCAAAGAGAGTATCCATTGAGATACGGTGGTACTGGTTATTTACTATCAGGTATTCAAGGGGACTTATCTCTTCCCCAGAACCAATATGAACCGGTGTAAGAATTCTTATTTTAATCTTCATTTTTTATCCCCATTTTACAAGGTAAGGCAAAGAGGTAACCATACCGATAGACTTGATGGTGGGGGAAGATATTTGGCGTGACCGAGACCAACTTCCCAATTTTTTCCGGTTCTTTGGGAAATACCGAACCTTCGCTAAACATCCGGACCGACCGGCGGCGGAGACTTGAACCATAGGGGGAGTAGATATAACCTTTCCGCTCAATTAGGTTGTAGAATCCATTGGCGAGGTTAGAAACTTCATCTTCATTGGGATAATATAAAGAGAGGGTGATAATACCGTCACCTTCTTCTGGAACATTGAGTTCAATCTCTTGAAAAATCGGTTTTTCCATCAAACCTTTTCCCGAAGAACGGTCACCACCAATCCCTTCATCCGCCAAAAGGCGCATCGCCGCTTCAAATTTTGTTTGGAAATTTTCATTTTGGTATCTGATGATAAAAAAGAGACCAGCATCATCTCGGTAGGTTGTTTGACCGAAATGGAAAAAATTCTCTCCCGGATGATTGTCTAAACGACCAAGTGCTACCCGGGGAATATTTTCCAATTCCCAGGGATAATATGGTTCCTTATCAGTGGGTATTGTTTGCCAATCCCCTTCTCTTTCTCCGATTAGTAATTCTTCAAAGCCATCCTTTTCTATAAATTGGACCTTTTTTACCCCTTTTTTGACAAAGGTTTGATGCAAAAGGATTGGGAAGAAGAGGCGATTTCCCCAATAGGGGAAGGCAGAAGAGATTAAAAAATCGGGCTTCTTATCCTCAAAGTTTTTAAGAAGTTTCTCCAATTCATCCTTTCCGTAGAGAAGATGAAAGGCGGAGCAGAAGGCGGAGAATAGGGTATCGGAATGGATAAAAGTTAGGCTCCCTTCCAAGTTTCCTTCTTTTTCGCCGAGATGGATTGGACCTTTTGGTTTGAGGTAGCAGATATGGAATCTCATCAGATTATTGGAGTTTTGCTTTTATCTCTTTAAAATGCTCAACAATTTGTGCCGGTGTGGTCCAATTCCCATTAATCTTTCTTTCGGGTTTCAATTCAGTTTGGCCGGTTTCGTAATCGGACGCTTTATTGTAATAAATTTCTATATCCTTAAACTCCACCTTTCCATAACCCCTTGAACCCATTCCCCCAAGATAGTCATCCTCCAACCAGAGCATAGATTCGAATACTTTCTTTAATAAGTCTTTGTCTTCTTGTTCGTAGAGATTAAAAATCATTTCGCAATCTTTGAACCTTGCCCCCGCCGGTACCCTCTCAGGATTTCTCAGACCACCAACTCTGCTGACGGTTCCTGTTCGGCGGTCGATGTTTATTTCTGTCTTTATTTCGGTCCAGGGAAATTCAAGATTTTCTTTCATTTCTTCGGTGATGCTTCCTTCATCAAGGTAAGTATCCCTTATAATTAGCCGGGTTAAAAGCGGAATCGAATTGGAAGTTATACCCATTACCCCGTAAATTTTGCAAACCTCACACTGTTTATACTCATCGACTGATTGACAAATGTGAATACCGCTCTTGGGATCCAAAGATTTTCCTTCCTTCCTCTCCGTTAGGGAACGGAGTTTTCCTTTTAGTGAAGAACCGGGGATGTAAGGTTTCCCATAGGCATCCTTTATAACAGGAGTATCAATTCCCCCAATTTTCAAACCCTCAGTGGGACCTCCAATTCTCATTCCGGTCTTAACTTCTATGGTTGATTTTATTATAACCTTTCCTAATAGTTGAACCATTTTGTCCTCCTTATTCTCCGCCGTAATAACGGTGATAGGCGACTATCGCCTCAATAAAGTTCCGAAAGTTTCTAAAATGATTCAAATCTTCAATCAAGGTTATCGCTTTTTCCACCACTTTCCGAAATTCTTTTACTCTTCCTCCGTGTCTCCCTGCGGTATAAGCGAGTTTTGGTCGGAGGAGATGGAGTCTATTTTTGATAATCTGAAAATCTTTTCCCGATATCCGCTGGATTTCGTCTAATATGTTTCTTATTTGAGAAGTGGAGAGCTCCGGTTCACTTCTTTCCTTTCCTCTCTTGTCCGTTATCCTTAATTTATCTTTGAATCTTCTACCAAGTTCCTCCGCATAATTATTCAGTATCTCGGCGTCTCCGTCTCTGATTATCCTCTGGAGATCATTTTCTTTTATGAAATCATCAGAGTTTCTACCTTTTTGCATCTTACACCTCCCTAGTTAAAAGTTCCGCCCAACGGACGGAAATATCTAAATATGGTTTTAACTCTTTATCTACCATTACCACTCTCTCTAAATTGTTTATCCTATCCGCAAAATCCTTGTGCC
>JBDRVU010000071.1:0-379 GCA_039802085.1 Caldifarciminota bacterium
CTCCATTTTTTACCTCCCGGTGAAAATCCAAAAGATTTTCTGGCAATTTTGACAGAGGAGAAACTCTTTTTTCCCATTTCGGGAATGGGCGATATAGGTAAACTTAGCAATGGGCGCGGAGAATTGGCAATAGGGGCAGAGGGCAAAATCTCTTACCGCCTCACCCCTTTTGTATTGGTAGGGATTTTTCTCCTTTAGGGTTAGGGCTTCTCTTGTTGTGATTGGGGGTTTCTCCTTCTCCACAGAGGCTTTCAAGAATATCCGGTATAAAGAGATTCTTCCCGGATAGTGTTCGTCTTGAATAATCCCTTTCTTTTTTAGGGATTGAATTGCTCGATTGACAGCAATCCTTCCTTTCTTAATCACGGCACTGATTCTC
>JBDRVU010000071.1:389-4601 GCA_039802085.1 Caldifarciminota bacterium
AAAGATTAGGACCTTAAGTTCCGTCTCCTTAAAATCTGCTAATTGGTCAATGAGATGGTTGGGAAACTTGGTCCAACCCTTAGACATCTTTTCCCCCTTTTAAGCGGAGAGCGAAGAACGGTTTTGGCGAATTCTGAGGGAGTTCAAAATGGAGAACTGCGGGCAAGTCGGGATATAAGACGATGCGGTTAATCCCAATGAGCAGTAGTTGTTTAATTAAGAAGAATCTTTCCTCAGGACTTTTGACCAATAAATCAACCGCTAACCCTTTAAGGTGGGGGGAATCTTTTTCGCACCCAACCTTTTTATTATACTTCTCACAGCGATAACCGGAGAGGATGATTAAAGGAAAAGGTAAGGAACGGGCTAAACGGAGCAAAATCTTTTTCAGCCCATCAAGATTTTTTAAGTATGCCGCCGGGATTTTTTGACAACACCGGCAGAATAAGGAATCCATTTTGGTGAAGGAGATTTCTAACTCCTTCCCTTCTTTTAAGATAAGTTCTTTCATAAATCCTCCATTTAATAAACTTTGGAAGGGGGAACTTCTTCCCCCTTCCATTCCCCTCATTACGGCACCGGTGGAAGATTGATGCCGAAGATGTCAATTCGGATTCTTTCTAAGACCGCAGCGGAGAGGGCACGGGCAATCCATTTATTTTCCGCAATTCGGATTTCGTTATAGAGGACATCGCCGCCAAAGTTATTGACTAACCGCCAGACCTCCCGCGCATAAGAGAGATACATCGGATAGAGGGTAATCGGTACCCCTTCAGAGTCTAAGACCGTCTTTGCGGCTTCTTCTAAGGCAACGAGATTCGGGAAGATCTCCGCTACCTGCTCAACCATATTATCCTTCTGGCCGCTGAAGCGCTGTTTCACAACCTCGGGGTCTACTTTCACCTCGTATTTCTCCTTTCGCCGTAAAGCATTTCTTACTGCCATACCTTTCACCCCCTTTCCCACCCAGGATTTGTCCTTTTCCGGACCGAGTGGGAAACATTTACCAATTTTCAAAGAGCATTGAGGGATTTCCTGTCCCTCTATAATAAAAACGGAAATACCCCCCATTTTCTGACACTAAATTTTCCCTTTATTTTATATCTCTTTGGGAATTAAGGACTTAAAATTAGGTGGTCTCTTTTAACCTTTTAATCTTCTGCCAGACCTTTGACTTATTTTGATATTCCGGATAATTTTCGTAGATATACTCCAATAACTTTAAGAGTGGGTACTTACCATATTTTGATTTAATCTCTTGAATCCCCTTAATAATTTTTTTGTCCACCCCTTTTCTTAATCCCCGGGCTAATTTTATCCCTTTTTCCGTTAATCGGTATTCGGTAAAGCCATTATCCGGTTCAAAGAAATCAGTAATCTCCTTTTCAATCGCGGGTAGACGAACCTTTTTTCTCCCCACTTTTTCAATGAGACCTTCTTTTTGAAGGAGGTTTAGGTCTTCATATAAATTCTTATCAAAAGGACCGAGTCGGTGGGGAGTGAAGGAATAGAACTCCTTAAAATAATAGGAGATTTCTTTTTCCTTTGCCAATAAGAAGAGGTATTTCATCAATCGGGTAATACCCATTATCTTCTTTCCCAAGGCAAAGAGAAAAAGGATTAAGAAGTCCGCGCGTCGGGTTAAGGGCAGGGTGATTTTTTCTTCTTCCTTTTTCTCTTTTAACTCGGCTAACTTCTTTTCAATCCTCTGCCAGACCCTTTTTTTAGCATCTTCGGGCATCGGTCGGGAGGATAAGGTGTGCCATAAAAAGAGAGAGAATTCAATCTCCTCTCTCAGTTTTCTTTTTTCGTTTGCTGAGAGTTTTGGATATCGGGCGAGGAATTTTTCTACCAGAACCGGGTCGGTTAATTTTTCCCTCTCTTTATTATAAAACCGGTCAAACTCTAAAACGAGTGCGGCTAATTTATTAACCTTGCCCTTCATCTTTTCCTCCGATGAATTTATACCTCTTTCTCAACCAAGAGGAATGTTTTAAGGCATTTTTGAATTTCTTTTTGGCCCGGGAGATAATTTGCCAGACCATGTCTTCACTCTTGCCTAACTTCTGGGCAATCTCTTTAACCTCATAACCTTCAAGATAATATAAGATTAAGACCCTCTCGTAATCTTTGGGTAATTTTAAGAGTGCTTTAACCAATTCCTCCCAATCCCTTTTCTGAAGGAGCAGGTCTTCGGGGTTGGGATTGGCGGGAGAGGATTCTCGCGGCGGGGATTTTTCCATCGCTTCTAAACTTTCTTCCTTTGTCCTTTCCCGGTGGATTTCTGCGATCTCGTTTTTGGCGACGATAAAGAGCCAACCCGCCAGATTACCACTTTTCAGACTGGGGAGGAAGGTGAGGAACTTTTCAAAGGTGCGGGCGACAACCTCTTCGGCATCATCCTGATTTTTGAAGACCTTAAAGGCATAGGCATAGATTAGCGAGCGGTAGTTCTCATAGATTTTAGCGACGGCAGATTCATCCCCTTCTTTCGCCCTTTCTAATAAATCATCAAGCATCTTTAAGTGAAGTCAATTCTTTGGTAATCTTCTTTTGTCATGCCGTAGCGTTTTAATATCTCAAAGTTCTTCACAAGAGTAATACATTCTTTCTTGAAAGGCATTTGGTTTCTATCCCATTAACCACTTATAGAGTGGGATAAATTTTACTCGCTTCCTTTTAATCTCTTCTTCTCCGGACTTGTCCCAGGTAATCACTAATAAATCATTACATTTTAACTCCTCACTCGCCTCAATTAAAGCCTTCGTCTCTCTTTTTTCGGTTGCCAAATTCTCTCCTTCGTAAAAAATCTGGATTAAGGTCTTGATTTTCATACCCTCCTTCAGAATAAAGTCAACTTCCTTTTGATTTCTGGTCTTATAATAAAAAAGGGTTTCGTTCACCTTATAACCTCTTTTTAGGAGTTCGGCAAAAACTAAGTTCTCCATTAGCCGGCCAAAATTTGGCGAGAATTGGAATGACTTTGCCCGAATAAAACCATTATCAACGAGATAAATCTTTTTTGGTGTTTTAATCTGCTCTTTTGTCTTAAAAGAGAAGCGATTTAATGGGAAGATTAGATATGCCTCAGTGAGATATTGTAAATAGTTTTGCAAGGTATTGACGCTGGCAAAGTTTAAAATATTTTTTAACCTGGTAAAACTGAATTCGGCGGCGAAGTTGGTTATTAAATAAAGGGCGAGGTCATAAATCTTTTGGGCGTATTTTACCTTATACCTTTTGACGACATCCTTAAATAAGACCGCATCAAAAAGGGTATCTAAATAGGTTCGGGCATCAAGGTTATTGACCGCGACCTCCGGGAAGCCGCCGTTTTTCAGATAAATGTCAAGACAATTTAATATCTTGCCTTTCACTTCGGGTAGGTCTCTTTCGTCTCTTTTCGGCATTAGACCCTTTGCCCTTAGGAACTCCGAAAAGTCAAAGGGAAAGATTTCAATTGGGATATGCCGGCCGGTTAAGACGGTTGCCAGTTCTTTACTCAAAAGTCGGGCATTAGAGCCAGTTAAGATTAGATTATAACCCCTTCTTTGCAATTTATTAACAAAAACTTCCCAGCCTTTGAGGTTCTGGATTTCATCAAAAAGGATGAATTTTGGGTCAGGATAGACCGCAAAAATCCCCTTAATAATCTCATCAGAATTTTCAATTCTTAAAAGATTTTCGTCATCAAAATTCAAATAGGCAAAGTTGGTTTCTTTTAACAGAAGGAGAGAAAAGACCGATTTTCCTGCCCTCCTTGGACCAGTAATTACCTTTATCAATTTCGTTGGCAAAAACCTTTGGGCAAAGGATAGTTTTTGACGCGGGATATAATTTTGGGCAAGCAGAAGTTCCTTCTCCTTCTTATACTGTAAGATGATATCTTTTATCATACTGAATAAAAAGCCTCATTTTTGTTCACTATACTGATTATACTGAAGGAAATTTATCTGTCAAGGTGGAAGGGTAGAGACCTTGTGGCAAAATGCTTACTTATACCTCTGCCATTTAACCTTTCCTCTCGGCTCGGGTTTTTCATTTTCTCTTCTGATTTCTTTGCTGAAATGAGATATTTGAACCCCACAGACTTAACAGAAATCAAGGGCTTCGTAGTCTTCTTTTGTCATGCCGTAGCGTTTTAATATCTCAAAATTCTTCACAAGGGTTGCCCTTTCCTGGTGATGGTCTTCGGGGTGATAGATAATAAGA
>JBDRVU010000072.1:0-4363 GCA_039802085.1 Caldifarciminota bacterium
GGGAGCGGATGAGCCGGTCGAAGGGGATTGGGGTTGACCCAAATTTATTGATTGAAAAATACGGAAGCGATGCTTTAAGATTCACTTTAACTTATCTTGAGACCCAATCCCAGAGTTTCCGTTTCTGGGAAGAGCGGGTCCTTTTAGGAAGAAACTTTGCTAATAAAATTTGGAATGCGGCCAGATTGCTTTATCCCTATCTCCAAAATACCAAAATAGAAAGCGAAAAGATGGCACATCCCTTAACCCCAATTGACGAATGGGTCATTACTGAATTCAATAAACTCTTAAACGATATCAATCGCTATCTTGACACTTATAATTTTTCCGGTTATGCCAATTCCCTTTACGAGTTCTTCTGGCACACCTTCTGCGACTGGTATCTGGAATTTTCTAAAAAACGGCTGAGAGAGGAAGAAAAGACCTGCCTTAATCTTCTCTATTTAATTTTTAGCAACTACCTAAAAATTTTACATCCGGTGATGCCTTTTATCACCGAAGAGATTTATCAGCGGTTTAATTTTGGTAAAAGCATCTTAGAAGAAAAATGGCCTGAGGAAATCCCTCTCACCCTTTCTCCCAAAGGCGAGATGGTCTATCCCCTATTGGATTTGATTAAAGGGATAAGAACAATTCGCAGCGAGATGCGAATCAATCCCAAAGCAGAACTTGCCTTAATTATTAACCCTTCCCTTACGAAGAAGGAATTACAGGATTTCTTTTTAGAAAATATGGCACACCTAAAAAACCTGGCCGGGATTAAAGAGATTACTCTTGATGAGAAGAGGCCATCCCAATCATCTTCTTATTCCACAAAGGATTTTGAATTCTACCTGCCTTTGGGCGAAGTGATTGATGTGAAAAAAGAGGCGGAGAGAATTAATAAGGAGATTTTCGCTCTCAAAGAGGAGTTAAAAAAGATAGAAATTCGCCTGGGCGACGAAAATTTCTTAAATAAAGCAAAACCGGAAGTGAAGGAAAAGGAAGAAGTGAGGAAGAAAGAACTATCGGAAAAGTTGCAGAGATTAGAAAATAACCTATCATACCTAAGATGAAATACCTAATCGGCATTCTCTTTTTAATCACCCTTTTTGCCTTCTTAATCTTTTATAACCTAAAATATGTCCCCCTGCGCGACACCTTCATCCGCTTGCGAGAAGAAAATCAGATGTGGCAGGAAGAAATTTCCGAATTAAAGAAAAAAGGAGAAGAAATAAAAGGCGAAGAGAAGAAATTCACCCTCACTTGGGATGAATTATTCCCAAAGGATGAAATATTCTCCTTAAAGGAGGAAGGGAAGACAAAACTTTCTTCTATCCTTTCCGAGATAGTGAAGGAAACAACTGCGGTCTATATCTACAATTATGGCACATCGTCTCTTCCTAAAGGCTTATTAACTAAAAACTGGGACTTTGCCTTTAAGAAAGGGAAGGCGGTTTTAGATTATCTAATTTTAACTGGTCTCCCCCAAGAAAGGGCTTATCTTATCATTAGTTTAGAAAAAACTTTTGAAGGAAAGAAATTAGAGCGGGTCTTAGAAATTACCTTTTCGGTAGCAAAGGAAGAAAAAGAGGAGTGAAAAACCTTTTGCTACTTCTTCTCTAATGACAATTTTATTCTTCCTTTTCACTCAAATGGTAAACGATACCGCCAAAGTAGAAACCTTGCCGCTTTACGAGAAATCACCGACGAAGGCGGTAATTTTTTCTGCTCTTCTTCCGGGTAGCGGCCAGATTTATACCGAGAATTACTTAAAGGGAATTATCTTCACCAGTAGCGAAGGACTTCTCCTCTATTTCACAATTAAAGAGAAGGAAAAAGAAAAAAGGAGTAATCTTCTTTGGTGGACCGCAGCCCTTCATATCTTCAACATCGCGGATGCCTATGTCTCCGCCCATCTCTATAAGTTTGAGAAGAATAAAAGGATTGGGATAAAAACCTCACCAATGAATATTGGCTTAACCATAAATTTTCCTTGACATATTGGAAAAATCTTTTATAATTAATTATGCACCTTAATGTTTTATGAAGAAACTCCTAACCATAACCTTCTTTTTTACCGCTTGCTTTGGTGCCTTTGAGTATCCGGGAGCGGTATTTTTAATGATTTGGCCTGCCGCCCGTCCCACTTCCTTAGGCGGTGCCTTTGTTGCGGTCTCCGATGATGCCTCAGCAACCTACTACAATCCAGCCGGTCAATCATTTCAAAACTCCTTTAATGCTACTCTGATGCACTGCAACTGGCTACCCGGCTTATATCCGGGAATGTATTATGAGTTCTTAGCAATCACCCACTCCTTACCCAAGGGAACAATCGGTGGCAATATCATCTATCTTAATACCGGCAAGACCGAGGTGATAAACAGTCGTGGTGAATATTTGGGAGAATATACGACCTTTGATTTAGCCTTCACCTTATCTTATGGCTACCCCATTTTACCCCAACTCGGCGCTGGTCTTTCCTGGAAATTTATCTATTCCTTCTTGGTACCGGGATGGGTCTGGGAGGCGATGCCGGAGTTGGGTATAACCTCTGGTGGCACAGGGATCACCTGGGGAGTTGATTTCGGTCTCCTCTATAAACCACTCCGTTGGCTCAATTGCGGGGCGAGTGTCGCCAATCTCGGTCCTAATATCTCTTACACCGCTTCTGGGGAATCCGACCCCATCCCCAGAATGCTGCGCCTGGGAGTAAATTTCCTGCCGATAAATAATGAATATGTAAGACTTTCCATCCCAGTTGAGATGGATATCGGCTTAACCGAATTCAAATGGGACTCTTTGGGTTATGAGTTTGAGGATGCCTGGAAAAGTTTAGGTCTGGAACTCTCTTATGCCAAGATGGTTCACGCCCGGATTGGTTATTTTGAAGATGTTCACGGTTGGCGCGGTGGGCTTGAGACCGTAACTGGTGAAGGGGAAGGAGAAGATAGGCAAGTAAAATCAATCATCTCTTGGCTCTTTGGCTCAAAATCCGGGGTGAAACGTTTTGGCCTCTGCTATGGCTTTGGTTTAGGGGTGAAGAACTTCTCCATTGATTTAGGTTTTGACTATCTGATTTATTCCTTCCCCACTTCCAACTGGAAGATTTCCCTTTCTTACAAGATGTAATGCCCGGAATTGCAGTCATTGGTTCTCAGTGGGGAGATGAAGGGAAAGGGAAGGTTATTGACTTCCTCTCCCAAAAAGTAGAGATTGTTGCCCGTTTTAATGGTGGACCAAATGCCGGTCATACGGTCCTTTATCAAGATAGACCAGTTGTCTTCCATCAGATTCCCTGTGGACTCTTAAATCCAAAAACGAAAGTGGTTATTGGTAGCGGGTGTGTCTTAGACATCGGAGTCCTGCGGGAAGAGATAAATTCTTTAAAAAACTTAGGGATTGAGATAAAAGACCGGCTTTTCATTGACTATCGCACCCATCTCATCCTTCCCTATCATAAGGCAATTGACCGACTACGGGAAAAGAAGAGAACAAAGATTGGCACAACCGGCCGGGGAATTGGCCCGGCTTATGAAGATAAATCCGCTCGGATTGGCATTCGGATTGGCGAATTAAGAAACTGGCCGGAGTTTCAGGACCACTTAAAGAAGAATATCGCCTTTAAGAATTTTTATCTAATGACAATTTATGATGGCGAGCCATTGCCGGAGAAGGCGATTATTGAAGAAATAGAAAAAGAACTCCCCAATCTCCTTCCGCTAATCAGCGACACCACCAAAATCCTTTCTTCTGCCTTAAAAAAAGGAGAACGGGTGATATTTGAAGGGGCACAAGGAACCCTTTTGGACTTAAACTATGGCACCTATCCCTATGTCACATCTTCTTTCACCACATCGGCCAGCATCCCTTCCAACTTAGGTCTCAGTCCCAAAGCGGTTGATGATATTATCGGAGTTTGTAAGGCATACACCACCCGAGTTGGTGAGGGACCTTTTCCGACTGAGACAAAAGAAGAGATTGGTGAAAAACTCCGAGAAAAAGGGAAAGAGTTTGGGGCAACAACCGGCAGACCGCGACGTACTGGTTGGCTTGACTTAGGCATCATTCGCTACGCCAAACGCCTCAATGGTTTTGATAAACTCTTCATCACCAAACTTGATGTCTTAGATGAGATGCCGGAGATTCTGGTGGCGGATGGTTATTTCGCCAATGAGGAAGAGATTGAAGAATTTGACCCGGAAAGGATTTGGGAACTAAAACCGAAATATGTGAAACTGAAAGGTTGGCAGGAGAGTATCAAAAAAGCAAAAAAGTTTTCTGATTTACCAAGACCAGCCAGGGATTATCTTAACTTTATCGCTGAAAGAACCGAGACCGAAGTGATTGGCATCTCAATTGGAGAGAGAAGGGAAGAGACAAT
>JBDRVU010000073.1:0-4278 GCA_039802085.1 Caldifarciminota bacterium
ATCCAATGCGTTTTCACTTCGGACCAAGTTGCACCTGGGGTTTTTGAATTAGCGGATTCGATCCCTCAGGAGAGTTCGGTTATTCTATCGGGCATGGTTCGGAAGGATAATCGGGCACCTGGGGGTTACGAAATAGTAGCCAAAGACCTAAAAGTAATTCATAAGGCGACTGATTATCCAATCGCGAAAAAGGAACACGGCGTTGACTTCCTCTTAGAAAACCGCCACCTCTGGCTTCGTTCCCGTCGTCCCTGGGCAATCCTCCGGATTCGCTCCGAGGTAATTTCCGCCGCTCGGGATTTTCTTAATGAAAGAGGGTTTACTCTAATTGATGCCCCAATCTTCACCCCCGCTTCCTGTGAAGGAACCACAACCTTATTTTCCGTTGATTACTTTGGAGAAAAGGTCTATCTCTCCCAGAGTGGTCAACTTTATAACGAGCCAGCCGCTGCCGCCTTCGGTAAAGTCTATTGTTTTGGCCCAACCTTCCGCGCCGAGAAATCAAAAACGAGAAGACATCTAACCGAATTCTGGCAGATTGAACCAGAGGTCGCATTTATGGACTTGGCTGGGATTATGGACCTCGCCGAAGATATGCTCGTTTATATCGTGGAAAGGGTTTTAACCAAAAGGAAGACCGAACTGGAGATATTAGAAAGGGATATTAAGAAATTAGAAGGGATAAAAAAATCTTTCCCTCGAATAACTTACGAGTCCGCCTTAAAACTCTTAAAAGAAAATGGAAAAACGATAAAATGGGGGGAAGATTTTGGTGGCGATGAGGAAACAATTATTTCGGAAAGTTTTAATAAGCCGGTGATGGTTCACCACTATCCGCATCAGTGTAAGGCTTTTTATATGAAAAGAGACGAAAATGACCCGAGGCTTTCTCTTTCGGTTGATATTCTGGCACCCGAAGGTTATGGTGAAATTGTTGGGGGTGGTCAGAGGGAGGACGATTTAAGTGAATTAGAAAAGAGAATCAAAGAAAACAATTTGCCCAAAGAAGCGTTTGCCTGGTATTTAGATATAAGACGCTATGGTAGTTTTCCCCATTCCGGTTTCGGTTTGGGGATTGAAAGGACCGTGGCTTGGATTTGTCAAGTCCACCACGTCCGAGAAACCATCCCTTTCCCGAGGATGTTGGAAAGGGTTTATCCATAGGGAGGAAATATGGAGTTAAAAATTGGGGTTGTTACCCACTATTATTCAAAGATTGGCGTTGCGATTGTGGAGATTACTGATGAGTCATTAGCGATTGGCGATACAATCCACATAAAAGGCCATACTACGGATTTTCAAGAACCTGTGACTTCAATGCAGATTGAACATCAGCAAATCCAATTAGCGAAGAAAGGCGATATTATCGGTCTGAAAGTGAGCCAGAAATGCCAGGAAAAGGATATCGTCTATAAAGTAATTCCTTAGGGAACTATGGCGAAAACAAAAAGCAAACAGAAGAGGAAACGGTTTCTTACCCGATTAAAATGGAAAAGACGGAAGAAAAAGATGAAAGAGAAGGCACTCATTAGCACTCCGAAAACGGAATCAGCGGTAAATCTAAATGTGAATCCGATCTTAAAAAAAGAGGAGATAAATTCCCCAAAAACTGAAGAGGAAGAAAAGGAAAACCCTGATATTTAGCCCCGGGAGGCTAACTTCGACTTAGATTTAATCGTTCCTTTCACCCTAATCCATATTTCTCAAAAATTTATCTCTTCTCTATTTGTTGAGACCTTTTATTTGACTTTTTTTCATTTTTTCTTATAATTCCTAATGAGGAAAAAATTGGCTTTTTTAAGGTTGATAATTACCCACATAATTAAGGAGGGATTCTATGAAGATATTTATTGACTCGGCGGATATTAAAGAGATTAAAGAAACCCATTCCTGGGGAATTCTGGATGGTGTGACTACTAATCCCACCCTTATTGCCAAAACCGGAAAGAAATTTGAAGAATGCGTTAAAGAAATTGCGGAATTGGTTGATGGCCCAATCTCGGTTGAGGTGATAAGCCAAGATTCCATCGGGATGGTTAAGGAAGCAAAGGAATTGGTAAAGGTCAATCCGAAGAACATCACAATAAAGATCCCTTGCACCCCAGAAGGATTAAAGGCGGTAAAGATTCTCTCCCAGGAGAAGATTAAGACCAATATGACATTAGTCTTTTCCCCGAGTCAGGCGGTTTTGGCGGCAAAAGCGGGTGCCACCTTTGTTTCTCCTTTTGTCGGAAGACTCGATGATATATCCCATTTCGGAATGGAGATTGTGGGCGATATCGTCCAAATCTATGAGAATTATAACTTTAAGACCGAGGTGATTGTTGCTAGTATCCGCAATCCCCTCCATTTTGTAGAGGCGGCGCGGATGGGTGCTCATATCGCCACCTGCCCATTTTCGGTCCTTTCTCTCTTGGTGAAACATCCTTTAACCGACATCGGCATAAAGAAGTTTTATGAAGATTACCAAAAGATCCCAAAATAAAATTAATTTTTTAAGGAGGAAGTGTGCCCATCATTGATTCCAAGACAGGAAAGGTAGTAAAAAATTATACAATAGAAGAATTAAAAGAAGCGGCTAATTATATGCGCGGTCTAAATCTTATCGCCTTAGCCGCGGCAGGCAGTGGCCATTCCGGAGGTACTCTTTCCATTATGGATATCACTGCCGCCCTATACCTTTCGGTTGCCCGACATGACCCGAAAAATCCCTTTTGGGAAGACCGCGACCGGATAATCTGGTCAACCGGTCATAAAGCACCATCTCTTTATCTTGGCTTAGGGATGGCAGGATACTTTCCGGTGGAAGATGTGGTAAGATTAAGAAAACTCTATGCTCCCTATCAGGGACATCCCCACTGGTTAAAATTACCCGGGGTTGAGGCATCCACTGGTTCCTTGGGTCAGGGTTTATCAATCGGAGTGGGAATTGCTTATGCTGGGAAATTAAAAAATAAGGATTATCGGGTCTATGTCTTTAATGGAGATGGGGAATTTCAAGAAGGGAACATCTGGGAAGCGGTGATGGAAGCGGGTCATTTCAAACTTGACAATTTGGTCTCAATCTTGGATAAGAACCGACTCCAGATTGACGGTTGGGTAGAAGAGGTGATGAATATTGACCCCGTTAAAGATAAGTTTCAAGCTTTCCACTGGGAAGTTTTAGAGATTGATGGTCATAATATGGAAGAAATCCTAAAAGCATTTGAGGAAGCAAAGAAGATAAAAGGGAAACCGGTTTTGATCATTGCTCATACGATAAAAGGGAAGGGGGTCTCCTTTATGGAAAATGTCGCCGGTTGGCATGGTAAGTCACCTTCGGTTGACGAGATGTGGAAAGGTTTAAAGGAATTGGGGTTAGATACGAAAATTGATGTGAAAGGATTATTTGCCAAGGCGGAAGAATATCAGAAAGAGGCAACCAAGAAATTAATGGCAAAGGTGCCGAAGTTTAAGAAGAAAGACTATTTCTGGAATCGTCTACCAATAATGAAGGTGGAGATGAAAGCGACAAGGTTCGGTTTTGGTGAAGCATTAGCGGAATACGGCGATGATGAGAGGGTTGTCTGCATCGGTGCGGATATCTCCGACTCCATAACCATTTCCCATTTCTACAAGAATAAACCGGAAAGAAAGAACAGGTGGATTGAAGTGGGAATTGCCGAGCAGTCGGGAACCGCGATGGCGGCTGGTTTAGCCAAAGAAGGTTTCTTACCCGTCTTCGGGACCTACGGCACATTTTCCGCAGCCAGAAATCTTGACCAATTGAGAACAACGGTCTGCTACGGCAACTTCAATGTCCTCATCGCCGGTGCCCACGGTGGGGTTTCTGTTGGTCCGGATGGTGCTACCCATCAGGCACTGGAAGACCTATTTCAGATTTGCGGCTTGCCCAATATGCATGTCTGTGTCCCCTGCGATACCATAGAAACAAAGAAGGCAACGAGGTATCTGCTATTTGAGATTAAAGGACCAAAGTATATCAGGTTTGCCCGCGAGGCGACGCCAATTGTGACGAGAGAGGAGACTCCTTTTATTTGGAACGAACCCAATATCTATCGCTACCGGGAAGAGAAAGAGAAATTTTTGGATGCCTTTGATATTTATTTGGCAAAAGACTATAAAAACGAAAATGAAGACCTAACCATTATCGCCTGCGGACCGATGGTACCTGAAGCCTGCCGCGCCGCCTGGATTTTGAAAGAAGAATACGGTATCGAGACGAGGGTAATTAATCTCCATACCCTAAAACCAATAAACCGGGAGGCAATCATTCGG
>JBDRVU010000074.1:0-4159 GCA_039802085.1 Caldifarciminota bacterium
ATTTTCTTTCATCTCAGAAACGGAGAGGGAGGGATTTGAACCCCCGTCCCGACTTTCGTCGGGAACGCGATTTCGAGTCGCGCGCCTTCGTCCACTCGGCCACCTCTCCTTCACTTTTCTCTCTTCTTCTTAAAAAAGTTTTGCATCATCTCTCTAATCTTCTCTTTCTCAATCCCTTCTTTTATTTCCACTTTGTGGTTAAATAACCTTTCACTCATTAAATCAACAACCGAACCACAGGCACCAAATTTTTCATCCCTAAGACCAAAGACCAATCTTTTAATTCTACTCAAAATTATTGCTCCGGCACACATCGGACAAGGTTCTAAGGTGCAATAAAGCGTAACATCCTTCAGTCGCCAATTACTAAGGGAATTCGCAGCAGAAGAAATGGCAATAATCTCCGCATGGGCGGTTGGGTCTTTTAAAGCCTCAGTTCGGTTATGCCCCCGACCGATAACCTGACCATTAAGAACCGCGACCGCTCCCACCGGCACCTCACCTTCCTCATAGGCTTTAATTGCTTCCCTAATCGCCTCGCCCATAAAGAAAAAATCTTCCTTCCTGAATCTATTCACAATCTTATGCGCCTGAGAGGGCTCGAACCTCCAGCCTGCGGATTCGTAGTCCGCCGCTCTATCCAATTGAGCTACAGGCGCAACGAAAAATTATACAAAAGTAAATAGATAAAGTCAAATATTACGAAAAAGGAGCCTCTATACTCGGACAATTATATTATCAATCAGCCTTGCCTTGGAGAAATATACCGCTAAGGCAATCAGAACTTCACCTTTAATTAAATCTATCTCTTTCAAATCCCGGGTATCAACAATTGCTATGTAATCAATCCTGCCGCTCGTCTCTTCAATCATCTCCCGCATCCTACCAATAATCACATTAGGATTCCTCTCCCCTTTTTCAATCATCTCTTTTGCTGTTTTTAAGGACCGGTAGAGAATCGATGCCTCTTCCCTTTCTTTTGGTGAAAGATAGATATTTCTGGAACTCATCGCCAGACCATCCTTTTCTCGAACCGTTGGGGCAATAACTATCTTAATCGGTAGATTCAAATCCCTCACCATCCTCTTTATGACCAATGCCTGCTGGGCATCCTTTTGCCCAAAAACCGAAAAGTGAGGCATTACGCAATTAAAAAGTTTAGTAACCACCGTGGTGACACCTTGAAAATGCCCAGGCCGGGAGCGGCCACATAAACCTTCGGTCAGCCCTTCCACTTTCACATAAGTTGAAAAGTCATCCGCATACATCTCCTTCTCTTCGGGACAAAAGATTATGTCAACACCTTCTTTTTCTAATAACCTCTTATCCCTTTTTATATCTCTCGGGTATTCCTTAAAATCCTCTTTTGGTCCAAATTGTAAGGGGTTGACAAAGATACTGACAACACATAAGTCACTTTTCCTTTGAGCAATTCTCACTAAGCTGAGATGCCCTTCGTGGAGATAACCCATCGTTGGCACGAAGCCGATAATCTTCCCTCTTTTTCTGGCTTCCTGGGCAATATCTTGCATCTTCTTAATCTTTCTAACAACCTTCATTTTCCTGAAAACTATGCTCCTCTCCGGGAAACTCTCTTTTTTTCACTTCTTCAAAATAACTCCTTACTGCTTCTCTTATTATTTTATTCAATTCCGCATAGACCTTGACAAATTTTAGTTTTGGCATATCAAACATCCCTAATAGGTCGTGTAAAACTAAAATCTGACCGTCACAATAAGGGCCGGCACCGATACCAATGGTTGGGATTTTAATCGTCTCTGTAACCTTTTTCGCTACCGTCAAGGGAATCTTCTCTAAGACAAGAGCAAAACAGCCAAGATTTTCTAACTCTTTCGCCTCTCTTATTAACTTCTCCTGTTCCTCTTTTCCCCTCGCTTGTAGTTTATAACCACCAAATTGATGAACCCATTGCGGAGTTAAACCGAGATGCCCCATCACCGGAATCCCGTATTTAACTAAAGTCTCAATTGTCTTAAAGACAATCTCTCCTCCCTCAATCTTCACCGCTTGCGCTCCCACTTTTAAGAAAAGACCAGCATTCTTCACCGCAGAATCAATACCGGTTTGGTAAGAAAGAAAAGGCATATCCGCTACAACCAATGCCCTCTTCACTCCTTTCACTACTGCCTTGGTATGATAGAGCATCTCTTCCATCCCAATTGGTAAGGTCGTCTCATAGCCATAAAAAACATTAGCACAGGAGTCACCCACCAGTATCAATTCAATTCCTATTTCATCCAAGATTTTTGCCGTAGGGTAATCATAAGCGGTTAGAGCCACAATTGGTTCTTTCCTTTCTTTCATCTTAATTAAAACCTTAGTTGTTATTTTCATCTTCATCCCTTAGAAAAAAACTTCCTCCCCCTTTTTGTTTCTAACATCACCTGCAAGAAACTATCAAAATCCTCTTCCCGATTTAAAAGGTCAACCCTTTCTACCCGGACAATCAAAATAGGTGAAAGATCCCAGTGCATAAAAAAGGCATCGTATTCATTCAATAAGGAATTGATATAATCAAGTGGTAAATCCCGTTCGTAAGGCATACCTCTCTTTCTAATTCGCTCCTGAATGGTTTGGGCATTTGCCTGGAGATAGATAACCAAATCGGGTTTAATTATATCCTTTTTTAAGATATCGTAAATCTTCTCGTAGAGGGAAAGTTCCTCATCCTTTAAGTTGAGATGGGCATAAATCCAATCCTTTTCAAAAACATAGTTTGCCACCACCTTGGGAGCAAAGAGTTCCGGCTGGCGGAGGAGAGTTTGTTGTTTATAACGCGCCAAAAGGAAATAAATCTGAGTCTGAAAAGCATAACTACTGTCCTGATAGAATAACGGGAGAAAAGGATTTTCTTCCTCGAAGATAAGGGTTTGGGCTCCTAAATGTTTTGCCAATTTTTGGGCTAATTCCTTTTTACCCAGGCCCATCCCGCCTTCAAGCGCGATATAATTTAATTCCTTTTCCATGGTTGTTCTCTTTTAGTAACTCTTCAATATTCTTATTTAATTTCGGATGGCAAAATTGAGGAGCAATTTCCGCCAAGGGTTTCAAAACGAATTCCCGCTCCTGAAGTTTCGGATGGGGAACTTTAAGATTTGGCTTTTCAATTATCTCCTGATTATAGAACAATAAATCAATATCTAAGGTCCGGGGGGCATTCTTAAAAATCCTCACCCTTTTTAATCTTTTCTCAATCTCATTTATTATCAGAAGGCATTCCTCCGGACCTTTTTCTGTCTCCCCTTCCACCACCAGATTGAGAAACTTCGGCTGGTAAGGGAAACCAACCGGTTCCGTCTCATAAATCCTTGACTTCTTCCGGATTTTTATCCCCATCTTCTCTAATAATTGTAACCCCTTTTCCAAATTCCTTTTCCGATTTCCCAAATTAGAGCCTAAGGCAAAAAATACTCGATTCATCTTCCTTCACCCTTCTCCCGAAATAAAAGGAGCGCATTCACTCCTTGATTTGCCCTCTTTCCGTATTTCCCAGTAAATTCTCTCTTCTCTTTTCTCTCCTTAAATGTTTTGATGACAATGTGTTTAGCAATCTCCTCTTCTGCCTCACACCTTTCGTTTTTATAATTTAAAATCCTCTTCTCAGCAGATTTAACATATTCTTCAGATATTTCAATTCCAATAAAATCATGCCCCAAAATCTTTGCCGCCACCAGCGTTGTCCCACTTCCACAGTAAGGGTCAATTACCACCCCTTTTCTTTCATCCATAATAGAATAAATTACCCGCACTGGGAGAGCCAAAGGAAAAGGTGCGGGATGGGGATTTTTCTTCTCTGGTGGAAACCGCCAGATTGAAGTTAATAAGGCATGTTTCGGCTTCAATTCCTCACCAATCAATTTTTTCCCCTTTGGTTTATAAAGCCAATATATCCTTTCCTCTACTTGCCAGAATCGCCAGCCGCGGATATTTGCGGCGATCATCCGATCCCAGATTATCTCCTGCCTAATTATCCATTTGGTCTTCCTCAACCAATCCATCGGATGAAGTAATTCACCCCTTTCCCAACGGATTTTATGATTATAAAAAAAAGAACCACCAGGTTTTGTAATCCGATAAATTTCATTCAAGACATCTATTTGTTGACTTTGGTAAACTTTTTCGGGCAATCGGTCCGAAA
>JBDRVU010000075.1:0-4155 GCA_039802085.1 Caldifarciminota bacterium
CGCCAATCATCTTCGTGGCTCCCGTAGTCGTAGGAATCATAGAAAGGTTGCAGGCTCTCGCCCGTCTTAAATCCTTATGGGGAGAGTCTAAGATTCTTTGATCGTTGGTATAGGCATGAACAGTGGTCATATAACCCCGAATGATCTTAAAATTCTCATGAAGGATTTTTATAATCGGCACAACACAATTGGTGGTACAGGAGGCAGCGGAGACGATATGGTCTTCTCTCGGATTATAAGTTTCTTCATTGACACCCATTACAATTGACTTAATGGGTTTTTCCCCTTTGGGGGGGGCAGTAATTACTACCTTCTTGGCACCATTTTCCAGATGCTTTTGACAATCCTCAAAGGTTAAAAATTTACCGGCCGCCTCCACCACAATCTCCACCCCTAAATCTTTCCATTTTAGATTCTCTGGTTCCTTCTCGGTGAAGACCCTAATCTCTTTGCCGTTAAGGAAAAAGGAATCTTCCTTGGCTTTCACCTCCCCCGGAAAAGTCCGATGGACGGAATCGTACTTAAAAAGATGGGCTAAAATTTCGGATTTAGCCACATCATTTACCGCCACAAAATCCAAATCCTTTTCTTGATAACCAATCCTTAAAACCAACCGGCCGATCCGGCCGAAACCATTAATACCGATTCTCTTTTTCATACTAACTCCTCCATTATTTATCTATCCTAAAACTCCTACTTTTGATTAGGATTCTTATAAACTTGTAATAATATAGAAAAATTAGATATTTGTCAATCTTCTAGTTGACTTTTTATAATTCTTTTATATTATAGTTAGAATGAAAATAAAGAAGAGTTCACCATTTTCCCCGATTGAAGATGCCCTGCGAGAGATAAAAAAGGGCAAGATGGTTATCGTCGTTGATGACGAAAATCGGGAAAACGAGGGAGATTTTATCATTCCTGCCTCGGAGATAACTCCCGCCAAGATAAACTTTATGGCGAAATACGGTCGGGGGTTAATCTGTTGCGCTTTGACCGAGGAGCGATTAGAAGAATTAAAACTACCACCTTTATTAAACGAAAATACCGCCCGATTCCGCACCCCCTTTGCCATTCCGGTCGATGCCAAAAAAGGAACAACTACCGGTTCTTCCGCCTACGATCGAGCAAAAACCGTTAGGGTATTAATTGACCCCAAGACTAAGCCGGAAGATTTGTTAAGACCGGGACATATTTTCCCTTTAAAAGCGGTAAAGGGTGGAGTATTAAGAAGAGCGGGTCATACTGAGGCGGCGGTAGATTTATCTCGTCTAGCCGGATTTTATCCGGCCGGGGTTCTCTGTGAAATCCTAGCCGAAGATGGGCGGATGGCAAAGTTAAAGGATTTAATAAAATTGGCAAAAAGGTTCCGCTTAAAAATTATTACCATTCGGAATTTGATTGAATATCGGAAGAAGAAAGAGAAATTGGTCAGAGAAATTCTTCAAACCTCTTTACCAACCGCCTTTGGCGAGTTCAATCTCCATCTTTATGAAGATAAGGTAGAAAACTACCACCATTTGGCTTTGGTAAAAGGTGATGTCCGGGGTAAGGAAGATGTTTTGGTGCGCGTTCATTCCCAATGCCTCACCGGTGATGTCTTCTCTTCATTAAGATGTGACTGTGGGGAACAGTTAAAAACCGCCTTGAAGATGATTGAGAAAGAAGGGAGAGGAGTTCTTTTGTATATGCGCCAAGAAGGAAGAGGTTTGGGACTTTTAGCCAAACTCCAATCCTATACCTTACAGGATAAAGGTTATGATACGGTTGATTCCGCTAAGGCTTTAGGTTTTGACCCGGACATTCGGGATTACGGGATTGGTGCCCAGATACTTGCGGATTTGGGTTTGTCAACAATTAGGTTGTTAACTAATAATCCCAGGAAGGTGATTGGGTTGGAGGGATTTGGTTTGAAGGTGACTAAGCGGATTCCGCTCTGGACAAAACCGACAAGAGAAAATATTAACTATTTAATGACCAAAAGGAATAGATTGGGACATCTATTCTGAGGAGGTTTTATGGATAAGAAGGAATATAAAGGGCAGTTTGATGCGAAAAATAAGAGGTTTGCCATTATTATCGCCCGATTTAATGAGTTCATTACCGAAAGCCTTTTAAAGGGTGCCCTTGATTGTTTAGAAAGGCATAATGCGGAAGGGTGTGATATATTCTGGACTTTCGGCACATTTGAAATTCCCGGAATTGCTTATGAGATTGCCTTGAGTAAGAAGTATGATGCGATAATCTGTTTAGGGGCAATCATCCGGGGAGATACTCCCCATGCGGAATACATCGCCGGAACAGTGGCAAAGGAAATTGCCCGCATGCCAATAAAAACGGGTATCCCAGTCTCCTTCGGGATTATTACTGCTGATACTTTGGAGCAGGCAGTGGAACGGGCCGGCACGAAAGAAGGAAATAAAGGATTTTTGGCCGCTTTGGCGGCAATTGAGATGGCAGATTTGAAAAAGAGAATAAAAGGATAAGAACTCGGGTGAAAGGGGGGAGAAGAAAAGCACGGATAGCCGCAATGGAGATTGTTTATCGGTCTGACCTCTGTGGCAATGAGATTGAGGATTTATTAAAAGAGGTGAGCAGGAGGTTAAAAATTACCGGTGAAGACCTTTCTTATCTCATTCGACTTATAGAAGAATTGACCAAGAACCGAAAGAAGATTGATAAAACAATAAAAAAGAACTTAAAGGATTGGGATTTTAATCGGCTTCATTTTTTGGGGAGGGCGGTGATGCGAGTGGCAACTTGCGAACTTCTTTTTTTCCCGGATATCCCACCGAAGGTAGCAATCAATGAGGCGATTGAAATCGCCAAAGAATATACCGATGATGCTGGGAGGCGATTTATCAATGGGGTTTTAAACGGGATTTACCAGAATATGAGTATGAATAAGAAGATATGAGTAGGAGGTCCCCCGCTATTCTATGAAGATTGCTATAATCTCGGATATCCACGCTAATTGGGAAGCCTTAGAAGTTGTTCTAAATTATATCAAAGCCACAAGATGCTCTTTAATTATCTGTTGCGGCGATGTTGTTGGTTACGGCGCTAACCCGAATGAATGTTTTTCTTCTTTAAGGCAAATTCGGAATTTGCGAATTGTCTTGGGTAATCATGACGCAGGAGTTTTGGGCAAGACGCCAATAAAATATTTTAATGAAATGGCCCGGGAAGCAATCATCTGGACGAAAAAAGAATTAACGAAAGAATCTTTTGAATATCTTAGTCATTTAGTGATTAAGGATAAGTTTTATCCTTTTCACATTTGTCATGCTTCCCCTTATTCTCCTGGTAGTTGGCATTATGTATTTTCCTTAGAAGAAGCTAAATATCAATTTCGTTTTTTTGCCGGACCAATTTGCGTTATCGGTCATACTCATATTGCATTTGCGGTTGAGAAGAGTGACCGGGATTATCGGGTCATTAAGGATGATGAGTTTTTAATCGAAGAGAATAAGCGCTATTTAATCAATGTCGGCAGTGTTGGTCAACCTCGGGATGGTGATTCCCGAGCGACCTTTGGTATTTATGACCAAAATAAGAGACTCTTTAAGTTTGTTAGATTAAAATATGATATTGAAAGCGCAGCCCGAAAGATATTGAATGTCGGACTACCAAGACCATTAGCGGAAAGACTTTTTCTCGGTCGTTAACCTTTGATCTTAATTACTTTTATCCTGTCTTGACCAAAAGGTGTTTTAAGTTCTAAGAAGTAGATACCAGTTCTGAGGTCAGCCGGAATTTTAAGGGAACCGGATTTTCCATAACCGGAAGAGAGGGTAGAGATGTGTTGACCGCTGCTGGTATAGAGTTCAATTTTCCATGAGGCAAAGTTCGGGAGAGTGAATGATAATATGGCATTTTTGCCGAAGGGATTGGAGTTAATCCGTAAGGATTTTATAATGGTCGTATGATTTAATTCCTTTTCTGTTTCTTCCTCTAACCCATAGGGTAATTGTTCGCCAAAGTATAAGAGGATTCTTCTCAAAAGTTCCGGTTTCTGGACATACCGGGTGGTGTAATTTACCGCCTCAAAAGGAAAACCGAAATAGACCAATTTATAACTCCCTTCGTATCTAATTCCGGCATAGGATGTCGGTGTGCCGCGGTAGTAGTGAGTAGCAATTGCACCACCGGTTG
>JBDRVU010000076.1:0-4131 GCA_039802085.1 Caldifarciminota bacterium
GGCAGTCTTTGCCAACAAAATCTACCTTTTGAAGGGTAACAATACATTAGAAATCTGGCGCTACGATGGAGAAGGAATCTCTTCTCCCTTAGCAGCAAACAGAGAAGAAAGAGAAAAATTCCGGAGAAAAGATACATCCCCTTATCCTATTTTGGAAAGGAGAATTTATAATATTCTGGGTAAGGTTATCTACTGGGGAAAGGGAAAACCTGCTTTGCAACCAGGAATCTATTTTATTGAAGAAGGAGGAAGAAAAGAAAGAAGGAAGATAGTGGTGGTGAAATAGGGAGATAATCTTAAAGACCAAAGATAGTTGACTTTTTCCCCCTCTCTTTTATAATTCTTCGTGAGCAATTTCGTCCATCTCCACAACCATACGGAATACAGTCTTTTGGATGGGGCGATTAAAATTTCCGCTCTGGTCCAAAAGGCAAAGGAATTTGGCCTTCCCGCCTTAGCGATTACTGACCATGGGAATCTTTTCGGAGCAATTGAGTTTTATAAAACTTGTCTTAACGAAGGGATTAAACCAATCATCGGCTGTGAAGTCTATTGCGCCCCAAATTCTCGGAAGGAGAAGAAGGTCAATCCGGAAATCCCAGAATCAAATTTTCATCTCACCTTACTCTGTCAGGATCTTACCGGTTATAAGAATTTAGTAAAACTGGTCTCCTTTGGTTACCTGGAAGGCTTTTACTACCGACCCCGAGTTGATAAAGAACTCCTAGCCGAATACAGTAAAGGTTTAATCTGTCTTTCCGGTTGTCTCAAAGGCGAAATCCCTTATTATTTAGCGAAAGGCGAAGAGAAAAAGGCAGAAAGAGCGGCACAGGAATTAAAAGATATCTTTGGCGAGAACTTCTTTTTAGAATTGATTAAAGCCGGGGTAGAAAATGAGGATAAAGTAATTAGGGGTCTTTTGTCTCTCAAAGAGAAATTCAGCTTAAGAGTTTGTGCTACTGGTGATTGCCATTATTTAACTAAAGATGATAAGTTGGCACACGAGGTGATGCTTTGTATTCAGACGAATAAAAAGTTATCGGAAAAGAAAAGATTCAGTTTTACTTCCGAGGAGGTTTATTTTAAGTCGCCCAAGGAAATGACCCTCCTCTTTTCTGATTTGCCATCTGCCATTACTACTCCCTTTGAGATTGCCGAGCGATGTAATTTAAAATTACCAGTGGGAGAAAAGAAGTTCTATCTCCCTCCGGCCGAGATACCATCCTCTTATCAGTCCGATTGGGAATATCTCGCTTACCTGGCTGAAGAAGGGCTGAAAAAAAAATTTGAGAAGATAACACCAGCGATAAAAGAGAGACTTCGCTACGAACTTTCAGTGATTAAGGAGATGGGTTTTGCCAGTTATTTTTTAATTATTAAAGATATTGTTGATTTTGCCCGAAAGGAGAAGATTCCGGTCGGTCCCGGAAGAGGTTCCGCAGTAAGTAGCCTCTGCCTTTATGCCTTAGGAATTACCGACTGTGACCCATTAAAATACGATTTACTTTTTGAGCGCTTCTTAAATCCAGAGCGCGTTTCTTTGCCGGACATCGACATTGACTTCGGCGACAAGAGAAGGGATGAAGTGATCTCTTACATTCAAAAGAAATACGGGGAAGACCGGGTAAGTAAGATAATCACCTTCGGTACTCTACAATCCCGGGCGGTGGTGCGCGATGTCGGACGGGTCCTTTCTATCCCCCTCTCTGAGGTGGATTTGATCTGCAAGATGATTCCCTTCAATACCCCTTTGGGCAAGGCGATAGAAGAGAATAAGGAATTGGCGAAAAGGTTTGAGACGAATGAAGAATACCGAAGATTGAAGGAGATCGCCTTGAAATTGGAAGGTCTTTCCCGCCATGCCTCCATCCACGCCTCCGGAATTGTCATCACCCCCTGGCCACTTTGGGAGATGATTCCGGTTTATAAAACAGTTGATGATGACCGCTCCACTCAATACGATATGAATGCCTTGGCGGATTTGGGAATTGTCAAGATGGATATTTTAGGACTAAAGACCTTAACCGTGATTGAAGAGACCGTGACTTGTCTTAAAGAAAAAGGAGTAAAAATTGAGATTGAAAAAATCCCCTTCGACGACAAGAAAACTTATTCCCTTCTAAGTTCCGGAAAGACCACCGGTGTCTTCCAATTGGAATCTTATGGGATGCGAGAGACCTTAAAGAAGGTGCGGCCCGAGAAATTTGAAGATTTAGTGGCAGTCATTTCTTTATATCGTCCGGGACCACTTTCCCAGGGAAGTATTGACGACTTCATCCAAAGGAAGAACGGAAAAAAGGAAATTACCTATTTCCATCCCCTCTTAGAAAATATCTTAAAGGAGACTTACGGGATGATTGTCTATCAGGAGCAGGTGATGAAGATTGCCAGTGTCTTTGCTGGTTTTTCTCTTGCCCAGGCGGATATTCTAAGACAGGCGATGGGAAAGAAGATTCCCACCCTGATGCGCTCAATGGAGAAAGATTTTATCAAGGGAGCGGTGGCGAAAGGAATTCAAAAAGAACAGGCAAAAGAACTATTTGCCGCCATCCTTCCTTTCTCCGGTTACGCCTTCAATAAGTCCCATTCGGTTGGTTACGCAACCATCTCCTACGAGACCGCTTATCTCTTGGCGAATTATCCCAAAGAATTTTTGAGTATCTTTTTGACCAATGAGATCGGCAACAGTGAAAAGATTGCGCAATGGGTGAGAGAGATTAAGGAGATGGGGATTAATTTTTTGCCCCCGGATATCAATCGGAGTTTTTACGAATTTACCTTAGAAGGAGAAGCAATTCGCTTTGGTTTGGGGGCGATAAAAAACATTGGCAAATCCTTTGCCGAAAGCATCGTCCTGGCGCGCCGGGAAAAAGAATTCACTTCCCTCTTTGATTTAATCAAAAGGACAAAGACCTTTGGCAATCGGAAGGGTTACGAGTATTTAATCAAAGCTGGGGCATTGGATAGCATAAATCCCGATCGGGCCGGTCTTTTAGAGACTTTGGACGAAGAGATGGCAAAAGCCCAATCCGATAAATGGGAGAGAAGCGCGCGCCAATTCTCTTTATTTGAGAGCCCGAAGGAAATAAAAAATAAGAGAGGGAAAATTCAGAGTGGTGATTTCATCCTTTGGGAGAAAGATGCCTTAGGATTCTACCTCACTGCCCACCCCTTAGAAAAAACCCCGGAAAAGGAATTCTTTAACTTACCCCAAATTTCGGAACTCCCTTCTTTCTCCAATGGGGTTTGCATATTTACCGGCTTAATAAATAATAAAAAGGTAAAAACAAACCGACGAGGAGAGAGATATTGGATTATGCAGGTAGAAGATTTAACTGGTTTTTGTGATGTAATTGCTTTTGAATCCCAGTTAGCAGAGAAAAGAATGGTAAAGGCTGATAGTGTGGTTTTGGTCAAAGGGCAGCCCCGGCTAAAAGAAGATGCCCCCCTCTCGGTTTTGGCTCAGGAGATAATTCCGATTAGTGATTATCAAAAGTGGGTGGCAAGATTAGTTTTAGAGTTACAAGAGAAGAATGATTTATCGGTAATAAGACGGACTCTGGAAAAATATCCCGGGGGGAAGGATGTCTTTTTATCTTTAAATACCAGTGGCGGAATAAAACTGGCGCGCTTGAAATCTATCTCGGTTGAACCTTTGGCTGAATTGCTTTTGACTTTGAAGAACTTACCCAATGTGAAAAGGGTGCGTTTAGATTTCCTTCTCTGATGGGACGGATATTTTACCTCCTCTCTTTTCTCTTCACCTTTTCCCGAGGAAATTGGGATACCCTTTGCCTCTTTTCTTCGCCCCTTTATCGTTTAGGGAAGGTGAGCACCTTCCGGCAACTAAAAGGGATTTTAGATGAGACCACGAGAATCTTTCTCTGCGACCAGGATACCGGTTTTGTCTATCTTTTAACCGACACCGCTTCCTTCTATCCCCCAAAATTCCGAATTGAAAACTTGGGTAGGATTGGTGGCGGGTATTTGGCAATGGGGAGTGGCGATTTAGACGGTGATGGCAAAAATGATTTAATTTTAGGACAGAGGAGGTCACCTTCTACTGTTCAGAGGTTCTATTGGGCAAACGGTTGGCAGAGGGAAGAAATTGCTAATTTTAATGAGGCAATC
>JBDRVU010000077.1:0-2617 GCA_039802085.1 Caldifarciminota bacterium
ATGACCCGCTTCCTTTTCTGCCACCTTCGTCTTTTTGATATAATCTAAGAGAGTAGTCTTCCCGTGGTCAACATGACCGATAACAACAACTACTGGTGGTCTTCGCTTCTTTTCCCCAATCGGCTTGGCGAAGATCTCCTCAATCTCCTCCGTCTCCACCGCAATGCCGAATTCCTCCGCCAAGAACATCTCCGTATCTAAATCTAAGCGCTGATTAATTGTCGCAATTATCCCAATCTCCAAGCATTTTTTAATTATCTCCGAAGGCAATCTTTCAAAAGCGGAAGCCAATTCCGCCACTGTCATATAAGGGGTTATCTTAACAACTTTTTTTAAAGCCCCTTCTTCCCATTTTCGCTCTCGGCGTCTCTTCTTTGTTATCTCCTTCCGCTCCAGAGAAGTCAAGGTTTTCCGCACCTTCTCCTGGATTGACTTTTCATCCGGAATCTTGGAAAAACTAAAACTTTTTTTTCCCCCCTTAAATCGTAAGGCTTCTTTTGCCCGCTCCTTTTCTTCCCGGATCTTCTCTTTTACCTTCTGGTATTCTTCAAAATTGAGATAGGCACTATATCCCCGGTCTGGGAAGCCCATCTCGCGTAAAATTGCCACCAAGGCTTTGCAAGAAAGAGACAACTTTTTTGCCGCATCTCGCACCTTTATCCCGGACATATTACCCTTCTGTTGCTTCTTCGCTTAGCCTTTCTTTAATCTCCTTGCGGAGTAATTCTAATCTCTCTCCTTCTATCCCGGTCCTCTGGGCTAATTCTTCCACCAAAGGTGAGAGCAAATCAAAGGCGGTTAAGACCTGGGCTTCTAAGAGACGGTCCAGAATGTTTTTGGGAAGCCCTAAGTCTATTAAATTAAATCTTTTTGCCTTCTCCATAATCAGCCGATTCTTATACTCGGATTCCCGAAGGACCACAATCTTGGCTTCAATCAATTTGCTCGCTAAATGAACATTCTGCCCGGATTTACCAATCGCAATCGGGAAATCCTTGTCCGAACAGATAACCGTCCAAGAATCTTCCTCCTTGAAGACATCAATCACCTTAGCTGGTCCGAGGGCTCGGCTGATAAAAACCTTTGGGTCGCGTGTCCAATGGATGATATCCACCTTCTCCCCAGAGAGTTCCTTAACGACATTCTCAATCCTTTGCCGGCGAAAACCGACACAGGCACCCACTGGGTCAATCTTATCATCCGTAGAAATAACCGCTACCTTGGCTCTGCCATCTCCCCGAACAATATTCTGAATCTTCACCACACCACTTTTAATCTCCGGTACTTCTTTCTCCAAAAGCCGACGCAAAAATTCCGGATGACTCCGGGATAAATAAATCTTTGGTCCCACCGGTGTTTTCTCCACCTTATAGACATAAGCCTTTATCGGTTGCCCCTGACGATAACTATCCGCCTTTAATTGGTCCTTAGGCAAAAGAATTCCCTCCACCATTCCCAGATTCACAATTATCTCCTTATCCGTAATCTTATGGATTGTTCCCGTGACGACCTTTCCCTTCTTGTCCTGGTATTCCTTAAACAATTTAGTCTTCTCTGCCTCGCGGAGGCGGCGGACCATTTCATCACCTGCCCACATCACCACTGACCGCCCAATTTCCGAAAGAGGCAACTCCACTTTTACCTCTTCTCCAATCTTTGCCTCCGGAAAAATTTGCTGGGCGGATTCTAAAGAGATTTCCGTATAAGGGTCGGAGACAACCTCGGAAACAATCTTAGACAAAAAGACCTTTATCTCACCAGTCTCATGATTAATAATCACCTCCGGTTTTATCTCCTCCCCAAACTTCCTTTTCAATCCCGCAACCAGACTCACTCGGAGTGTCTCCACCACATAGTTAATATCAACATTCCGCACCCGGGCTAATTGGGCTAACATCATCGCAATTTCCTTACTCATCTTTTCTCCTGGAATAACTCCCTCTGGGAAACCTTTAACTGGGCACTTTTAATTGCCGGATAACTTAACTCCAACCTCTCTCCCTTTTCATCTTCTATGACTATCTTCTCCTCGTCGGCTAAGAGCAATTTCCCAATCACCAATACCGATTTCCCCTCTCGGCTAAAGACAACCTGAACATTTTTTCCACAAACCCCCTGAAAGTGTTCGGGAACTTTTAACTTTCTCTCTACCCCTGGGGAAGAGACCTCCAAAATATAATGATGATTAATTAAATCCAAAAAATCAAGCCTTAAAGAAATTGCTTCGGAAATTCGGGCACAGGTATCAATCGTAATCGCATCCCTTTTATCTAAGGCATCAATATAGACCCTTAATGTCTTCGTATCCCATTCCACATCATAAAGCGATACCCCAAAGGTCTGACAGACCTCAGCGAGCACTTCTCTTATCTTCTCATTAATCATAGAATTCATATAAGAAATTATACCGAGAGAAAAGAAAAAGTCAAGTTGCCTTTGCAAACCAACAGAAAATATAAGAATGGGCTAAAATCTTTTAGGGCGAGGATAGGTCTTGTCTCCCATTTAGTATAAATAAGGCGACATAAAAGTCGCCATCATAAAATAAGGCATTTTTCTTTAAGTATTTTATTACCAATAACTTAATTAAGTTAAGGTAAAATTGAAGTGAGCCCTA
>JBDRVU010000077.1:2627-4129 GCA_039802085.1 Caldifarciminota bacterium
CCCCCGCCTCCCATCCGAAAAAAGGGGGAAGAAAATGTCCCAAGAAAAGCCCCGTCCCCAGACCAATCTTGGGAGGGGAAAAATGGGTAGTCAGGGATTCGGTTTTTTATAAGAGTTTGTCTTGACATACCCCTTTTCTTTACTAAAATTTGGATAATGAAGAAGTTAGAAGAAGAGGAGATAAAAGCGATTTGCGAATTGCTAAAAGAGGGGAAGCCCCTTCCCGAAGAATACCGCTGGCTACTCTTTGAAGGAAGGCAGGAGACCGAATTGCTTTATGCCGGCAAGCAGAGGGAGGTTGATGTCATTGCCGAAACGATGGCAGTCCCTTTACAAAAGGTCAAGGTCTTTGGCGATGTGAACGATAATGAATGGCACAATCTACTGATTTTTGGTGATAACCTGCAGATTTTGAAGACCTTGCTTAAATGGAAAGAAGAAGGCAAACTGAAAAACCCTGATGGTTCAAAAGGAGTTCGGTTAATCTATATTGACCCACCTTTTGGCACCGGCGAAATTTACGGTAAGGGTGATGTTGGCGCCTATTCGGCAAAACTGATGGGGGCAAAATACTTAGAATGGTTAAGACAGAGAATAATTTTATTAAGAGAATTGCTTTCTGATGATGGTAGTTTTTATATGAGAACGGACTACCATTTCGGACATTATATGAAAGTCTTGCTGGATGAGATATTTGGGAAGGAGAATTTTAGGAACGAGATTGTGATTAACAGATTTAAAAGACAATTAAAAGGCTTGAAGCAATATAATGTAGCTACTGATAGCATTTTTTTCTACAGTAGAAGCAACAATGTTATCTTCCAAGAAATTACGAGGGGTCGCATTTGTTCATTTTGTGGGGCAGAAAAGGAACCAGATTGGCATCATATGGTATCATCTGGATTAAGAAGACCCCCCGAACGGTTAATTTTAGGTCGTCTAATGTTTCCTCCCAAAGGACAACACTGGAAATATACCCAAGAAAAGATTGACGAAATGGCGTTAAAAGGACGACTTAGAATGAATGAGGAGATAACCTATACGGATATTCACGGAAATAAAATAAAAGGAATGCCTGAGTTTCTGCAAACAGAAGATATACCAGTTGACAGTAATTGGACCGATTTAAAAGGGTACCAATTAACTGCGCGATATCCTACAGAGAATCCAGAGGAACTATTGGAACGGATTATCAAAGCCTCATCTAACGAAGGCGATATTGTCCTTGATGCCTTTGCTGGTTCGGGCACAACCGGGGCAGTGGCGGAAAAACTTAAAAGAAGATGGATTATGATTGATTCTTCAAGGTTTGCTATTTATACTATGATTAAAAGGATGCTCAACCTGAAAGAGAAGATTGGTAATAAAGGAAGACCATTAAAGCCAAAACCTTTTGCGGTTTATAATGCCGGGCTTTATGATATGAAGATTCTTAAAGAACTGCCTTTTCCTGAATACCGAAAGTTTGCCTTAGAGTTATTCCAATGCAAGGATGAACCGCA
>JBDRVU010000078.1:0-4050 GCA_039802085.1 Caldifarciminota bacterium
ATACCCGTATGAGACAAATAGAAAACCTTATATTATCTGGCGTTATGATAATTTGGGATTGGCATTTACCTTTGTTGACCTAAGGGGAATTGGCGAGTATGTTTTAGTAAAATGAAAAACCTTTTAATTTTTGTTTCTTGTCTTTTGGCTTATCTTTTAGCCATTGGTTCCGAACTCTCTTTTGACTATTCGGTCTTCTGGGTTAAAGATAGCCAAAACTTTGTTGAGTGCTATTATTCCCTCCCCTATTCCTCTTTGCCCTTTACTCTTAAAGGTGATACCTCATCTTCCTCTCTTTCCCTTTATCTTTATATTGATGGTCTTCTACGCGATTCCCTTTCCCGCTTTCTTTCGGTCCCCAAGGGGTTAGAAACTTCCCCACATCTTTCCATCATTGATGGGTTTGGCTTTTTCCAAAGAAAGGGAGTCTATCCCTTTGAATTAGTCTTTCTTTTGGGTAAGAAAGAAAAGAGGATTGCTCTCATTGATACCATTTTCTCATTTGATTTCCAAAATTCTCCTTCCCTTTCTTCTATTCTCTTGGCTACCTACTTAGGAGCGGATAGTTTAACCGGTCGTTTTTATCGGAATGGTTTCTGGTTCAATCCCAATCCCAGTTGTTTATTCAATCGGTCAAAGGGAAATTTAGCCTACGCCTATTTAGAGGTATATAACCTAACCGAAAATGGACCTTATGAGGTAGAATATAAAATAAAAGGGCCCGTGGCTTCCCGCGAAGCGAGGTCTCGCCAAAGGCGGACGCCCAGAGGCGAGAAGGAGCAAGAATGGAGTATCGGGAAAAAGATTGATACCGCCCGAATGAAAAACTTTGTCCTGCCGCTCGCCTTCTCAATTCGGGGGTTGAAAGAAGATAATTATACCTTAAAGGTTTCGGTTACTGACCTCGTTACAGGTAAAAAAGTGGTAAGGGAGAAGGATTTTTGGGTTCAGGAAGAAGCGAGTATCCGCTTCAGGCGGATTGATACTCTATCCGTGGCTTCGCCCCGAGACGAGGAGGAAGTTTTCTTATTGATAGCCAGCGCCCCGGAAAGGGAAAATTTCCAAAGACTATCGCCCGAGGATAAGGCGCGTTATCTTTCGCTCTATTTCCAAAAGGTTGACTATTCTGAAATAAAAAACCGGCTTTCTTATATTGATGAAAAATTTGGCCGGGAAAGGCGAAAGGGAGAGAGGGCAAGGATTATCTTAAAATACGGGATTCCGGATGAGATTGAGAGTCATCACTTTAAGGAAAATGTCCGGGCGCACGAACACTGGTATTATCACGACCGCAACTATCACTTCATCTTCATGACAATTCACGATATCGGGGAACCAATTCTTCTTTGGTCCAATGTCAAAGAAGAGCGGAATTATCCCGGATGGGAAAGATTCATTGACCCAGAAGAATATGAAATTTTAAGATGAACTATCTAATAGAAATTTCTCCTTATTCCTCCTTCTCTTTTCTTTCCACCATCGGCGAATTGGAAAATGGTGAGTTAGTGCTCGTTAAAGATAAGATCGGTGAGGATATCGGCAAGGTTCTCTCCCCAACCCAAGAAGAGGAGATTGGGGTTATTCTCCGCCGTTTGACCGAGACCGACTTCGCTGAGATTAACAAATTAAAGAAATTGGCTGAAAAAGCAACTACTGTTTTTACGGAGATAAAAAATAAAGCCCGGCTTCCCATTAAAATCTTAGACCATCACCTCCGTTGGGATAGAAAGATAATCACCTTTTATGTCATCCGGTGGGAAAAATGGGATTATCCGAAAATTGAAGATGAATTACAAAAGGAGATTCCTCTTAAAGTTAGAATTAAGGAGATTTCCCCTCGTGTATTTGCGGGAAAGGTAAAAGGATTGGGAAGATGCGGTCGGGAGGTATGCTGTGCGACATTCAAAAAAAATCTACCCCGGGTCTCCATCCGGTCCGCCCGCCTGCAAAAATTCTTCATTCCCGCGGAAAGAATTTCTGGTCTCTGCGGTCGTCTCCTTTGTTGTCTATCTTATGAAGAAGAAATTTATCAAGAAGCCTTAGCGAAATATCCCCCCTTAGGTTCGGTCGTAAAGACAAAAATGGGTGATGGGGAGGTGATTGGGATTGATATTTTTCATGACCTTATCCTGGTCCGCATAAAAGGTCAAGAAATATCTTTGGCACCTTCCGAAATATTATGAAAAAAACCTATGCCGTTCTAAAAAACCGAAAAAGAAAAATAAAACCGATTCTGGTGGGAAAAGGGTTCCCAACTCGAGTGAATACCAACATTGGAACTTCACCCGAGGCTTCTTCTCTAAAAGAAGAATTAAAGAAATTAAAAGTAGCCATTGAGGCAGGAACGGATACCGTGATGGACTTATCAACCGGAGGCGATATTGATAAAATAAGAAGGGCAATTTTAGCAGCATCACCTGTCCCGGTGGGCACAGTTCCCATCTACCAGGCATTTTATGAGGCAAAAAAGAGGAGAAAGTCTTTTGTCGAACTAACCCCAAAAGAAATCTTAAAGGTCTTTGAGAAACATTTCGCGGATGGGGTTGATTTTGCCACGGTCCACTGTGGTATTAATAGAAAGAATGCCAAAATCCTTTATCGGAAGAAAAGACTCACCGGAGTTGTCTCCCGGGGTGGGGCGCTGGTATTGGAATGGATGCGTTATCAAAATCGGGAAAATCCCCTTTACGAATACTTTCCGGAGATTGTGGCGATGGCAAAAGATTATGGTGTCTGCCTTTCCTTAGGAGATGGTTTAAGACCGGGCTCCATTGCTGATGCCACCGACGAACCCCAGATTTTAGAACTTCTAGTCTTAGGGGAATTGGTTGAATACTCTTGGGAGAAAGGAGTTGATTGTCTGGTGGAAGGACCGGGGCATATCCCGATTCCAGAGATTGCGCTTAATGTTTTCTTAGAGAAGGTGATTTGCGCCGAAGCCCCTTTCTATGTCTTAGGTCCTTTGGTTACCGATATCGCCTGCGGTTATGACCATATCACCTCCGCGATTGGCGGAGCAATCGCTGGGGCTTACGGGGCAGACTTCCTCTGTTATGTGACACCAGCCGAACATTTGGGATTACCGACTGTGGAAGAGGTCCGGGAAGGAGTGATTGCAGCCCGGATTGCCGCGCACGCCGCGGATATCGCCAAGGGGATAAAGAAGGCTAAGGATTGGGACAATCAAGTTTCAACCTATCGGGCAAATCTTAACTTTGAGAAGATGATTAAAAGTTGTCTTGACCCCAAAAGGGCAAAAGAGATTTTTTACCGCCGGAAAGTAAAGGAAAAAGATGTCTGCACAATGTGTGGCGAATATTGTGCTTTAAGAAGAACAAAAGAGTTTTTTACTAAAGGATGAAACTATGAAAAAAAGATATATCTTATTTACCCCCGGCCCAGTAGAGATGGCCAGGGAAATAATCAAAGAGATGAATGAACCAATTTTTTACCATCGGGAAAAGGGGTTCAGTGAAATTCTTGCCGAGGTAATAAAAAATCTCCGCCGGTTTTTCTTCACCAAGGGGAAGGTTTTTATTTTCACTGCTTCCGGTACCGGAGCGATGGAGGCTTGTGTCCAGAATTTGGTCTCTAAGAATGATAAGGCATTGGTCATTAGTTATGGTGTCTTCGGTAATCGGTGGAAGGAAATGCTCTGGCGCTATGGCGTTTATGTTGACGAAGTTTCTTATCCTTATGGTCAATCGCCGCCTATGGAAGAAATTGTGAGAAAATTGAAGACGAACGATGAGATAAAATATATCTTTACCACCTTGACTGAGACTTCTACTGGGATGCTGGCGGATATTGAAGGGATTGGTCAGGTCGCGCGAGAGATGGATCGGATTTTGGTTGTTGATGCCATCTGTGGTTTGGGTGCGGATAAATTTTATATGGATAAATGGCAGGTTGATATTGCCTGTGGTGCTTCCCAGAAGGCATTGGCTTCCCCACCCGGTCTCTCCTTCGTGGCGGTAGGAGAACGAGCCTGGGAAGCCGTAACAAAGGCGAAAAGCCCGCGGTATTATTTTGATTTTCGGATTTACGATA
>JBDRVU010000079.1:0-3986 GCA_039802085.1 Caldifarciminota bacterium
ATCAATCCCGTAAACGCAGGGAAATCTTAAAGGAGGGCAGGTGATTGCCAAATAGATTTCTCTTGGCTCACACTTTCTCAAAATACTAATTATCTCCTTAGATGTTGTCCCCCGGACAATAGAATCATCAACAACCAGAATCTTTTTGCCAACGATTTCGCTCTTTATTGGATTTAATTTCTGCCGCACCGATGCCCTTCTTAAATCCTGGGTCGGCATAATAAAAGTCCTTTGGATGTAGCGATTTTTAATTAAACCTTCTCTTAATTTCACCCCTAAGACTTCCGCCACGGTTGTCGCGGCTGCCCGGGCGGTATCAGGAACGGGAATGACCACATCCGGTTTTATCCCTTCCTTTAAGCACTCTTTCCCTAAGTATTCGCCTAAACGCAATCTTGCTTCATAAACTGAAATCCCATCCAGAACCGAATCCGGACGAGCAAAATAGACATATTCAAAGATGCAAGGGAAAAGACTTCCTTTTACTACCTCCTCTTGGAATATCTGGTGGTCGGTATTAATAAATATCACCTCACCCGGTTTCACATCTCTTTCTAATTTATAACCCAAGAGGTCAAGGCAAACACTTTCCGAAGCAAAGATATAGGAATTTCCTTTCCTACCCAAGACCAATGGTTTTATTCCCTTTGGGTCCCGAAAGGCAAAGAGTCCTTTGCCGGCAATCACTCCGACACAAGAATAACTCCCTTCAACCCTCTGGAAGACATCTCTAATTCCCTTAATAATTAAAGGGAGAAGGGACTGGTTACTTCGCCTCTGATGGCGGATGATACTATCAGCGAAAACATTTAGGATTATTTCAACATCGGAATAGGAATTT
The DNA here is from genome assembly GCA_039802085.1 of Caldifarciminota bacterium. Taxonomy (GTDB): domain Bacteria; phylum Hydrothermota; class Tepidihabitantia; order Tepidihabitantales; family JBDRVQ01; genus JBDRVQ01. The sequence continues at coordinate 842 of JBDRVU010000079.1, forward strand.
AATGCCCAAAGCGACTTTTCGGTAAGTTCCTTCCTCAGCCGAAAGTAATTAGTCACATTACCGTTATGTGCCATCGCAATTCCGTAAGGGACATTAACAAAAAAAGGTTGGACATCTTCACTGACACCGGCACCAACTGTTGGATACCGCACATGACCAATTCCGATGTTTCCGGCAAGCCTCCTTAAATTCTTCTCCTTAAAAACATCCAAAACCAGTCCTATACCTTTTTTAATATGAAACATCCCATTATGGGTAATTATTCCCGCCCCGTCCTGACCCCGATGCTGAAGGGATAAAAGCCCTTCATAAATTTCTTGCACCACATTACCTTCGCCTAAAATTCCCACTATCCCGCACATTGCGATTTACTTATTAAATTTTTGGGTAAAGATTAAGTTCCTTTGCCCACCTTTTTAAGGATTCAATCCTTTGATTTTTATCTTTTGGGAGGGAGAACGGTCTTCTCCCCCGGCAATCAATTATTATACCACAAACACCACCCTCAACTTCGGCTTCTACCTTTTTCCCTTTTCCGGCCCCTAAGTCAAACCCTTTCTCCGGGATCAATTCCATCTTTAACTTTTCATTTAATTGCAAAGGAATTAAAGCCATATCGCCAAAATTTACCACTTTGGTATCTAAGACACCACCCGACGGGAAAATTCTTAGAGTGAGACATTTCTGCCCTTCTTTCCCTTCGCCAATCGGGGCGATACAAGTTCCCAATTTAATGAGGCAGTCTCGCTCAAAAACATCCTTCGCTGACTTTTCGTGGACTGTGGAAAGAACACCGAGATGGGGCATCATAAAAATACTGTCAACCGCCAATTTTGTTATTCCCTCCGGTAGAAAGGCATCAATCATCATCAAAGCGGATTGCATCCGGCGTGGGGCGTGGGAAAGGATTCCACCGGAGCCAACAATGAGGTTTAAAGCGAGCATATTAACCAATGTTTCGCCGGTCAAGGTCTGGGCAAAGGCATCAGAAATTGTTCTTGCCTGTTGGACCCCTTTCAATCCCACCGCCATTGACTTGTGTTGTTCCAAGGCAAGTCTTAATGCCTCCCGGGCTAATGCCTGCTCAATCATTAAATCTTCCAAAGATTGAGGGATGGTTGTGGGTCTAATCATCTTATTCCGGATCCGATTCCTTAAATCCTTTTCGCTAATCTCAAAAGGCACCCAGCGCATAATATTTTCCACACCCGCTTCCACTAAAACATTAGAGATACTATAAGACATTCCCAAATTAGCGCTTACGGTTCGGTTGAAAACCAACGGTTCGCCTTCGGTCTGACGGTCGCGGAATACCGAGAAGACATCGGTCGTGGCACCACCAATATCCACACCCAGAATTTCAATATTTTCGCTCCGACCAATTTTCTCAATCAAAAGACCAACTGCCCCCGGAGTGGGCATAATTGGCGCATCGGTCCAGGCTTGTAGTTTCTTATAACCAGGAGCATGAGCCATCACATGTTCCATATATAAATCGTGGATGCGGTTTCGGGCGGGCTGGAGGTTTTCCTTTTCTAAAACCGGTCGAATATTCTCAACAATCACCAGAGCGGTCTTTTCCTTTAAGATTTTAATGATATGCTCTCGGGCATTGACATTGCCGGCATAAATCACCGGCAACTCATAACCGGTTCCAAAACGGGGACGGGGGTCGGATGCCCGAATCAATTCCGCCAATTCTACAACATGGGATATTGTGCCGCCATCAACACCGCCGGAAAGGAGAATCATATCCGGCCTCAGATGCCTTATCCTTTCAATCTTTTCGTGGGGTAAACGGCCATCATTAGAAGCAATCACATCCATCACAATCGCTCCGGCACCTAATGCCGCCCTTTGGGCACTTTCCGCGGTCATAGTTAAAACCACTCCCGCCACCATCATCTGCAAACCACCACCCGCGGAAGAAGTTGAGACATAAGTATCAATCCCCTCTTTCTCGTTCTTAAAGGGCTTAATTAAATTTTCCCCATCTAAAATTTTAACACCGCTCAACTCCTCTACTTCTCGGGTGGCGTTAAGAACTCCTTTGGTCACATCTTCAAAGGGCGCCTCGACGGTTGTCGGTGCTTCTCCGCGAACCACCAAACGATACTCTTCGCCACGCTTTTCAATTAAAATTGCTTTAGTGGTCGTTGAACCACAATCCGTAGCTAAAATTCTTTTTAAATCATCTTTTGCCATTTTCTTTCACCTTTTTATATCTAATTTTTTTTAGTTCCCTTTCGTTTTCTTCTTTTTCAATACTTTGAATCAACTTCTCCAAGTTATTCCTCTCTTCTAATATCTTAATGAACTCTTCATAAGAATTCAAGGGGAGAATTGAAGTCACAATCGGTTGAAAAAAAACCAGAACTTGGGAACCGATAAACGATAAGGGTTTTGCCGATTCTAAAAGGACAATAGCGATTGGCGTCAAACGTAACTCCACAACCCTCTTCGCTACCTTGGTGATTAATTCCTCAGTGGTCATTTTGGTATCGTAATATTAAATCCCTTGCTGCCTTTGCCTCATCCAACCTTCTCACTGGGGTCTGATGGGGTGCCTTCTGCAAAATCTCAGGGTTAGTCTTTGCTTCCTCAGCGATCTGAATCATCCTCTTGATAAATTCATCTAAGACTTCCTTAGATTCGGTCTCCGTCGGTTCAATCATCAAAGCCTCATGGACAATCAAAGGAAAATACATTGTTGGGGCGTGCAAACCAAAATCTAATAAACGTTTTGCCACATCCAATGCCCTTACTCCGTATTTCTTTAAGTTTTCCGCGGAGAAGACACATTCGTGCATCGTTGGTGTTTTATAGGGTAAATGATAATAGCCTTCCAAAGACTTCCGAATATAGTTAGCATTTAAGACCGCACATTCCGCACAATCCCTTAAACCATCAGGACCGAGCATCCGGATATAAGTGAAGGCTTTAACGAGAACCAAGAAATTACCGTAAAATGCCTGGACTTTCCCGATGCTTTTTCCTTTTTCCCAATCAAATCTAAACTTCTCCCCTTCTCTTATCAACCTGGGAATCGGTAGATACGGCTCTAAAAACTTCTTCACGCACACCGGACCAGCCCCCGGACCCCCACCGCCGTGAGGGGTGGAAAAGGTCTTATGGAGGTTGAGAT
>JBDRVU010000080.1:0-3968 GCA_039802085.1 Caldifarciminota bacterium
ATTGTGGAGGCGGCACGGGGAACTTTGATCCACCACTATAAATTGGACGAAAAGGCTTTAATTAAGGAAGTGAACCTCATCGTTGCCACCACCAATAATAAAGGGGCGATAAATCTTTCTATTCAGCAGGGAGCAAGGGAATATATTAAAATAGATGAGATTACGGAGAATAGTCTCAACCTCATAGAGATCTTTTTCCGTTGTTATGACCCCTGCTTTGCCTGTGCCTCTCATTCCTTCGGTGAATCCCACCTTTCTTTGGTGGTTTACGATGCCAAGAAAAATCTCATCGCCTCCCTCCCTTAAATAAATGAGTTTTATACTTATCTTCCTCTTCGGATTGGAAATAACCAATTGGAAAATTTACTCTACTTATCAGTATATCAACCAAATAGAAAAAAGGGGCGATACCGTTTATCTTGCCACCAGTGGCGGTTTGGTTCTTTTCTCCCCAGAGAAGGAAAGCGCCTTAAAGGCTTATACTTATAAAGATGGGCTCTTATCCCATTATGTCCAATCTTTTGCTTGGGATGAAGAAGGTAATCTCTGGTTGGGCACTTCTTACCGGGGAGTTTTAATTTGGAATAAAGAGAAATTCCTTCACTATCCATCCGAAAGGATTCCCAGTTCGGTCCGAAGGATAAAAATTTTGGGTGATACCGTCATTTTGGGAACCGATGAGGGAATTTATCTCATTGCTACCCGAGGTTTCTTTCTTAAACCGGATTCGCATCAGGTGAGGAATTTCCTCCCGGGCTATATCGTCCACTCCATTTTTTTTGATACTTTTTTCTGGGTCGGTACCGGTCGCGGATTATTTCGCATCAGTCAGGATGGTGCGGAGGTGAAATCTTACCAACTGGCAATTGGCGATTCCATAAAAGGAATTCTTACTGCCCGGGATACTCTTTTTATCTGCGGGGAAAGGGGAATGGGTTACTACGACCAAGCCGCAGATTCCTTCTTACCCTATTTCTTTTTTCCTTCCTTAATGGTAGTGAATGATTTTAAGTTTCAGGAGGGGAAATTTTATATCGCCACCACTCAGGGGACATTCATCTATGATGGGATAAACTTTTATTCCTTTTACGGCACTCACACCACCACTATCTTCCTTTCGGATTATATCCTCCTCGGTATCCAAGGACCGAGCGCTTCTTCGGGCTCTTTAATCAAGATAGAAGAAGGGAGGATGAAGGAGATAAAATTTCCGACAATTGCCGCTAACTGTATCTTCTCCGTAGTAAGAGATGCGGAAGGTGATGTTTATCTATCCCATTTCTTTTGGGGCGCCAATAATATCACAGTAATCTCCGAAGATACTATCTTCTTCCTCAAAGATACCCTACCGGTTCCTGACCCAATGGTAGTTGATAAAAAGAATAACCTCTGGATCGGTCATTGGTCAGAAATGGGTGGTCTTTCCGGCTACGATAAGAAAACTAAAACCTGGCGAGTTTTTCAGTGGGGAGAACAAACTCCCAAGAATGTTATCGGTGCCTTAAATATTGACCAGGATGGGACGAAGTGGATTTGGAATGGCATCGGCACTCTCGTTGCGGTTGATAGTTTAGGAAATTCTTATGAATTTTTTATCCCTGGTTTGGGGGCTTGTCTGCGGGGAAGAGAAATTGCCTTTGACAGTAAAAAAAGGGTCTATTTAGGAACCCCCAACGGGCTTTTACGATTTGACCATAAAGGCACACTTTCCAATACTAACGATGATAGCGTTAGGATATTTACGGAAGGGCTCTCTTCAACCAATATCCTCTCCGTCACCTGTGATTTTCAAGATCGCATCTGGGTGGCAACACCCCAGGGACTTGGTCTTTTGGTTGGAGAAGGATTCCAAGTTTGGCGGGAAGGAAACTCCGGACTAATCTCCGCCAATTGCCTCCGGGTCGCAGTTGACCCCTCTGGTTGGATCTGGATATTAACCGAAGGTGGTCTTTCCCTTTTTCATCCGGAAAAAGATTCTTGGCTTTCTCTTACTCCTAACAATAGCCCAATTCTGCCCAATTGGAAGAATACCTTAGAATTCTACCTTTCTCTATTTGTTAATAAAAATAACGCTTATTTGGGTTTACGGGAAGGGTTAATTGAAATCACTTATCAAGAAGAAGTGGTTTCCGAGAAGATATTATTCCATATCTATCCTAACCCCCTCCTTTTCCCAAGGGGGCAGAGGAGATTATCCATCCGATTTGTGAATCTAGCGCGTTTGGAGAACTTGGCGATAGAAATTTTTACTCTCCGAGGAAAAAAAATGAAGCCGAATAAAATTGAACCAACCAAAGATGGCTTTATCATCGAAATTAATGATTCTTTTGCCTCAGGGCTTTATCTTCTCCGGGTAAGAGAAGAAAAAAGACCCTATCAGTCCGCGGTCGGAAAATTTGTTATTCTCCGTTAGTCCGCCTCAGGCGGAGACTAATCAACCTCTTCTTCTATTTCCCCCCCCATACATTCCTCATAAGATGGGCAATCGGGGCAACAGGAATTTTTAATTTTCCCCAACTCCTCGCAATCTTTATAGTAGGGACAGATTTCGCAACACATATGCCCCCCTTTTAATTTTTATCTTCTGGGATATCGCTTCTTGACGGTGAGAAATTTATCCTTTCGTTTTTCATCCTTCGTTATCTCCATACAAGAGTCAAAGTAGCGACACTGAAAGCAGCAGTCATCGCGCACCTCCCCTTTTTGCAGGCAGACGGAATAACGAACACAAGCATTACAACACATTATCCTTTACCTCCCATAACATATTTTTTTTCATTTGTCCTCCTTCATTTTAGATGTTAAAGCCAAACTTAATTCCCTAACCAGAAGCGCGACCGTTACCGCATAGGAAAGGGAAGAATTAGCCAGAGGGTTGAACTCAACAATATCTGCCCCAATTAAATTGAGAGTAGCAATCTCCTTTATCGTATTCAAAAGTTCTCCAAAGAGAATCCCGTTTGGTTCCGGAGTGGCGACTGCGGGAAAAAGGCAACCATCAAGGACATCTAAATCCAAGGTGAGATAAACTGGTCTTCCCGTTAGTCGTTTTTTAATTGCGGACAATGGCTCTAAAACCTTAAAGAGATAGAGATGCTTGTGCTTAGCGGCACACTCCGGAGTTAAAGAACGGATACCAAAAGAGAAGAGAGCCGATTCGCCAATAACCTCTTGCACCCGGCGGATGACCGTAGCGTGACATAATCTTTCCCCTAAGTATTCATCTCGCATATCAGAATGGGCATCAAGGTGAAGAAGGATGAGGTTGGGATAGAACCTTTTATAGGCTTTAATACAAGGAAAGGTTATGGTATGCTCGCCACCGATACTTAAAACCTTCTTTTTGTCCGATAGAAAAGAAAAAATCTTCTTTTCTACTACGGAGAAAAATTCTGCCATTGGCACCTCGGGCAGGAAATCGCCGGCATCAAAAATTTTCTCTTCGGATAAAGAACGGTTTTGATAGGGGCTAAAGGTCTCAATATTTTCCGCCCCGATCCGGATCTGATTGACCGCGAAGCGTGAACCAGGGATAAAAGAAGATGTCCGGTCAAACGGAATACCCAAAATAACCAGACCCGCGGATTTATACTCCGCCCGGGCAAAATAGAACCGCATTCTTAAAGGAGAATGATAGCAATCCCTTTAATAAAGTCAAGGCTATTCCCATTCAATCGTGGCTGGTGGTTTAGTACTTAAATCGTAGACGACCCGATTTATCCCCTTCACCTCGTTAATTATCCGGTTGGCAATTCGGGCAAGAAGAGGATAAGGTAATTTTGCCCAATCCGCGGTCATCCCGTCACGCGAGGTAACAATTCGCAGGGCGCAGACATTTTCATAAGTCCTTTCGTCACCCATCACCCCCACACTCTTTACGGGCAGGAGAATAGAGAATGCCTGCCAGGTCTTTAAGTAAAATCCGGATTTTTTTAATTCAGAAAGGAGAATCTCGTCCGCATCTCTCA
>JBDRVU010000081.1:0-3767 GCA_039802085.1 Caldifarciminota bacterium
AATCGCCAACAAATTTTGTGAGAAATAAGACTTCTAAAAAGAGGATGACGAAGGAAGTGATGTATAAAGGGACAATCTCTGTAATCCAAAGGAAGATGGCGATGGAAAGAATCCCTAAGGTGATGCGAGCCGGTTCTTTCATATCCGGAAAGGGGAGGCGGGAGATTAAAAATCCTAAAAAAAGGAAGATGATGAAAAGGAGAAAGTTCTTAAAATACCCTTTTCTCATTGTCTATTATAAGTCGCCCCTTTAAGAAGTCAACAACAATAAGTCTTACTTCAATAGACTTTTACCTTTCCCCTCGTTTGACAACAGGCTAAAATTCGCTATTATGAGAGATGGTTAAGGTAGGTATTCTCTTTGCCGCCGGAACGAATTGCGATGAAGAGACAATCTTCGCCTTCCAGAAAGCAGGGGCAGAGGTCTTTCGTCTCCCCATCAACTATCTTAAATTAAAAAAAGACATCTTAATGAATTACCAGATTCTCTGTATCCCTGGTGGCTTCACCTATGGTGATTATATTGCCGCAGGAAAGATTTTAGCCAATGAACTCTTTTTGAGATTAAAAGACGCCCTCTTCTCCTTTTTAGAAAAAGGGGGAATGATCTTGGGGATTTGTAACGGATTTCAGGTCTTAGTGAAGGCTGGCCTCCTTCCTGCTTTCCATTCCTATTTTGAGAAACCAACTGTCACCCTTGATTGGAATGACTCCCTACTTTTTGAATGCCGGTGGGTCTACTTAAAGACCCATAACTCTCCCTGTATCTTTACCAAAGACCTGCCCCCTATTATCACTTTACCGGTTGCCCACGCAGAAGGGAAGTTTGTTCCTAAGGGGGAAGGGGTCTTAAGGAAATTAGCGGAGAATAACCAAATTGTCTTCACCTATGCTAACGAGAAAGGGGAAGAGGTTGGTTATCCCTATAATCCAAATGGTTCAATTGGCAATGTGGCTGGTATCTGTGACCCGAAAGGGAGAATTTTTGGTCTGATGCCCCATCCGGAACGGTTTGTGATACAAGAACAGTTCCCTTGGCAAAAAGATAATTTTTTTCCCTATGGTTTTTTTATCTTTCGTAACGCGGTAGAATATGCAAAAAGATTTTTGTCGGATTAAAAATCACCCCATCCTCTCTTTCCCTGAGGGGAAGAGGGTAAAGTTCTATTTTGAGGGGAAGGAATTGGAAGGCTACGAAGGAGAACCAATCGCCTGTTCACTTTTAGTTAATGGGATAAAGGTCTTCCGCTGGACGAAAGAAGGAAGAGCGCGGGGCTTCTTCTGTGCGGTTGGTAAATGTTCTTCCTGCTTAATGACGGTTGACGGTAAGCCAAATGTGATGGTCTGCATGGAAAGATTAAAAGAAGGGATGCAGATTGAGCGGAAGGTAATAAGAAAAGAGATGGGGGAAGAGAGAAGAGAAGAAGCAAGCGGTAATGATTTTTTCCCTTCTGTTTACGAAACCGATTTGGTAATTATTGGGGCAGGACCCGCGGGCTTATCCGCGTCTTTGACTTTAGGGAATTTGGGTCTGAGACATATAATCGTTGATGATAATCCCAAACCCGGTGGTCAACTCCTAAAACAGACCCATAAATTTTTTGGCTCGCGAGAACTTTTTTGCGGAATAAGGGGATTTGAAATTGCTCGGATTTTGAAAGAAGAGATTGAAAAGTCAAATTATGCCCAATTTCTTCTCTCCGCATCCGTGATTGGGGCTTACCGAAATGGTAGTAAAGGATTTGACCTCGCGGTCGTAAAAGAGGACCGATTAATTAGAATTAGGACCAAGGCACTAATTGGCGCTTGTGGGGCTTGCGAAAACTTCCTCCTCTTTGAGAATAACGACCTGCCGGGAATCTACGGTGCGGGTGCGGTTCAGACCTTAATGAATCTTTATGGGATAAGGCCGGGGAAAAAGGCTTTGATGATTGGTTCGGGTAATATCGGTTTAATCGTTGCCTATCAGATGCTCCAGGCGGGAATTGAAGTCTTAGCAATTGTTGAGATTATGCCGGAGATTGGGGGTTACCATTGCCATGCGGCAAAGGTCCTCCGTCTCGGCATTCCCATCCTTCTCTCCCATACGATAAAAAGGGCTTTAGGGAAAGATTCGGTCCGAGGAGCGGTGGTCGTTAAAGTGACAAGAAACTTTCAAGAGATAAAGGGCACAGAAAAGAGATTTGATTGTGACCTCATCTGCCTCTCGGTTGGTCTTGCCCCTTTATCCGACCTCTTCTCTGCACTCGGCTGTAAAATCTCCTACATTCCGGAATTGGGTGGCTACCTTCCTTACCACGATGAGGACCTAAAGACTTCAATCCCCGGGGTTTTTGTCTCAGGCGATGCCAGTGGCATTGAAGAGGCATCAACCGCGATTTTAGAGGGAAGAATTGCCGGTTCTTCGGCTTATGAGTATCTATTCGGGGAAAATAAAGAGAGTAGTGCTATCAAAAATTCGGCAAAGAAAGTCCTATCCGAAATCCGCCAGTCACCTTTCTTAAAAAAGATCGAGAAGGGGCTAAAATCCTTATCCGCCTCCGTTCACCGGAGGCGAGACTTCGCCAAAGGCGAGTCCGCTTCTCAATCATCCTATTGATTTTTTCCAATTTTTAATTAGATTTTAACTGATGATATTTAACCTTTTATTTATCTTTATTATCTCTTCGTTCCCTTTGAGAGGAGATTTGCCGGTCCGCGTTGACTACTCTTATTATTTAGTCAATGAAACCCCCTATCTGGAGATATTTTACGAAATCCCTTACTCCTCTCTTATCTTTATAAAAGAAGGGAAAGATTTTATCACCCGTTATGACATTAAAATCTTCGGCTTCGGAAAAAAGAAGGATTTTATCCTTTTGGACCAGATAAAAAAAGAGGTGAAAGTATCAACATATGAAGAGACAAAAGGTGAAAAACAGGAAGAGGGGAAATTAACCCTTTCTTGCCCCCTAACCGTTAGGAAAATTCTCCTTACCTTCAAGTGTCTCAATTCTGACCTTGCCGCGGAGATTTCTTTTCCCTTAAAAGAAAAGAAAGAAGTATTCTTACAGAAAGGGGAAAAAGTAACCTTCTCCGAAAGGCTCTCCTGGGAAGATACCCTCTCCCTTTATTTACCTCCCAGTTCCGAAGTGAGTAGTTATCAAATCTCTTTGCGAAGAGGGAAAAAAGAGGTCTTTAATAAAATTATCCCGGTTGGGGAAAGATTCTCCGAACCCTTAATTAATTTCTCCACCATCTTTAATGATACCTCGGGTATTTATCACTTAAAAGTTTTGGCGCGAGGGAAAAAGGGGTTCTTATGGCAAAAGGAGATGCCGATTTTTATTACTGTCTCACCCTTCCTCTCCAATAAGGAATGGCAGCGTCGGGTTTACCTTCTCTTTCCCATCGCTTCCGAAGAAGAAATAAGGGAATTGAAAATCACCCCACAAGAGAAGCGCTCCGATGCCTGGCAGAACTTCTGGGAGAAAAAAGAGATAAAGGAAGATGATTACTTTTCTCGGGTTGAATACTGCTTAAAGAATTTCTCTTTCGGCGATAAAGGACTTGCCTCGGACCGGGCAAAGATTTACTTAAAGTACGGTCAACCGGATACAATTGAGGAATATCCGTATGAGACAAATAAAAAGCCTTATATCATCTGGCGTTATGATAATTTGGGATTGGCATTTACCTTTGTTGACCTAAGGGGAATTGGCGAGTATGTTTTAGTAAAATGAAAAACCTTTTAATTTTTGTTTCTTGTCTTTTGGCTTATCTTTTAG
>JBDRVU010000082.1:0-3648 GCA_039802085.1 Caldifarciminota bacterium
CTCCACGGTCTTCACCAAAAAAGATTTTCCTGGTAAAAACCTTACTTCCGGCACGAAGATATTCCATTTATCATACCTCAATTCTTCCCGCCAGAGCATTTCGCCATTAAGATTAAAGAGTAAAACCTCGCCCTTTCTCTTTTCCTTATATTCTGCCTTCCCCATAATTACTAAATTATTTTCCGGGGAAAGGTCAAAGGAGATTAAACGCCACTTTGGTTCTGACTCCAAGTAGTGGAAAACCAAATCCCAATCCGCAGTCCGATAGAGAAAGAGTTCCTTTTTCGTAATATAACCAAATTGCCTTCCGGAGGAAGAGAATTTCATCTGGCGCAAAAAAGGAGAAGGGATGGGAATTGATTTTATCTTTTTGCCATCCTGATAAAAAGTAATTTTTTGGTCATCCGCCAAAGCGCAAATCTTCCCATCCGGGGAAAGGGTAAAATAGTTTCCTTTGCCTAAATTGTAAAGTTCTTTCCCTTCGCGGGTAAAAATTCGCAATCCCCTTTTCCCATCCAAAACCGCATAGATTTTACCGTTCTCAGAAAAGGCGCGGCTATTTAAGAAGTCCACTTCTCCTTCACCCCTCTTCTTTCCGGTCCGGTCGTAGAAGTTAAGTATTGCCTTTCCCGAGATTGGTCCATCAAAGAAGATACCGACCGTCCAACCGTCATTGGAAATATCAACCAGGGTATAGGGAAAATTATCACTATGCCATAAGATATTTCCCTTCTCATCGCGCAAGGTAAAAGACCGGAAAGGGACAAATTCGGAATTTCCTTCATCATGAGTAACCTGGGCAAAATATTCTTTATTCTCCGAAAAGAAGCGGTCTCTTGTCTCTTCCTGTTTTATTATCTGGAAGCGCGTCGGAGAGATGGTGGAAAGGAAAAAGAGGGAAATTAATCCAAACATATCTCCTCCTTAAATTAAAATACTCTTTTTAAAAAATTTAATATCGGTCTTTTTAGCTTGCCCCTTTCTTTTAGGAAATATTCAATCTGGACAATCGGCTTATCAATTTTTAAGAGTTTGGCTAAGGTGATAGGTGTTGCCGAAATAATGAAATCACAGCCCGAGCGCCTAATTGTCCTCTTTAAGTCCCGAACTTGTTTATCTTCATAACCCAAAGCAGGAATTACCTCTTTCAAGTGGGAATATTTCTGAAAAGCGGATTTAATTTCTCCAACCGCAAAATCCCTTGGGTCTAAAACCTCTAAGCCAAACTTCTGGGCAACCCGATAACCCGCACCGTAACCCAATTCTCCGTGGGTAACCGATGGTCCGTCTTCCACAACGCAAACCTTATTTTTATCTTTTGGTATCTCTCCTAAAATCTTTTTTCCCAGTCGGGCGGTGAGCACCTTAGCCTTTGGGTTATATTTTTTAATATTCTTCTGAATCGTCAATAAATCCTCTCGCTTTGCCTCATCCACCTTATTGATAATAATTAAATCCGCAGCCAGAAGTAAGGTCATACCCGGATGATATTTTACCTCATGCCCGGGCCTTAAAGCATCACAGAGGACAACTAAAAAATCGGACTGGTAAAAAGGGAAGTCATTATTACCACCATCCCAAATAATTAAATCATACTTCTCCGCCTCCGTGAGAATTGCTCCGTAGTCAACCCCAGCTAAAACTGGATTTCCCCTTTTCAAGTGTGGTTCGTACTCTTCCCGCTCCTCAAAGGTTAGGTTGTACTTATCCAAGTCCTCAACCGTCTTAAAGACCTGAACCGGTACCTTAAAATCACCATAAACCATCGGGTGCCGGACCACGCAGAAGTTAATCCCTTTCTCTTTTAGAATCTCACAAACCCTTCTCGTAGTTGGACTCTTTCCCGCCCCGGTCCGGACCGCACAAATCGCTAAAACCGGTCTTTTTGCCTTCAGTTGCGTTGACTTTGGTCCTAAAAGCCAGAAATCACAACCTAAGGATTGGGCAATTGATGCTCTTTCCATAATGTACTCAAAGGAGACATCAGAATAGGAAAAGACAACGATGTCCACCTTCTCTTTTTTGATAATCTTCTTTAAGTTCTTCTCTAAATAGATAGGAATTCCTTTTGGATAGAGAGAGCCCGCCAATTCTTTTGGATAGATCCTCTGCCCAATCCCCGGAATCTGCTCCGCCATCGTAAAACCAACCACATAATATTGAGAGTTGTCGCGGAAGAAGACATTAAAATTATGAAAATCCCGGCCACCGGCACCTAAAATCAAGACCCGTCTCATAACTTCTCCGAAATACTCTTTGCCTGTAAATATAATAAGAGATAATCCCGACCCCCGGCCTTGGAGTCAGTTCCGGACATATTGAACCCGCCAAAAGGATGGACACCAACCAATGCCCCAGTGCATTTCCGATTGAAATATAAATTACCCACATGGAAAAAACTCTTCGCCATCTCAATTTTCTTTCGGTCTCTGGTATAAAGGGAACCAGTTAATCCGTATTTTGTATTATTGGCAATCGCCAGCGCCTCATCAAAATCCTTTGTCTTGATTACTGCCAGAACCGGACCAAAAATCTCCTCTTGGGCAATTATTGCCTCTGGTTTCACATCAGCAAAGATGGTTGGCTTAATAAAATAGCCATCTCCATCCGCTGGTCCACCACCGGTAATTAACCTTCCTTCCTTTCTGCCGATATCAATATAGTTAAGAATACTCTTAAAAGCCTTCTCGTTAATTACTGGCCCGAGCCAATTTTCAAAGTGCCGAACATCGCCCACCTTTATCTTGTCAACTTTCTCTTTTAACTCCGAGAGGAATTTATCATAAATCCTTTCGTTTAGAATTAACCGACTACAAGCGGAGCACTTCTGCCCTTGGAAGCCATAAGCCGAAGTTAGAACTCCTTCTAAGGCATCATTAAAATCACAATCCTCTTCTACAATGATACAATCCTTTCCGCCCATCTCGGCAATCACCCTTTTAATCCAAATCTGTTCCGGATGGGTCTTTGCTGCCATCTCGTTTATTCTTAAACCGACCGCCATTGAACCAGTAAAGGAGATGAAACGAATCTTAGGATGGCTCACCAAATAATCCCCAATCTCGCCTCCTGGTCCGGGAAGGTAATTTAATGCCCCAGGGGGCAAACCCGCCTCCTCCATAATCTCACAGAACTTATAACCAATGAGCGGTGCATCCGAAGATGGTTTTAAGACAACCGTATTACCACAGACCAGAGCAGCTGAGGTCATCCCGCAAAGAATTGCCAAGGGAAAGTTCCAGGGCGGAATCACCGCGCCGCAACCAAGTGGGATATAAATTAACTCATTAAATTCACCGGGATAAGATGTTAAAGGCTGTCTTTCCGTATATCTTAAAATCTCCCGACCGTAGAACTCTAAGAAATCAATCGCCTCCGCAGTATCCGCTACCGCCTCCACCCAATTCTTACCTACCTCACAGACCATCGTCGCCGAAAGTTCTGCCTTCCTCTTCCGCATAATGTTTGCCGCCCGGAATAAGATACAAGCCCGACTTTCCGGTGAAAGTTGGGCATATTCCTTAAAGACTTCATTCCCAACTTTTATCGCGTTATCGCAATCCGCAATGGTTGCCTTGGGAAAGGTAGCGATAATCTCACCTCTCTTAGAAGGGTTATAGGAAGAAAAGACTTCCCGCCCATCCTTAG
>JBDRVU010000083.1:0-3563 GCA_039802085.1 Caldifarciminota bacterium
CTTTTTAACAGACATTTTAATTGCCTTTACATTTTGTGTCCATAATGCCTTTATTTTAGCCAAAATATTCTTCCGATTTAAGCCTGAACGGTCTATAGACCGTTCAGGAACATTATAACCAAGTGAAAAAAGAGATTGACAAACAGAGGTTTTATTGTATTCTTGAAAGTATGTTTAAGCGGAAAGTTCATCGGAGGAACTATGCAGTTTAAAAATTTAATCTTTAAGATTGAAGAGGGAATTGGTATCCTACAAATCAATCGCCCCCAGGTTTTAAACGCTCTTAATACTGAGACCTTAAAGGAATTGGAAGCGGCGATTGATTATTTAAAGGAAAATCCGGAGATTAAGGTTTTGATTATTACCGGTGCCGGGCGGGCATTTGTGGCTGGAGCGGACATTTCCGAGATGGTCAATTTTTCTCCTTTTCAGGCAAAGGAGTTTGCCGAAAGGGGGCATCGGATTTTAACAAAAATGGAAGATTTACCGCAGGTGGTAATTGCTGGAATTAATGGTTTTGCTCTTGGCGGTGGTTGCGAAATAGCATTAGCCTGTGATATTCGGATTATGGCGGAAGGAGCCAAGATTGGTCAACCGGAGGTAAATATTGGGATTATGCCTGGTTTTGGCGGATGTTTACGACTACCAAGGGTTGTGGGTAAGGGGATTGCTTCGGAGTTAATTTTCACCGGTGATATGATTGATGCTAACGAGGCTTTAAGAATTGGTTTGGTGAATAAGGTTGTGCCACCGGATAAACTTTTGGATTTTTGTCAAGAGATAGCGAAAAAGATTGCCGGAAAGGTTTCTGAGACAATCGGTTTGGCGAAGAAGACGATAAAGTTGGGTTTAGAAACGGACTTAGAGACCGCCAAGGATTTAGAGATTCAAGCCTTCTCTTTACTCTTCTCCCTTTCCGAACCAAAGGAGAGGATGAAGGCATTTTTAAATAAACCAAAAAAATAGGGAGGAAAATATGGTCGGATTGGTTAAAGAATGCGTTATTGTTGGTGCCAAAAGGACA
Source organism: Caldifarciminota bacterium (assembly GCA_039802085.1). Lineage (GTDB taxonomy): Bacteria > Hydrothermota > Tepidihabitantia > Tepidihabitantales > JBDRVQ01 > JBDRVQ01. The sequence continues at coordinate 1,025 of JBDRVU010000083.1, forward strand.
CCCGTGGGAAGATATTTAGGTTCCCTTTCTTCTCTCCAAGCACCGGATTTAGGAGCGGTAGCGATTAAGGGTGCGATTGAACAGGTAGGAATTGACCCAAAGGAGATTGAAGGAGTGATAATGGGTCATGTCTGTCCCGCGGGTTTAGGTCAGGCACCAGCCCGGCAGGCACAGATTAAGGCGGGAGTTCCACCAGAGGTTCCTGCCCTGACGGTTAATAAGGTCTGCGGTTCTGGTCTCATCTCCGTTGTTCTTGCATGTCAAGCGATCAAAGCGGGTGATTGTAAAATTATGGTCGCGGGTGGACAGGAATCAATGTCCAATGTTCCCTACTATCTCCATAAACTACGACAGGGCGCAAAGATGGGAAATGTTGATTTGGTTGATGGGATGATTTATGATGGTATCTGGTGTGCCTTTGAGAATGTTCATATGGGAGTTTTGGGTGAATTCACCGCGGCGAATTCTAAGATTACCAGAGAAGAGCAAGACCGTTATGCCTTAAATAGTCAAATGAAGGCGGTGAAGGCGATAAAGGAAGGGAAGTTTAAGGAAGAGATTGTGCCTGTGAAAATACCTCAGAGAAAGGGAGAACCAATTGTTTTTGACACGGATGAAGGACCAAGAGCAGATACGACCTATGAAAAATTGGCTTCTCTGTCGCCGGCATTTCAGAAAGGGGGCACAATTACCGCGGGTAATGCCTCTTCCATAAATGACGGTGCCGCTGCTTTATTGGTAATGGAGAAAAAAGAAGCAGAAAGGAGAGGGTTAAAACCATTAGCGGAGATTACCGGTTATGCTACCGGGAGCGTGGAACCAAAATATCTCTTTTATGCTCCGGTGAAGGCGATTCAGAAACTTTTGACCGCCCTTAAAGTTGACATCTCTCATTTTGACCTAATTGAGATCAATGAGGCATTTTCCGCTCAGGTTTTGGCTGATGGTAAAGAATTAGGTTGGGATTGGGAGAGAGTAAATGTTCACGGTGGCGCGGTTGCCTTGGGACATCCGATTGGTGCCTCCGGGGCAAGGATTCTCACTACCCTTATCTATGCCTTAAAGGATAGAAGGCTAAAGAACGGTCTGGCGGCGATCTGCTTGGGGGGTGGAGAAGCGGTAGCGATGAGTATCAGACTTTTTTAGGTGGCGCGATTTTTAAGTAATTGTCCGGAGGAGACAAAAGAGTTCGGGAAGAAAATCGGAGAAAAACTAAAGGGTGATGAAATAATTGCCCTTTTTGGCGAATTGGGGGCGGGGAAGACAACTTTAATTAAGGGTATGGTGGCGGGCTTTGGGATTAAAAAGGTGGTCAAAAGTCCCAGTTTTGTGATGATTGCCGAATACGAAGAAGGAAGAAAGAAAATTTACCATATTGACCTCTATCGGTTAAGGGAAGAAAAGGAGGCGGAAGAGATTGGCCTCTTTGATTATTTAAACTCTCCCGGAGTTAAGGTGATTGAATGGGCAGAGAAGATAGAAAATTCTCTACCCAAGGAGACGATAAGAATTTACTTAAAGATAATTTCGGAGAAGGAAAGAGAGATAATAATAGATTAGATGCTTTGTGAACTTTGTCAGAAGAGAAGGGGAAAAAGGGATTGTCCGGCTACCGGGAATTTAATCTGCAATGAGTGTTGTGGTACGAGACGCAGAAAGTTAATATCCTGTCCGGATAATTGCCAATATCTCCAAAAGAGCAGGGATTATTTTCAAGAGAAGATACTAACAGAATACGAAATGAAAACCCGAAAGATATTCTTTTCGTTTTTCCAAAAGTTGGAAGGGAAGATAGTTGAACTCCAGAAGACCCGTCTTACCGATTTGACCGATGCCGAGGTGGAAGAGGCATTGGAGCAGAACCTAGCCAATCTCAATTTAAAAAAGAAAGTGATAGTCTACGAATACAAATCGGTTAACCCAAAGGTTCAGATTCTATCTGATGCGATTAGCGAAATGCTAAATTCCTTACAGAAGGTATCTTCTGAAGCCCCCTTTGGCGGATTATTAAGAGAAGGAGAGAAGCCTTATGATTTAGAGACAATCATCTTTCTCTTAAAAGAAGAGATTGGATTTTTGAAAAGATTGATAAAGGAAGATAAGGGGGATACCTATTATCTTAACCTGATAAATATCCTGCACTGAAACCTTCCGTTGTCTATCATTAAAATAAAATCTTACCATCTTTGGGAATATTTTCGTCTTAAAATATTAATGGCATTAATATTTTTTAAGAGCCTCTCTTTCCTATAAGTCTTTAACTTATAATGACTTATTTGATTTTTTCTTGAAAATGGGGGGCGGTATAGGGGATATAATAGGGGGTATAAAGGAGAGGGTAATTTTTAGCCTAAGGGAAGGTCTAATTATTGGTCTAAGTCCTACTCTAAGAGAATGTTTTATTGAGAGGCTAATTCTCTTTCTAATAGGAGTTTTAAGAGAAAGGCTAAGAAGGATAATAAGGGAAAGTCTAAATCCTATAATAATTCTCAGTCTAACCGAAGGTCTAACTAGGGGTCTAATTGGCAGGGTAAAGGAA
>JBDRVU010000084.1:0-3432 GCA_039802085.1 Caldifarciminota bacterium
AAACGAATCGCCTTGGCGATCTTTTTAGCAATTGTTAGGTCCGTAGTATTTAAGTTGATATTATAAGCGATTAAAGGGAAACGTGCCCCAACGACTGTTGCCCCGGCGGTGGGATGAACTTCTGGTTTGCCAAAATCCGGTACTCGAGATGGGTCCTTTTTTATCTCTTCCCGTAGGTTTTCAAATTCACCCTTTCGGATATTTGCCAGATCAACCCTCTCCGGGCGGGTAGCTGCCTGTTCGTAAAGATAGACCGGAATTTTTAAATCATCAGCAATCCTCTTTCCCAACCTTCTTGCCAATTCCACACATTCTTCCATTGTCACCCCGGAGATTGGTACAAAGGGAATAACATCGGTCGCCCCAATTCGTGGATGTTCGCCCTGATGCTTATTTAAGTCAATCAACTCCGAGGCGGTCTTGGTTAAACGAAAGGCCGCTTCTAAACAAGCCTCCGGCTCACCGATGAAGGTAATCACCGCTCGGTTATGGTCAGAATTCATCTCCGTATCCAAAAGGAAGATATCCGGTACTGAAAGGACTGCGGAAACAATTTTATCAATCACCTCTTTTCTTCTTCCTTCACTAACATTCGGCACACATTCCACAATTTTTCGCATAGGTAAATATACCAAACTCTAATCCCCTGTCAACTTTTCTCTCGGAGAGAAGATACTTCGGTTTGTTCCGAGATTTCACTTCCAATTAGACCTTTGGTTAGCCTCCCAATTAAACCTCCCATTAGACTCCTCATTACATCCCGGCTTAGACTTCCCTTTATTTCCCCGATTACCCTTTCCTTTACTCCTCAGGTTAGACTTTTAATTAGACTTGTGATTAGGCTATCTATTAGACTAATTATTACCCTGCTAATTATTCTTCTAATTAGCCCTCCAATTAGACCCCCGATGCCATCCCCTGTATGCTTCACCACTTTTTATAAAGATAAACCCCTCCCCTTTTTTCCTCCTTTCCCTTTTTGGTTTATTGCCCCTACCCGATAACCCTCCTATTACTCAGTGGAATCTATTTTATTAACCATTGCTAACCTCTTCATAGCCCTCTATAATAAATAACGGAAATACCCCCCAATTTCTGACACGAAATCCTTCCCCTTTCTCTAACCTTTTGATTTTTAAGAACTTATTTTTGGGATTTCTGAATAATAAGGTTCGTATTTAGTAGGTTGCCTTATAATCAATTTTGATATTAACTTCGGTTACCTTCCCCTTCTCCACCCGAACCGGAAAGATAAAACCATCCCCATCAAAAAGATTGGCATAGAAAAGTCCCCTTTCCCTAACAAAGAGGGAGTATTCTCCAGGAGAAAGGGCTAAGAAGAAGTAGCCATTCTGATCGGTAATTACCGAATCAATAAGCGGAGAGTTGATTTTGGTATAAAAGGTACTCTTCCCTTCCTCTTTAAGGCAATTTAAGAGATTGACCTTCTTAAACACAATAACGGTCTTTGCTTCATAATAGATTTTCCCTTGAGAAGGGGGCATAAAATCTCCTTCCCAAATCTCTACCCTACCTCTTATTCCTTCGGCAATTTTTCTTTTCACCCCTTTCCCCGCACAGCCTCCGAGGAGCAAGAGAAAAATAAGAAATAGTAATCGCATCAATAAGCATAAAGGAAAAATCCCTTCCGTCAAGAGAAGGGGAATCTCTTCTCCTTGACAATCCTTTATCTTCAATTATGATTAGAAAATGGAAAGATTAGCCCGTTTGGCAGAAATATTAAAAAGGGAAGGGATTTCTTCCTTTCTTTTTATCGATTTGTTGAATATCCGGTATCTAACCGGTTTTACCGGTTCTTCCGCTTATCTTTTATTGTCCGATGGCAAAAGTATCTTCTATACAGACTTTCGGTATCAGGAGCAGGTCAAAAAAGAAGTGAAGGCGAATAAAATTGAGATAATTAAGAAGAACTTCTTCTCTTTCCCACCAAAAGAGTTGAAGAAATTAAAGAAGTTAGCCTTTGAGGAGCATTCTTTAACCTATAGATCCTATTCCCTTTTAAGAGAGACACTGCCAAAGGTTAAGTTAATTCCCTTTCGGGATGCGGTGGCGGACTTACGGATAAAAAAGGATGAGAAGGAAATTGATTTAATCAAAAAGGCAGCAGCAATAACTGATTCGGCCTTTTCCGCCATTCTCAATTTTATAAGGCCAGGAATGACAGAAAAGGAAGTGGCGCGGAGAATTGACTATCTAATTAAAGAGAAGGGAGAAGTTGCCTTTCCCACAATCGTTGCCAGTGGGGAAAATTCTGCTCTCCCCCACGCCCAACCGACGGAGAAGAAGATAAGAGAAGGGGAACCAATCATACTTGATATCGGAGCGACTTTTCAAGGTTATGCCTCGGATATGACCCGGACCATCTTTCTGGGAAAGGTGCCCGAAAAGATGAAAGAGATTTACCAGATTGTCAAGAAGGCTCAGGAAAATGCCCTCTCCCAAATGAAAGCAGGCAAGAAGACCAAGATGATTGATAGTTTAGCCCGAGATTATATAAAAGATAGGGGTTACGGTAACTACTTTGGCCATGGTTTGGGTCACGGTGTCGGTTTAGCAGTCCACGAAAAGCCGACCCTCTCCCCTCTCGTCAACGATAAATTGCTCGCCGGTTTTGTGGTAACCGTAGAACCCGGAATCTATCTCCCCGATTTGGGTGGGGTGAGAATTGAAGATTTGGTTTTAATAAAAGAGGATGGGATTGAAATTTTATCAAAAAGTGAAAAGGAGTTATTGGCGCTATGATTACCCCAAATGACTTTCGCTTTGGCACAATTATTAGATTAGAAGGAGAGATTTACGAAGTGATTGGCTTCCAGCACATCAAAATTGCCCAGAGGCGGGCATTCGTCAAAACAAAATTAAAGAATCTATTGACCGGTCGGGTGATAGAAAAGAACTTAGATTCTGAGGAACCGATTGCAGAACTGGAAGTGGAAAGAAGAAAAGGCCAGTTTCTCTACCGCGAGGAAGACGCCTATTATTTTATGGACTTAGAAACTTATGAAACCCTCCCTCTGACCAAAGAAAGTTTGGGGGATAAGGTCTATTACCTGAAAGAGAACTTAGAGGTAAATCTTCTCTTTATTGAAGGAAAATTTATGGAGATTGAATTACCATTCTTTGTGGAATTGCGAGTAGCGGAAACAGAACCGGACTTTAGGGGAGATACCGCCTCGGGTGGGGGCAAGCCAGCAAAGTTAGAGACCGGGTTAGTGATCAATGTTCCTTACTTCGTCGTTAATGGTGATATCGTAAAAATTGACACCCGTTCCAATACTTATATTGAAAGAGTACGTTGATGTTTAAGAAAATTCTCATCGCCAACCGGGGGGAGATTGCGGTGCGCATTATCCGAGCCTGCCGGGAATTAGGAATTAAAACCTGCCTCGTCTATTCTGAGGCGGATAAAGA
>JBDRVU010000085.1:0-2805 GCA_039802085.1 Caldifarciminota bacterium
GAGAGGTCTTCTTCTTATCCCTAATCACTAACTTCTCCTCTCGGGTATCATCAAAAAATGCCTCCTTCTTTTCCCCAAAGACAAAAAGGGAGCGAACCTTCTCTTCTCCTCCATCCCTAAAACCAACTTCTCCATAAAATTTAACCCCTTTGGGGTAGATTAAAATGAACGACGACTCTTTTTCGTTCCCCATCGCCCTGACAAATTCCGGCGGAGAAGATAAAAGATAATTAGCGATGGCGATATCATGACAGGCAAGACCAAATAAACAGTCTTCTTCGGAAAGACCATTAAAATTAAAGCGGAGGGAGAGGAGAGAATCTATCCGGCCGAAGATATTTCTCTTTATCAGGTTTTTAAGATAGCGTACCGCGGGATGGTAAAGGAGGATATGGCCAACCATCAACTTCTTTCTCTTCCTCTTGGCAATAGCAAATAGGGTTTGGGCATCCTTAGAGTTTAAGGCTAATGGTTTTTCCACCAAAACATCCTTGCCTCTCGAAAGGAGTTCAAAGACAATTGGAAAATGAGTTGGGGCAGGGGTGGCTACTACTCCGGCATCCCAACCTTTTTCTTTTAAGAAGTTTCGGTAATCATTTAAAGCAATCGCCTCCGGGGCAAATTCCTTTGCCTTCCTCAAATTATTATCACTCTTATCAACCAAGAATTTTATTCGGGCATTCGGTAAACGAGAAAAAATGCGGACATAATTCAAGCCCCAATTCCCGGTGCCGATAATTGCTAAATTAACCTTTTTCATAAAGGTTTCATTATAAACCATTCTGTTCAATCGTCAACCAACTTTTTCCTTTGCCCGACCATTACTTTCCCAGTTATCTTTCCGAAAGTCTTTCCCATTACTTCACCAATTATCTCCTCTTTTAGATTCTTCCTTACTTTCCTAATTAACCTTCCAATTACCCTCTTTATTACACCCGAGGTTAAACTATTTATTAAACCCTACCTTAAACCATTAATTAGCCATAAGATTAGGTTCTCTATTAGACATCCCATTAATTTAAGAATTAGGCTTAAAGTTAGGTTCTAAGTTAGGCCTTTTATTACTACCCCTATTCCATCCCCTATACCGCCCCCCATTTTTAAGGAAAAATCAAATAAGTTATTATAAATCAAATGTTTATAATAAAAAAGGGGTTAAAGAAAAGTTTAATGTCATTAAACTTTTAGACGAAGAGGGCTAATGAAAGGGAGGCGAGAATTCCTAAGAGGCCGCCTAAGAAAAAGGGAAGGAAAGGACCAAAAAGAGACCATAAGAATCCAAAGATGATTGATGCCGGTAAAAGACCAATTCCGGTAAGGGTAGAATGTAAACCGATAAGGCTTCCCCTTATCTCTTCGGGTGCGATATCGGAGACGAATGCCTTCTCCACCCCCTCGGTCAATGCCGAATAGAAGCCATAGAGACCAAAAAGGAAGACTAAGGGGAAAGGGCTCTTGGAAAAGGCAAAACCGAAATAGACTAAACCGTAAAGGAAGTAACCCAAAACGATAACCCTCTTTCTGCCAATCCGGTCGGAGATACTTCCCGCCGGATAAGAGAAGAGACCATAGACTATATTGTAAAGAAGGTATAAGAGTAAGACATTAGTAAGACCGATATTAAAATTATTCGCCCGCAGAATTAAGAATTGGTTAGAAGAATTACCCAAAGAAAATAAAAAGACAATCAAGAGGAATAACTTAAACTTCTTGGGAAGATTTTGCCAATCCTTTAATAAGGACAATCTCCTCTTTAACCTTTCTCCTTTTTTCCTCTCCTGAACGAAAAATAAGATGAGGACCCCCAGGGTGGCGGGGATTAAAGAAAGGAGAAAGACCTGATTAAAATTCCCTGCCACCTTCTTCAATAAGAAGATGGCTAAAAAGACACCCAAGACTGCGCCGAAGGTATCAAGCATCCGGTGTAAGCCATAAGCCCGGCCTCTCTTTTCTTCTACCGAATCCGCAATTAAGGCATCACGCGGGGCGGTCCTTATCCCTTTACCGAACCTATCCAAAACCCGACCCAAGAAGACCAATCCCCAGACCCAAGAGAGATAAAGGAAGAATTTACCGAGAAGGGAAGAAGCATAGCCCAATATAGCAAGGGGCTTTCTTCTCCCCGTAATATCCGAAAGATAACCAGAAAAGACTTTTAAGATACTACTCAAACTTTCTGCCACCCCTTCAATGAGACCAAGAATTGCCGGAGTTGCTCCAAGCCTTAAATTGAGATAGAGAGGGATTAAAGGATAGACCATTTCGGTTGCGACATCGGTTAAAAAACTGGTAATCCCTAAGATAATGACATTTAGCATAGCCGATTTTAATAAGAAACTGGTAAAGGTCAAGTTGACAATCTTCCCTTTTTGTCTATAATTTCCTCTCGGGGCGTAGCGCAGTTGGTTAGCGCACCAGCTTGGGGTGCTGGGGGTCGCTGGTTCAAATCCAGTCGCCCCGATTCTCTTTTTCCCTAAACCATTTTTTATAACCATTTTTACAAATTTCCTTTTGGTATTTAAAAGAAAAAGAGGGTCGCGAACCATTTTTTTAGGTGGGTATATGAGGGGAATGAAAGGAGGCAAAGATGTGTGTGGGTTTGGTCCGCGACCCTCACATCTAACTTTTTATTTTAACAACCTTTTTTGAAAAGTCAAGGCACAATTTTCATAAAAAATTTTAGGCCGAACCGCTTATCCCTTAGCCTACTTCACGACGATTAACTTCTCTTTTTTGCTACCAGAGGCAGACTCAAACCATAAGAGATAGATTCCTACCGGTAGCGGTCCAATCCTAAACTCACCA
>JBDRVU010000085.1:2815-3372 GCA_039802085.1 Caldifarciminota bacterium
CGCTCTTTATGGCATAGAGAAGATTTCCTAAAGTATTGTAAATTCTTAAAGTGGCAAGACCTTTTTTCTGCGGGTTGTAATAGACCCGGGTTAAGCCCCGGCTGGGATTGGGTACGATTCGGATACCATCTTCCTTACTGATGAGGTATTCCTTGATTCCTTGGGTGCCTTGATATTTGATTGTCGCATAGTCATAAGAGGTACCAAAGCCAAAACTCCCACCGGTAATATAGACATTACCCGAATCATCAACCGCCAGGGCATAAGCCCGATCATCGTAATCTCCCGGACCGTTATACCTTGCTACCCACAATTCGCTTCCATTACTGTCATACTTAATTGTGGCATAGTCAAAATAGTCAGGAGGAATAGGGAAGAAACCACCACACTCCCCAGTCACATAGACATTACCCAAATTGTCAACCGCAATGGCACGAGCCCGGTCATGACCATTTTCTGGACTATTATATCTTGCCAACCACAATTCATTCCCGTCACTATCATATTTAATTGTCGCATAGTCATAATGAGCGTCAGCCGCGTCGGAAGTATAACTC
>JBDRVU010000086.1:0-3353 GCA_039802085.1 Caldifarciminota bacterium
CATAAATTGATTCCCCATTTACACCGTAGGTCCATAACATCCCTTTCTCCAAGGGAAAATAATCCGAACCAGCCCGCTGGAGGAGGAAATCATCAGAACAGGAAAAGAAAGATAGAAATATTAAGAGATAGGATGCTATTTTATATCTCATAGCCCACCCCCAATTCCGCCTTGAAGAAAAAGTAGAGGTTGGTTAAAGTTCGATTGTCCTTTTTTCCGGTTTCTAAAATAAAATTCGGTAAAAGATTTATCCGAAAGCGCATCCTTTCCATCTTTTCCCGATAGCCAACTCCCAAATAGAAATCGGGATAAGAACGCCTCTCACCATTGGTCGAAAGCCTTCTTTCTAAAAGGACAATTCCTACTCCCGGTATTAAACCAATATCACGCATCTCCCTCCGATAAAAAACCGGGAGAAAAAGGAGTAACCTCCCTTCCTTTTCATTTAAGAAATAGGAAGAGGAAAACTTACCCGAGATGCGAGAAAAAGAGAAAGAGATTTCAAGAGAAGGAAACTTTGGGTAAGAGAGATAAAAAGAGATATAAGGTGAAGGGGCGTGGTTATTTGCCAGAGAACCAAAAGGTGTCAACTCACCTAAATAACCACCAAATTCTAAACCGCAAAATAATAAAAGGCAAGGGAAAAAGTTCATAAAGTAAATTTATCCAAAAATCAGCAATAGTCAAGTGAAGAAAATAGAGTTTCAAGAAATGTCAGAAAGGATATCAGGTTGAAAATATGAATGCCGGCAAAAATTTTGGTAAGAAAGCGTTTTCCGGAGATGAAAAAAATATCTGATGAGATAACTTTTTAGGAAGGGCAAAATTATATTAAGTTTTTCATCTGCAATAAATTAGAGCAATTTTTTAAAGAAGATAGGGGTCAGTTCCCCCCTACGGTATCCTTGGGGGGTAAAAAATACCCTTTTTCCCCCTAATTTCCTCCCCCTTTTTCCTAACCTTTCCCTCTCCCACCTTCCCATCCCTTTTTCCGCTAAGAAAAAATTTCCTTTTTTATCCCACCCTCGGTTTCGTAAAGATCCTAAAAGGGCGGTGAACTAAAATCCTATCTTTCCATTAGGTAAAATTTATTCTTTCGGTTTTGGGATTAACCCTTTTTTCATTAGGAACTGAATCTCTTTTCTTGCTTCTTTAATTGTTGCCTCTGCTTTCTTATATAACTCATCCCGACTCATAACTTTCCTCGCTACCCCTTGCTCAATCGCCTTCATCCCGACCGCGCAAGCCTCCCGAGGGAATACTTCCCAATCATCCATTGTCGGAATTAGATAATCTTCTCTTAATCCCCGGTCTTCGGCCACCTTTGCCAGTTCTAATGCTGCGGCGATACACATCTCGTCGGTAATTGTCTTAGCGTTCACATCCAAAGTGCCTCGGAATATTCCGGGAAAACCGAGAGAGTTATTCACCTGATTGGGAAAATCACTTCTACCGGTAGCCACAATCTTTGCTCCGGCCTCTTTTGCCTCCCAGGGCCAGATTTCCGGAATGGGATTGGCACAGACAAAGAGGATTGGGTCTTTTGCCATCCTTTGAATCCATTCCTTCTTTATGGTATCCGGACCAGGTTTGGAGTAACCGATAACAATATCCATCCCTTCCATTGTCATTGGAATGGCATCTTCAATCTTTTCACTCTTTCTCCCTTCGGCATTAGTCTTTAGGATTAAATCCTTGGTATATTCAAAATGTTTTTCAAAATCCGGTCGATCCTTATGAACAATGCCGTAAACATCGCACATCACAATCTTTGCCGGATCAAAACCATAGGCAACCATCACCCGCAGGCAGGCGATTCCTGCGGCCCCAGCCCCAATCATTCCCACCCGGACTTTTTTCACATCCTTACCGACAATTTTTAAGGCGTTGATTAGGCCGGCTACGGTTACCGCAGCGGTTCCTTGCTGGTCGTCGTGCCAGACCGGGATAGCGCATTCTTTCCGTAGGATATCTAAGATATAGAAGCATTTGGGCTGGGCAATATCTTCTAAGTTGTAGCCGCCAAAGGAAGGTTCTAAGAGTTTAGCCAATTCAATAAATTTATCCGGATCTTTGGTTCTTACCGCAATCGCCACCGCATCAACCCCACCGAGATACTTAAAGAGTAAAGACTTCCCTTCCATTACCGGTAATGATGCTTCCGGTCCGATATCTCCTAAACCTAATACCCTTGTGCCATCGGTTAAGACCGCAATCAGATTAGCCCGATTGGTATGCTCCCAGACCTTTTCTGGGTTTTTGACAATGTCCTTACAGGGTTCGGCTACTCCTGGGGTATACCAGATGGCAAAATCATTAAAATCCCTTATGGCGCATTTGGCAGTGATTTTAACCTTCCCCTTATAAAAGGGGTGGAGGCGCAAGGCATCTTCCCCAGGTTTTTTCGCTTTGGCTAAAAGTTCTTCCTTGGTTAAGGGCTTCTCTTCCTTTCGTTTTCTCACTATCTTCTTTTTTGTCTTTAAAGCCCTAACCATCTTTTTCTTTTTTATCTTTTTCATCTTCCCTCCTTATTTTTTGGTTGTTTAATTATTAAGGTGATTAACATTCCGATTAAACAGAGAAGACCGGCGACCCAAAAGGCTAAATTATAACTTTTGGTCCTTTCTAAGACCTGAGGGGCAAAGATATTTCCCAAAAGCCCACCAATCCCATAGGCGGTAAAGACTAAACCGTAGTTCACTCCCACATTTTTTGTCCCATAGAAATCAGCGGTCACCGCGGGAAAAACTGCCAGATAACCACCGAAGCATAGACCAACCAAAGAAATACCAATCCAGTAATAGAAGGTAAAGAGAGGAATTAGGTTGTATAATAAAACAGCAACCCCGCAGATGAGAAAGATAAGAAGGAGGGTTTTCATCCTGCCAAAACTATCAGAAATTTTTCCCCAGAATATTCTCCCCAAGGCATTAAAGATGGCTAAAGTACTTACCGCTAAGGCGGCGGTCTCTTTGGAAACCTTTGCCAGTTCCTGTCCGATTGGAGAAGTCTGGCCAATAATCATTAAACCAGTAGCACAACCAAAGAAATAGATGAGCCAGATTAAATAGAAAGAGCCAGTAGCAAGCATCTCTCCTGGGGTATAGCCATAAGCGGTGGCGGTGGAAGATGGTGGGGGGGTCCAACCTTCTGGTCGATAACCCTCTGGCGGATTCCTTAAAATCTGGGCGCCAATTATTACTAAAATAATGAAGACAATTCCTAAGATTACAAAGGTATTAAAGACATTGACGCTGTCGATTAAAGCCCGGGCGACCGGGGCAACAATTAAAGCACCGGCACCAAATCCGGCCACGGAAATGCCAGTAATTAAACCGCGCATATCAGGAAAC
>JBDRVU010000087.1:0-3208 GCA_039802085.1 Caldifarciminota bacterium
ATCTTATAAAGATAAAGAGTGAGGAAGATTTTATCCGCCTCAGGCGGATTAGGGGGTTGGTGGATTAAAGTTTATCCGCCTTAGGCGGATCGTTCTCATATGGGAATAGGGAATATGACGCCTTATCAGAAACTTATTTCCTTAGGGTATAAGGTGCAGAAAGAGTTTTCCTTTTTTCCACCTTTGATATTAGATTATTTAGTTACCCAGGATGAGATTTTATCCGCCTGAGGCGGATTAAAACCGTTAACGCTTGCAGAGAGGGGATCATCTTGACCATGACCTTTTACCGAGGCTTCAAAAAAGTCTAAGTGCCACCGAAGAAAATAATATTAAAAGAATATGAGTCTATCTCGGACATCCTTCTGTTATTGCCTTACCGAAGTAGAATTTTAATTGACAAAGGGAAAAAATTTCTTATATTACACTATGGGTAAAATTAATTGGCGAGAAAGATTAGTTAGCCCCGAAGAAGCGGTTCGGACGATAAAATCTGGTTATCGGGTTTTTATCGGGTCCGCTTGTGCCACACCCCAAAGTTTAGTCCGGGCGCTAGCCCAAGCCCCAGCGGAAGATGTGGAGATTGCTCATATCTTAACCTTAGGGGTTGCCCCTTATGCCGAAGAAGCCTTAGCCGCGAAATTTCGTGCCAATGCCTTCTTCATCAGCAGCAATGTACGGAAAGCAGTTTGGGAAGGAAGGGCAGATTATACCCCAATCTTCTTGTCCGAAATTCCCCAACTTTTCCGGAGTGGTCGCTTGCCAATTGATTGTGCCTTAGTTCAACTTTCTTTGCCCGATGAATATGGTTATTGTAGTTTTGGTATATCGGTTGATATTACGAAACCCGCTTGCGAAGCCGCCAAGGTGGTGATTGCTGAGATAAATCCCCATATGCCCCGCACCTTGGGTGATTCTTTTATTCACATTAATGATATTGATATTTTAGTCTATTCCGAAGAACCAATAATTGAATATATGGTAAAAGCCAGCCCCGAAGTGGTAAAAAGGATTGCCAAAAATGTTGCGGATTTGGTGGAAGACGGCTCCACCCTCCAAGTTGGCTACGGTGGGGTACCAAACGCCCTTTTAGAATTTTTAAGCAATAAGAAAAATTTAGGAGTTCATACCGAAGTCTTTTCCGATAGTCTAATTGATTTAATTGAAAGTGGGGTAATTACCAATAGGGAAAAAACCCTCCATTCAGGGAAGGTGATTGCCTCTTTTGCCATGGGCACAAAAAGGCTCTACCAGTATCTTCATAATAACCCATTCTTTGAATTTCACCCCGTAGATTATACCAATGACCCAATGATTATCGCTCAGAATGAAAAGATGGTGGCAATAAATTCCGCATTGGAGATTGATTTAACCGGACAGGTGTGTGCCGATTCTTTGGGTTATCAGTTCTATTCGGGAATTGGTGGGCAATTAGATTTCATCCGGGGAGCAGCGCGTTCAAAGGGTGGAAAACCGATAATCGTTCTTCCTTCAACCAGAAAAGGAGAGACTGTTTCCCGCATTGTTCCTTCCCTTTCCGAAGGCGCGGGGGTTGTCACAACCCGGGGTGATGTTCATTATGTGGTTACCGAATGGGGAATCGCCTATCTCCACGGCAAGACAATCCGGGAGAGGACACTTTCTCTAATCGCCATCGCCCATCCCAAATTTCGCTCGGAACTTTTAAGAAAGGCAAAGGAATTAAATTATCTTTATAAAGACCAACCGGAAATTTTAGCCGAAACCCGTTACCCAGAGGAATTAGAATTCTGGACCGAAACCAAAAAAGGAGAAAGGATATTCTTCCGACCGATAAAACCAACCGATGAACCATTGATGCGCGAACTTTTCTATTCCTTCTCCCAGGAGACGGTCTATTATCGTTTCTTTTCCTATCTCACCGCTATGCCTCACGAAAAATTAAAGCGATTTGTCAATGTTGATTATGAAGATGAAATGGCAATTGTCGCCGTAATAAAAAAGCCCGAAGGAGAAAAGATAATTGGTGTGGCACGTTACAGCCGGGATAAATCTACCGGTTTCGCCGAATTTGCGATTGTCATTACTGATGAATGGCAGGATAAAGGAGTTGGGGTAGAACTTTTCTCTTATCTGATCAAAGTAGCAAAAACGAAAGGGATAAAGGGGTTCATCGGTTATGTCTTAGACACCAATGTCCGAGCCTATCGGCTTTTTACCAAAAATCCAATGAACTATTCAGTAAAGACACAATGGGAAGATGGGGTTTACACCCTAATTATGGAATTTTCCGAAAAGTAGGTTGACTTTTTCTCAAATCTTTGTAAGATAAAAGTTCTATTTTGGAATAAAAAGAAAAATAAGGGGGATTAAAATATGGCCGAAGAAAAAGAACTTTACTATCCACCAAAAGAGATAGTAGAGAATAGCAATATCAAAAAATTTATGGACCGCTTCGGAATAAAAAACCTTGACGAACTCTTAAAAAAGGCAGAAGACCAGGAATGGTACTGGGGCGAGGTAGCAAAGGAGTTGGACTGGTTTAAGCCCTGGCAGCGAGTTTTGGAATGGAATCTTCCTTTTGCGAAATGGTTTGTCGGTGGTAAGATAAATATCGCTCATAATGCCTTAGACCGACATATCAAAACCAACCGAAAAGACAAAGTCGCTTATATCTTCGAAGGGGAACCCGGAGAAATTGAAAGGTGGACCTATTTTGATTTGTATAAAGAGACAAACCGACTGGCTAATACCTTAAAGAAATTTGGCGTGAAAAAAGGGGACCGGGTGACAATCTATTTGCCGATGATTCCCCAATTACCAATTGCTATGCTCGCCTGCGCCAAAATTGGAGCAATCCATTCCGTTGTCTTTTCTGGATTTTCCTCTTCTTCCTTAAAAGATAGAATCATTGATTCGGAGTCAAAGGTTTTGATTACCGCTGATGGTGCCTACCGACGGGGAAAGGTCGTCACCCTGAAACAGAATGCTGATGAGGCATTAACGGAATGCCCAACTGTGCAAAAGGTTATCGTCTTCCAAAGGGCAAAAAATAAGGTTGAGATGAAACCAGGAAGAGACTTCTGGTGGCATGAGGTTGTGGCAAAAGAATCTGATGAATGTCCAACCGAGATTATGGATTCCGAAGATATCCTCTATCTTCTTTATACCTCCGGCACAACCGGGAAACCAAAAGGTGTGGTTCATGTCCATGGCGGTTACGCGGTCG
>JBDRVU010000088.1:0-3204 GCA_039802085.1 Caldifarciminota bacterium
ACTGGCAAATCACTTCTGGTAAGGGGAAAAAGAGATTTGCTCTCTTAGCAGGTAAAAAGACCTGAGGATAAGATTTTATCCCGGAACCAAAGAAGATGGCATCTGGGTATCTTTTGACAATCTCTTCGGGAAAAGTAAGAACCGGTTCGGAGTTTTTCTCTTTCTTTTTATAGATTTGGGCATAGACCTGATTCTTTTTGGCATCAATTACTGGAATAATAGTTTCTTCTTCTTCGGGAAATAGGTTATAAAATGTTTGGACAAGGCCCAAAAAGGTATCAATCCCTTTAATTGGTATCTTATAAGGCAAAGAAAGGGCTTTGGCGGCGGCTAAGCCAACCCTTAAAGAGGTGAACATACCCGGACCAATTGTTACACCAATTCCGGAGAGGTTCGGAGGTTGAATTTGAAAGTAGGAGAAGATTTGCTTGAGGAAGAAGAATAGATTTTCTTGGTGTTTCCCTGCGGTAGCGGAGTTTAGGGTTAAAAATTCCGTTTCTTCTTTTAAGAGACAGACGCCGGTCTGCGTACCTGATGTCTCAATACCTAAGAAATAAGACATTGACCCCGAGGAAAGTGTTAGCGTTAGAGATAAATATCCTTTATCACCCCTTCCAGTTCGTCTAAGTTTAGGTATTCGTCGCAGGCGCGAATCAGTTCTACCGATGTATAACCTTTTCCTAAGCCGATCACCGTTACCCTCTTTCCCTGTCGGGAGAGGTAATCAACTAAGGCAACAAAGTCCCCATCTCCGGTGACCAGAACTACTTCATCTAAAAAGGGATTCATAGAGAGAATCTCCAATGTTATCTCAATATCCATATTTGCCTTAAAACTACCATCCAATCTTTCCCGCACCATTTTGGAAACGACCCGGTAGTTCATAAAGGATAGGGCATCAATTAGTCTTTGTCTTCTTTCATCGTCTCTCTTGTAAGGAACGAAGGCAACGAATTTATAATCCCTCGGGTCGCGTTTTAAGCGGACAATGATATTTCTCTGCAGGGCATCGTAACGCACCTCCCTTCCTTGGCGCTCAAATGTCTCCTGCACATTCTGAATGTCAAGAAAGACACCAATGCAACCCATTTTTTACCTCCGAAGTTTATTTAAGTAATATATCTCGCAAAGACCTCTTAAATTCAAAAAGGGGTCAATAACGTCTATGCCATTCAGGATATACTGGTAAACATAGGAGAAACCACCAGTGAGGAAGGTGGTGACATCTTCTTGGGGCATCTCGGCTTTTATTTTTTTTACCATTCCTTCCAAAAAAGATTTAATAAAGAGATAGATGCCATTTTTTATTCCATCCGCGGTATTTTGAGCTAAGTAGGGAGGAGAGATTTTTCTTAGGGGAGTGGTTTTTGATAAAAATTGCTCTGCCCAAGGCCGGAGCCGTTCCGCTCTTTTTAAGAAAGAGAGGGAAGATAAAATTCCGGGGGTAATGACCCCACCCAGAAATTTTCCTTCTTTGGTAACACAGGAGATGGTCGTAGCGGTTCCCAGGTCAATGATTATTCCTGTCTTTTGGTAGTAAAAAGCACAGGCAGCGGCGGCACAAATTCGGTCTTCGCCAAGGGGATTTTGCGCATTTCCATAATTAATCACCAGCCCGGTCCTAAGGCCATCTTTTAGGGAGAGAGTTCTCTTTCTAAAGTTCTTTTTAATATAGGCTTTTATTTTCATTTCCTCCTTTGGCGCAACCGAAGCGATGATTATATCTTTCACTTGGCTAACAAGATAAGCCAATTCCACTTTTTCTTTCAGGCTTTTTCCAGTTGGCCAGTGCATTTCTACTATCAGATTCTTTTCCCGAAATAAGCCGCAATGGGTAAAGGAGTTTCCGATATCAATCGCCAAAAGTAAGTTAGGACTCATAGACTTTTTCCACTTCTCCCGAGATAAGAGTTAAAATTCCTCCCTCGGGGAGGGAGAGGATTAATTTTCCTTCTTCGTCAATATCCAATGCCCTTCCTTCCCAGAGTCGAGAAAAGGCACGAAGATGGATATATTTTCCCTTGAGGAGATTCCTTTTTCTAATTTCCGATAGGATTTGGGGAAAGGGTGGGGCATTTTCGTAGAGGAAAATAATCTCTTTTAAGAGTTCTTCAAGCGGGGTTTCCCTTTCCCGAATTAATTTTAGGGAGACCGCATCCTTTATCTCAGAAGGGAAGGTTTCGTTATTCACATTTATGCCGCAGCCGGCAATTACGACTTCTCCCTCCCTTTCTAAAAGTATGCCCCCCAGTTTTTTCCCTTGGTAAATGAGGTCGTTGGGCCATTTGAAAAGGCAGGGGATTTTTGCTACTTTTTCAATTCCTTTCACCGCGGAAAGAAAAAGCCGGAGATGGATGGTAAAGATTTCTTCTGGTTTGGGAAAGAGTAAAATGGAAAAATATAAACCGCCTTCCGGTGAATACCACTCCCTTTCAAATCTTCCCCTTCCCTTCTTTTGTTCTTTTGCCCAGATGACTAACTCCTCTCCTTGGGGAATATAGGATTTGGCAATGTCCTGAGTTGAAGTTACCGAGGTAAACTTTATTATCCTCATAACTTAATAACCTTTTTGCCGTTAACGAAGTAAATCCCGGGTTTTAAACCGAGAAGAGAAATTTTCTTGCTATCAGGCACAGGAAATCTTTTCACCACCCTACCGCCAGCATCATGGATTATTATCGCCCCTTTTTCTTCCCCTAATAAAAATAAGGAATGGTTAGTGAGAATAGAGTTAGATTTCGTTTTCCTTAAATCCTCTTTTGTCGCGATGCCGACCGGTGGCGAGGTGTTAAGGAAAAGGAGACTACCGGATGGTTGGTCCCAATTGGTCACTCCCAGGTCGCAGTAAGGGGAATAGGTATAATCTATTTTTAGGGTTTCGGAGTTAGTTAAGGGATGGCGCAGGGAGAAATAACCAGAGAGAAAATCAAAGGCAAATAGGGAATCGGGCAGGGGAGAACTATTTATCTTGACGGTGCGTAAAAATTGGACAGGGGTATTGGGGATTAGGAATAATTTCCTTTGACCGTCGCCAATTGCGGAAAATGTCTCATTTTGGAGGTGGTCATTACCGAGGCAACCCCACATAATCATCTCACAGACCAAGTTATTGCCCATAGAATAGGACCAAGTGGGGATAGTATCTAAGATACCGTTCCGGTTTTCAAAGACACAGATTGGTTCCCACCAACCACCCGCCGCCAG
>JBDRVU010000089.1:0-3141 GCA_039802085.1 Caldifarciminota bacterium
ATTAGGACTTCTTTTTTCCCATTCCAGAGGATAATTGCCCGCTGGGCTGGGGTATAGAGAGAGATGTCCGGCCGGGTTAAAGAGAGCATCCCTTTATCCGCCAAAGAGGGCAAAAAGAAACCGAAGAGTAAAAGAGTAATTAGCCAATTACGCCAATTCATTTTTTTCTCTCTTCCTTGGTCGCTTGTTTCTTTTTGACAAATTCCTTCCAGTATTCAGAGGAAGAGATTATTTTTGCCTTTGCTCGGGTAAGGATGTTCTCAATTCGTAAATCAAGAATTTCTCTCTGAAGTTTTTGGTTTTCTTTATATCTTCGGATGAGGGCAAAAAGACCATTCGGACCCGGGAGGTAGATGATGCCCAAAAGGAAAAGAAGCAATAGGAAAGGAATAATTTTTTTCAACTTACTTTCCTTTTCCAGAGAAAATTTCCCGCATAATCGGCTTCTGTTTGTTCTTCAATCCTTAATAGTTCGTTATATTTACAAATCCTCTCCCCCCGACAGGGAGCACCAGCCTTTATCTGATAGGAGTTGGTGGCAAAGGCAAGGTGGCTAATAAAAGTATCCTCGGTCTCCCCGGAGCGATGGGAGATTACGGTTTGATAATTAGAGCGTTGGGCGAGTCCGATACATTCTAAGGTTTCGGTTAAAGTGCCGACCTGATTCGGTTTAATCAAGACCGCATTAGCCACCCCTTTCTCGATTCCTTCTTTTAGGAGAGAAATTTTGGTCGCAAAGATATCGTCCCCCACCAATTGGACTTTATCGCCCAAGGTTTTGGTGAACTTTTCCCAACCCGACCAGTCTTCTTCTGCCAGACCGTCTTCAATCGAGATGATAGAATATCTTTTTATCCAATCCTCATAGATTTTTATCAACTCCTCAGAGGTTAGTTTTTTACCTTCGGGCTGAAAATGGTATCTATTTTCTTCCTTTTTATAGAAATTACTGGCGGCACTGTCTAAGCCTAAAAAGATATCAACCCCAAGTTCGTAGTCGGCATCTTCAATTGCTTCTTTAAGTAGTTTTAAGGCTTCTTCGTTGCTTTCCAAGTTGGGGCAGAAGCCACCCTCATCACCCACCCCGGTGAGGATTCCCCTCTTTTTTAGAATTTTCTTTAATGCCCGATAGACATCAACCCCAAAACGGAGGGCATCGGAAAATGTTTGGGCACCAAGGGGTAAAATGAGAAATTCTTGGATTGATAAGTTATTTGGGGCATGGAGACCGCCGTTGATTAAATTAAAGAGAGGAACCGGTAAAAACTTTTCGGTTTTGCCTCCGAGATAAAGATAGAGGGGCAGGAGATAGAAGTTAGCGGCGGCTTTGGCACAGGCGATAGAGATACCGGTTGTGGTATTCCCACCTAATCTCTCTTTTTCCGATTTGAGAATTTCATCAATCGCTTTCTGGTCGGCGGCGGAGAGTCCGCAAATCCTCTTTTTTGCCTCTGCCAATAATTGGACCACCTTTTTTACCCCTTTCCCCTCATAGCGCTCATCTTGATCCCGCATCTCTTTTGCCTCTTTTTCCCCTTTTGACTTTCCCGCGGGAACTTGACATATTCCCCTATCCCCACTTTCTAAAATGACCTCCACCTCTAAGGTCGGGTCCCCCCGGGAATCTAAGATTTCTCTCCCCTTAATCTCTTTAATTATAATCTCATTTAATCTTTTCATAAATCTCTCTCCTTTTCTGATAAAGGGGAAAACTTTCGGTTAGTTCTTTTACTTCCTCTCGCATCTCGGCATAGACATTTTCGTTGCCGATATTGGTTAGGACTTTATCAATTATCCGGGCAATTTTTTTCATTTCCGTCTTTCCCATTCCCCGGGTGGTTAAAGCCGGTGTTCCCAATCTGATGCCGGAGGCAACAAATGGTTTTTGGGGGTCATAGGGGATGGTATTCCGGTTAACCGTAATATTCGCCTTGCCTAAGGCATTTTCCGCATCCCGACCGGTTATTCCCTTATTTCTTAAATCAACGAGCAGCAAATGGGTATCGGTGCCATTCGCCACTAACCGATAGCCAAGATTTTTTAACTCCTCCGCCAGGGTCTTGGCATTTTCCACTATCTTTCCCTGGTATTCCTTAAATTCCTCGGAAAGTGCCTCCTTAAAGCAGACCGCCTTGGCGGCAATCACATGTTCTAAGGGACCACCTTGCATTCCGGGAAAGGTTGTCTTATCAATCACTTCGGCATATTTCGCCTTACACATAATCACCGCCCCTCTTGGTCCTCTTAATGTTTTATGGGTGGTGGTGGTGACAACATCGGCGAAAGGAACTGGTGAGGGGTGGAGACCAGCCGCAACTAAACCAGCGATGTGGGCGATATCCGCAACCTGATAGGCACCAACATCTTCGCAGATCTCTTGGAAACGGTCAAAGTAGAGGGTGCGGGGATAGGCGCTCGCCCCGGAGACAATAATCTTTGGTTTATGTTCCTTTGCCATCTTCCATAAATCATCATAGTCAATCATCTCGGTTTCCGGATGGACGCCGTAATGAATAACATTAAAGTATTTACCGGAGAAATTAACCGGATGGCCATGGGAGAGATGGCCACCGTGGGTTAAGTTTAAGCCGAAGATAGTATCCCCGGGATTGGCTAAGGCAAAATAGGCGGACATATTGGCTTGGGTTCCGGAGTGCGGCTGAACATTGGCATGCTCACAACCAAAGAGTTTTTTTAGTCTCTCAATCGCCAGAATCTCTCCCATATCAACAAACTCACAGCCACCGTAATATCGCTTCTTGGGTAAACCTTCTGCGTACTTATTGGTTAAGACGGAACCGAGTGCGGCTAAGACCGCTTCCGAGACGAAATTTTCCGAGGCGATAAGTTCTAAGGTCTTATGTTCTCTTTCCGTTTCTAAATAAATGGCTTCAAATATCTCTGGGTCAATCCTTTTTAATTCTTCGGGAAACATATTTTAGTATAATCTAAAACCTTTATCCGTCAACACTATATCCATTCAATCGTTGAGGGTGGTTTTGGGGTGATGTCGTATAAGACCTTAACGACCGTTGGGCATTCTTTGGTTATCTTTTTCGTAATTCGTGCCAGAATGGGATAGGGGAGAGGGGTAATTTTTGCGGTTAGGGCATTCTTTGATTGGACACTCCTCAAGGCGAT
>JBDRVU010000090.1:0-3125 GCA_039802085.1 Caldifarciminota bacterium
GTGCTGGGGCATAGGCACCCATCCCACCGGTATTCGGACCTTCATCGTGATCATAAAGGCGTTTATGGTCTTGAGAAGGGAGACAGGGTAAAATTGTTTCGCTATCGGTAAAAGCGATTAGAGATGCCTCTTCGCCCAGAATAAACTCTTCCACCACTACCTTATTTCCCGCTGCGCCCAAGGTCTTCTTAACCATTAAATCATCAATCGTTTCCTCTATCTTTTCTTGGGAGTTTAAGATTAATGCCCCTTTACCGCCGGCTAAACCACTCGCCTTGATAACGCAGAGTTGAAACTCACTTTCTTTGAGAAACTTCTTGGCAACTTTCTTGGCTTCATTAGGGTTTTCCGTAATAAAAAAGGTGGGAGCGGGTATATCGTATCTTTTCATAAATTCCCGAGCGAACCCCTTGTCCGATTCTAAACGGGCAGCATCCCTATTCGGTCCGAAGATGAAAAGCCCTTCTTTTTCAAAGGCATCAACAATCCCTAAGGCGAGGGGGAGTTCGGGTCCAACCACGGTTAAGTCAATCTTTTTCTCCTTTGCAAACTCTAAAAGAGAAGGTATATCATCGGCGGGAATGGGAAAACACTGAGCAATTTGGGAAATTCCCCCGTTTCCCGGACAGACGAATAGTTCATTATCCGAAGAGCGGGCAAGAGAATAAAGAAGCGCGTGCTCTCTGCCGCCACCGCCGACAACTAAAATTCTCATAGGAATAATCCCCAGTTCCGAGAAACCAATTTTTTCCTTTTGATTTTTTTCATCCGACAAATCTACTGAATTTTATAAAGATGTCAAGGGATTATCTTTTGCTAATCGGTACTAATCATTGACAATATTTTTTATTCTTCTATAATTGACAATCACTGCCCCTGTAGCTCAGTTGGATAGAGCGACGGTTTCCTAAACCGTAGGTCGTGAGTTCGACTCTCACCAGGGGTATTAAGCGGAATGGTTTATGAAAGAGATTAAAGAAGATAAACTACAAGATTATGTGGCAAAATTTTTCTCCCTTTATTACCGAGACCGGCAAAAATTTTTAATAATTGTCGGTGGTTTTGTGGCGGTAATTGTCGTTCTTATTTTCTTCCTTTCTTCTAAACCAAAAGAGAATCCGGAAGTTTCCGTTCGCTTCACGGAAGCATTGGGTTTTTACTCCACCGGCAACTTAGGGGAAGCAGAGGGAAGATTTTTGGAAATTACCCGCCGTTTCCCTAACCAAAAGTTAGGCGTTAAGGCACAATTCTATCTGGCTAATATCTATTTCCAAACCCAGAAGTATGACGAGGCGCGGCAGGCTTTTACTCAATTTTATAATAAAAATAAGAAAGACCCCCTCCTTTCTCCCAGTTCCCTTTTGGGGATTGCCAATTGTTATGAGGAAGTGAAGGAGTATAAAAAAGCGGGGGAGACCTACGAAAAGGTTGCCCAAGAGTATAAGAAATCACCATTTGCTCCACACGCCCTCCTTGCCGCCGCCCGCTGTTATAAGAATCTGGGAAATTATAAAAAGGCAAAAGAGGTCTACGAGAAGTTTCTCAAAGACTATCCCAACGATATCGCAAAAGATGATGCCAAAGCTGGTCTCTCTTATGTCAATACCCTCTTAGAAAAGAAAAGGCTCCGGTAGTTGACTTTTAATAAATTTTACCTATAAATAGATATGGAAATCAATAAGAAAAATTTTGGTGAAGTTATAAACTCCCCCTTAGCCTTAATTGACTTTTGGGCAGAGTGGTGTCAACCCTGTCGGATGATGAGCCCCATCATTGAAGAACTGACGAAGGAATACAAAGGGAAGGTGAAAATTGGGAAAGTGAATGTGGACGAAGAGCCGGAACTGGCGGAAAAATACGGCATCATGAGTATCCCGGCCTTAATCTTTTTTGCACAAGGGAAGGTAATTGATAAGGTGATTGGTGCCTGTCCTAAGGAATACTTAAAGGAGAAGATAGAAAAATTCTTAAAAGAGAAAAAGGATGAGGAATAAGAAACTATTTATCCTCTTTTCCCTTTTTTTTATCTTTTGCGGGGTAAAAGAAAAGAGTGCCTTGGAGCCTTCAAAAGATTTTACCCTGCCCACCCTCGCCGGTGAAAATATCACCCTCTCCAAATTGAAAGGTAAGGTTGTCCTTCTTGACTTCTGGGCAACCTGGTGTCCACCCTGCCGGCGGGCGATTCCGGAACTGATTAAAATCTATGAGGAGTATAAAAATAGAAACTTTTTGGTCTTAGGGATTGGTTTGGATGAAAAGACCGACCTTTTGAAGGTCCAAGAGGAGTTAAATATCACCTACCCAATTCTTATCGGGAATGATAAGGTCGCCAAGCAATACGAAATTGAAGCCATTCCTACACTTATACTTCTTGACAAAAAGGGTAAGACCCAACTGAGAAAGGTTGGCTTCAGTGAGGAGGAGATGGCGGAGATTAAGAATAAGATTGAAGAACTAACTACTCCGAGATAAAGATGAAAGAGAAGATTCGGGAAGCCTTAACCTTCAACGATATATTATTAGTCCCCAATCGCTCAAAGATTTTGCCGAAGGATGTCTCCCTTAAAACGCGCTTCTCCCGTTCCATCTCCTTACATATCCCCCTGGTCAGTGCCGCGATGGATACCGTTACTGAGGCGCGGATGGCAATCACCTTAGCCACCTCCGGGGGGATTGGGGTAATTCATAAAAACCTTTCTCTTGCCGAACAGGCAGAAGAGGTGATAAAGGTAAAAAGGGCAGAGAGTGGAATGATACTTTCCCCTTTCACCCTGAAACCAAACGATACGATAAGGGACTGTCGGGATTTGATGGAAAAGTACGGAATTTCTGGGGTACCGATTGTTGACGAAGATGGAAAACTTTTAGGAATTGTCACCAAAAGGGATTTACTCTTTGAAGCCGATGGTAATAAGAAATTGCAATTGGTGATGACCAAAGAAGGTCTAATTACTGCTCCGGAGGGGATAACCTTAGAGGAGGCGAAAAGGATTCTCAAGGAGAAGAAGATTGAAAAATTGCCCATTATTGATAGTAAGGGCTACTTAAAAGGCTTAATCACCGCCAAGGATATTATCAAAAAATTGGAAAACCCTTACGCCACTGTTGACTCCTTAGGGAGATTA
>JBDRVU010000091.1:0-3118 GCA_039802085.1 Caldifarciminota bacterium
GGATGTAGAAATTAATCTTATGCCTACCCCTAAGCAAAGGCTTTGGATGTGGGAAAGAAGTTGGGAGATTGTGAAAAAGAAAGGAATAATGCTTGTTGATTTCTGGAATCACGGAACTGCCTCTCACGGCTGTATTGCCGGAGGAAGAGAAGGTGGTTATTTCCATATCAATTGGCACGGTGATATCGCCCCTTGTGTCTTCTTCCCTTTTGGGGTAACAAACATTAGAGACATTTATCAAAGAGGAGGAACAATTAATGATGCGATAAAATCTTCTTTTTTCAAAGGCGTTAGGGATTGGCAAAAAGAACACGGCTTTCTTTCTATGGGAAAAAATGTAAAAGATGGGGATTGGCTCCGTCCTTGTCCAATAAGAGACCATTTTTTAGAGGCAAGAAGTATTATTGAAAAATACGGCGCAAGACCGATTGATTACGCGCCTCACGAAATTGTTTCCGAAAGAAGATATATTGAAGAAATGGTAAGTTATGATAAAGAATTAGAAAGTCTTACTAAACCAATTTGGCAAAAGATATATATAAACCATCATAATTTTTCTCGTCCTTTGTTTAAATAAAAAACATCATCTTCATAACATATTTTATTTATATTAAATATTTATAATTGTTTATGTTGTTAAAATGTGAAAAGAGTGGAAATGAAATAAGATACAAAAAGAGAATACCTTTTCCTTTATTTTAAAGGTGAATAGTAAAAGAAAAAATGGGAAAGGAGGGGAAAAATGGGTAAATATCCACATAATCCACACCAATTTCCCCAAAAAGTGTAGTATAATGTGAATACTTATTTTCCCTACTCCTCTTCTTTTTGCTAAAACCCATATTTTCCTAAATAGACTTAAAGGTGGCGATTTGACATTAGATAAACATTTGCTATAATAGTCTTGATGCGTGCCCTAATTATCACCAACGGAAATGATTTTCTTAAGGAATTAAAAAGGATTGGTTGTGATGAAAGGGCATTCCCGATTTTCCAAAAGAAAACCGAAATCATTCCGATAAAGGTTGATTCCCTATCCTCAGCCTCAGCCAATATCTTAAAGCAAACCGCCCTCTCTCTGGGTGCGGATTGTGTTATTCACCAGGATGTGATCCGGGGGAGGAAGAAGATTTCTTCGGGGATTATTTTAGCCACCCCACGCCAATATGAGACTTTTACTTTAAAGTTGAGTTCCCAGTATGCGACGCTCAAAAACCTCTCCGAAGAGATAAAAGATCTTTTAGCGATAAATCAAAAAAGCGCATTTATTTTCCGCTTTTGCCACCAGGTTTATCATCTGGAAAAAAGGGTTCACATTATGGGCATCTTAAATCTAACCCCGGACTCATTTTATGATGGTGGTAGATACTTAAAACCAGATGAGGCACTACGCCAAGCGGAGAAGATGGCGGAGGAAGGGGCGGATTTTATTGACATCGGGGCGGAATCAACCCGACCCGGTTCAAAACCAATTAGTGCAAAAGAAGAAATTGCTCGACTTAAACCAATTTTATCTTTAATCAAAAAAAAGTTAAAAATCCCCATCTCCTGTGATACTTATAAATCGGCAGTGGCGGATTTTGCCTTAAAGGAAGGTTGCGAAATAATTAATGACATCTCCGCTCTCCGGTTTGATAAAAAGATGGCTAAACTTTTAGCGGAAAAGAATGCCTATTGTATCTTGATGCATATTAAGGGAAGACCGCAGACGATGCAGAAAAATCCTAAATACGAAGACCTGATGGGAGAAATCTATCATTATCTGAAGGAGCGGATTGCGTTCGCGCAGAAAGAAGGGATAAAGGGAGAGAAAATAATAGTTGACCCAGGGATTGGTTTCGGGAAGAGGTTAGATGATAATTACGAGATAATTAGAAGATTAAAAGAACTAAGGGGTTTGGGTAAGCCAATCTTACTAGGACCTTCTCGGAAGTCATTTATCGGCCTCACCCTAAATCTGCCGGTAGAGGAAAGACTGGAAGGTTCTCTTGCCGCCTGTGTTTTGGCACTAATTAATGGGGCAAATATCTTGCGGGTGCACGATGTGAAAGAGACAAAAAGAGCGGTAAAAATGGCGGAGGCAATTATTAAGGGAGGAAAAGGTGTTTGACTTTTTAAGAATTCGGGTCTGGGACATATTGGATATCTTAGTCGTTAGCGCCCTAATCTTCTATTTCCTCACTTTCTTACGGGGCACAAGGGCGGGGAGGATGGTTTACGCCCTCCTCTTCATCTTTATTTTATCTTTTATCGTCCGAAGTCTTGATATGCGCGCCTTGGGAGTTATCATTGATTCCTTAAAGGCGGTCTGGGTCGTGGTCTTTGTTATCATCTTCCAGCCGGAGATTCGTAACGCCTTAGGTCGGTTTGGGAGGTTAAAATTTCTCAAATTTTTCCTTAAAGAAGAAGTGAAAGAAGAGATCATTGATGACCTGATAAAGTCAATCGAAGGCATAAGGGAAAAGAAATTTGGCGCCTTGATTGTTTGTGAGCGGGAGATCGGCTTAAAGGAGTTTGTGGAAACCGGTGTGAAATTGGAGACGAAACTAATTCCTTCCCTTTTGGTGACAATTTTTACTCCTCATTCTCCCCTGCACGATGGTGCTTGCATCATTTCTGGGGATACAATTTTAGCTGCAGGCTGTACCTTACCGCTTTCCGAACCTTTCCCGGGGATGGGGATGCGGCATCGGGCCGGATTAGGGATAAGTGAAATCACGGATGCCTTAGCGATTATCGTTTCCGAAGAGAAGCAAACCGTTTCTCTTGCCTTTAAGGGAAAGATGAATTATGGTGTTGATAAAATTACCCTCTCTTCCCAATTAAGAGAGATATTGCTCAAAAAAAGAGAGTAGTTAGCGCTAAGGGGTTTATCCCGATAAAAGAAAAAAATGGCACCAGAGCTTACCCAAATAAAATCCTTATAAAAAAGAGAGGGGGTCCCGAAGAATTCAGGACCCCTCTTCTCCTGGTGCTGCGGCGGATTAGTGAATTCCTTTCACCCGATAGACATTCTTCTCCCGATTCTTTTCTCGGTTCACACTTTTTCCCCGATTTCTCTCTTGATTCCTTTCCGCACGGGGCATAAGGGCAAAGTTAATATCCGGAGTATTTTGTC
>JBDRVU010000092.1:0-2982 GCA_039802085.1 Caldifarciminota bacterium
AAATGAATATCTCGCTCACATTGAAGAAAAGAGATGTCCGGCCGGAGTGTGTAAGGCTTTAATTTATTTTGAGATTATTCCCAAAAAATGTACCGGTTGCACTCTTTGTTTCAAGAATTGTCCAGCGGGTGCCATTAAAGGCGAACCCAAGAAGGTCCACACCATAATTAAAGAGAAATGTATAAAATGCGGCATCTGCTATGATGTCTGTAAGTTTGGTGCCGTGCTTAAAAGTTCGGGAGAGAAAGATGGCAAAAATAAAGATTGACGGTATTGTTTTTGATGCCCCAGAAGAATGGACGATTTTATCAGCGGCAAAATTTTTAGGTTTAGAAGTTCCCGCGCTCTGTGATTACGAAGGCTTAAAACCTTGGGGCGGATGTCGGCTCTGCGTGGTGGAGATTGGTGAAGGGGAGAAGAGAAAATTGGTCTCTTCCTGCACCTATCCCGTAGAGGAAGGACTTATTGTCCGGACTTCTACCCCGCGGGTCATTAAAGCGCGGCAGGTCGCTTTGGAACTTCTAATTGCCGAATGCCCCACTTCTCGTCCCTTACAAGATATGGCGGCAAAAATTGGTTTGGGACAGGTGAGATTTAAGCCAAAATGGGAAAATTGTTTCTATTGTGGAAGGTGTGTGCGGATTTGCGAGGAGCAGATGATGGCGAAGGCGATTGGTTTTGTTAATCGCGGAAATAAGGTTCGAATCACTACCCCTTTTGATAAGACTTCCGAAGAGTGTCGGCGCTGTGGTGGTTGTATCTATATCTGCCCGGCTTGTCAATTGCGGTGCGAGGGAAAGGAACCAGAAAGTGCCATTTGCGGTCGGTGTTATAACGAACTCCAGCCAACCTGCGTAGAAGTTTATGATAACTTCGCCTGCTGGATGGGGCTGGCGGGCGGATGTGGAACTTGTGTTGATAAAGAAAAGATAAAAAAAGAAGAGACAGAAAAAAGTCTTTCGGGAAAGAACCGGAAGGCATTAGTCAAGAAAAAATAGTAAGATGTTATAATACAGGAGGAATAAAATGAGTTTAGGAAGAATAAATGCCTCAGCGGCAACTTTAACTAAAAACCGAACCGAAGATTCGGTTGTGCCAATTAGCGGTCTTTGTGCGACCTGTGTTGACGGTTGTATCGGGATGTGTGAAGTTGGCAAATCAGCCTATCGCGGAGCAGAAGTTATCTATCCCCAACCGTTCGGCATTATGACGACCGCCGGCGAGAAGAACTATCCGGTTGATTTATCTCATTTCACTATCTTAGGTAGTTGTCAAGGAGCCGAAGGTGTTGAGCCCGACCCGGATAAGGCAATCTTTCCTGCGGTTTCCTTAGAACAGAGGATTGGTCACGACAAAGGGATAAAATTAAGGATGCCAATTGTGATTCCGGGATTAGGTTCAACTGCAATCGCTAAAAATAACTGGGAAGGTCTGGCGATTGGTGCCGCTATTTCCGGGATTATCGTTACCATTGGTGAGAATGTTTGCGGTATGGACCCGGGAACGAAGATTAAAAACGGCCGGGTGGTCCATTCACCGGAGATGGAGATGCGGGTGAAACTCTTTAAAGAATGGCAGGATGGCTACGGTACGATTGTTGTGCAAGCGAATGTGGAGGATACGAGATTGGGGGTGCACGAATATGTGATTGAGAAATTGGGTGTGGAATGTGTAGAATTGAAATGGGGACAGGGAGCAAAAGATATTGGTGGCGAGGTGAAGATAAAGGATTTGAAGCGGGCGCAGATGCTTAAAGACCGCGGTTATATTGTCCTACCCGACCCCTATGACCCAAGGGTGATTAAGAGCTTTGAAAGACGCACCTTCCACGAATTTGAAAGGCATTCCCGAATTGGGATGGCAGAAGAGGAGAGTTTCTGCAAACGGGTGGAAGAGTTGAGAAAGGCGGGAGCGAAATATATCTTCTTAAAAACCGGTGCCTACCGACCAAAGGATTTAGCCTTGGCGGTGAGGCTGGCATCAATAGCGAAGATTGATCTTTTAACAGTGGATGCGGCTGGTGGTGGGACCGGAATGAGTCCTTGGCGGATGATGAACGAATGGGGAGTTCCCGGAATTGAACTCTGGTCTCTATTGTATAAGTATCTGGATAAGTTGGCGAAGAAAGGAAAGTATATCCCGGACTGCGCAATTGCCAGTGGTTTCACAATGGAAGACCAAATCTTTAAGGGTTTAGCCTTAGGTGCCCCTTACTTCAAAATGATTGGGATGGCGCGAGCGGCTCTGACCGCAGCGATGGTTGGCAAGACAATCGGTAAGATGTTGTGTGAAGGGCAGGAGATTGTCTATGTCTCAAGATTCGGCTCAACCAAGGAAGAAGTCTTCATCACCTCTTCGGAACTGAAACAGAAATACGGCAAGAGGTTTGATTCTTTACCGACCGGAGCGATTGGTCTTTATACTTATATGAAGCGTTTGGAGCAGGGTCTGAGACAGATTATGTGCGGTTCGCGGAAGTTCGCCCTAAAATATATCACCCGGAATGATATCGCCGCGATCACACCCGAGGCGAGCAAAATATCAGGGATTTCTTACATAATGGATACCGACAAAGAAGAGGCGGAAAGAATACTGGACTTTTAGTTAAGCAAAAAGAATCGGAAAAATTACTCTTTATTCCTTAGTGGTTATTCTCTATTAGGCAGAAAGTAGATTCGCTCTTATAGTCTACCCGATAAGGTGATTTAGGCTTATAACTTAATTTCTTAGATTTACCCCTTTGCCTTAAAGACGATACTAGTGAAGAGTTCGATTAGTAAGCCGTAGATAATGCCCATAATAATTGTCCAGATGAAGGCACTCTTGGCGGCTGGAGATAGGAGGGTATCAAAAGCCAGAGGTAGAGAAAAGATAGCACCCAGAATGATGCCGTGGAGCCACCAGAGAATTTTTAGGGCACTGATGCCGATGGCAAAGCCCATTAGGGAACGACTGAGAATGATACTGACACCGCTACGGGCC
>JBDRVU010000093.1:0-326 GCA_039802085.1 Caldifarciminota bacterium
TCCTAACACCTTCGTGTAAAGTATCGGCATATTCCCAATCGGTGCTTACCCCATTTGCCAAATATAGGACCCGAGCAATTTGTCCGGTCTGACTTTGGGAATAGCCATTATACATCCGGAAGGTATCAACAACCTCTTGCAGCGTTGTCTGGTCAGGAGGTAAGGTTGTAGCATAACCCCAGGAATACATATTGTATCTGCCGTAGGTGTGGTAATCAAGTTGGGTTCTTATTTTCTGAGTAAGCATAAAATCTCTTGCCACCTGAGTTTCTGGTTCCGAAAAACGAGCAGGTCCCCGATAAGTTTCAGAAGAAGGACTACCACTG
>JBDRVU010000093.1:369-2894 GCA_039802085.1 Caldifarciminota bacterium
TTTACCAGCCAGGTAACAAGACTGTCTCTACCGTAATTCATTAGAAGCCAACTGGCAAAGTCAATACAACAATGTGTTGCTCCTGGTTCTCGGGCGTGCGTTGCCCCATTAAAATAGACTGCCGGTTCTAACTCATCAGTTTGGGGGTTATCAGAAATCTTTAAGGTCCAAAGAGGTCTTCCCTGATGGGAATTTCCGATATTCATTATCGAGCAGATGGCAGGATAATTTGCTTTCATCCGGTTAAGGGTATCAATCATCTCCCAATAGGTGAAGAAATAACCAAAATCCCGAAAGAGTTCTGGTTTGTCGGGGTCTACTCCCGTCATCAACCGGAACTTCTCTTTTATATCAGGATAGGTTATCTCTACCCTTAAATTTCTTTCTTTTATCTTTTGCAGTTGCTCATCATTTGTGATTATCACAATATAGGATTCTCCGGTTTCCGTTTCCCCGCCCGTTGCCACATCTAATTCGGAAAAGAAGTTGCCCAACTTACCGAAAAGTTCCTCTGCGGTTTGAAAATAGACCCGCGCCTCCATTTTTCTCTCGGCATAAATAAAAGAGAAAAAAAGGAGGAAAGAAAAAACAAAGGCAAATAAGTACTTCATTTTTCCTCCAAACAATTACTTATTTTTTAATCTTACTACTATTTTCAGGAAAGTCAATGTCACTTTTCTTTTTTCTCTTCTCCTTCTTTCTTTTCTTCTTTTTTCTCTTTCGCAATCACTTCTGGCTCGGTTGGCGCTGGTGCTACCTCCGCTGGTTTTACTTCTTCTACTTTCTTAGGCACAAGCACCGAAACAACCGGTGTTTCCGGAGGCAAAAGGAAATGACCACCACTAATTTTTATATCCGAGAGATGAATACTATGCCCTAATCGCAATTGGGATATATCTACCTCAATTCTCGGTGGTATAGCATCAACTCTTCCCTTCACCGCCACCTCCCTTAGATGGTAGTCAAGAATACCACCAGCCTCAACGCCGGGTGCTGTTCCCAAGAGGACTACTGGACATTTGACCACAATTTCTTCTTCGGGGTGGACTTTTTGGAAATCAATATGAATGAAGCGATTCCGAATTGGGTCCTTTTGAATCGTTTTCATTATGCAACGCTCACTCTTTCCGGAAATTGAAAGGGTAAAAATTGGGGCTTTACCTTTAAGTTCTTCCAAAAGTTCAAGAAGTTCTTTTTCTTTTACATATAATTTTAACGATTCTTCTCCTCGACCGTAAAGGATCGCCGGGATTTTTCCCTCTCGCAAAAGTTTCTTTGTAATTTCTTTCCCTTTTTTTTCTCTAATGTAACCAATAAGTTCCATTTTCCCTCCTTAACTAAAAAGAGAAGCCACTGACATCCCTTTATGTATCCTTTTTATCGCTTCGGCAAAGATTGGTGCGACAGAAAGGACCTCAATTTTATCATCAGTTTTTTCTGGCGTTAAGGTAATGGTATCCGTAACAAAAATCTCTTTAATCTTCTCCGCCAACAAACTCTTCAAACAATCCGGAGCAAAAACCGCATGGGTAGCGCAGACGATAATCTCTTTTGGTTGCGCTTTTTCGTGTAAAAAACGAACCGCTTCAATAATCGTCTTCCCCGTTGATATGATATCATCAAAGATGATGCAAGATTTATTATTCACATCACCAATCAGATTCATAACCTCTACCCCCTTACTCCCTCTGCCCGGAAATTTTTCCCGCCTCTTATCAATTATCACCATTGGCCTACCTAACCTCTGGGCAAAAGCCCGAGTCCTTTTCACACCACCGGTATCTGGTGAGACCACCACATAATCGGTAAGGTCTTCTTTTTTGAGCCGCTCCACAAAAACACTGGCGGAGTAAAGATGGTCAACCGGGATATTAAAGAAACCCTGAATCTGTTCGGCATGGAGTTCCATCGTCAAAACTCTTTGGGCGCCCGCGGTCTCTAAGAGGTCGGCATGAAGTTTAGCAGAGATTGGCACTCTCGGTTCATCCTTTCGGTCCTGACGGCCATAACCAAAATAAGGTATCACCGCGGTGATGCGCTCTGCCGAAGCTCTTTTTAGGGCATCCAAGAGAAGGAGGAGTTCCAAAATATTATCCCCGGGTGGCGGAGTTGATTGAATAACAAAGACATCATCACCCCGGACACTTTTTTGAATCTTAACCGAAATCTCCCCATCGGAAAAATTTTCAATTGTCGTAGGCCAGGGGTCAATTCCTAATATCGCACAAATCTTTTCCGCCAAAGTAAGACCTTGCCTTCCGGCAATTACTTTTAATGGCATAGAGTCTATTCTGGGGCGGGAGGATTCGAACCTCCATTTAAGGATCCAAAATCCTGTGTCCTGCCCATTAGACGACGCCCCAAACTATCCACGATAATCCCTCTTATTTTCTCCTTTCTCAAATTAGATAAAGATTCCTCTTCCTTCCCTCTTTCTAAAATCCCAAATAATCCGCTGCCGCTGCCGGTCATCTGCGCCCCGAGGGTATATCTATCAATCTTCTCTTTAATTAGAGAAAGTCTTG
>JBDRVU010000094.1:0-2748 GCA_039802085.1 Caldifarciminota bacterium
TTGGTAATTCATCAAATTGAAATATTAATGTCATTCATATTTTTGCTAGCCGCTCTTTTCTTACAAGTCCTTAATTTACAATAATTTATTAGATTTTGCCTGAAAAATGGGGGGCAGTATAGGGGATGGTATCGGAGAGGTAATAAAAAATCTAATTAGTGGTCTAATAACTAATTTAACAGATAACCTAATCCCTCGTTTAATTATCGGTCTAACCTCCGGGGTAATGGGAGGGGTAAAGGGAGGTCTAATAGGAAGAGTAATTGATAGTTTAAGTGAATGTCTAACCGCAGGTCTAAATGATAATCTAACCGATAATCTAAAGGGTAGTCTAACTGAAGAATTCCTTCAAAATTAGTTAAACAGGCGTAGTAACAATCTCTATGACCATTTACCCAAAACCCTTATTGACAAGGAAGAGTCTGTGCTGTATAATGAAATATATAAAAAATGGTAATAAGGAGGAACCATGAAAGGAAAAATTAAGATGTTATTCGTACTCATTTTCTTCCTACAAGGGCTTTTAATTGCCGGCCCGGTTGGTAGATATTTGGGGATAAGGGAAGGGAAGATGGTGAAGGATTCTTTAATTACAAGGGATTCTATCCATTTCTATGCACCACCTCGGGATACGGTTTGGACAACGGAAGAGGTTTCCTTTGATTCGGTTGTTAAGGAAACCCTCAGGCTTGGTAATCCGGCCTATATCTTTAAGGAAATCGGCCCGGATACTACGCTCTTTGATACCTTATGGGAAGAAAGGAATATTTACCTTATGGGTGAACTTCCTCTCTTTGACACCCTGGTTGTTGAGACTATTTATAAGGTTCCTTTTTCTATCAATTCTTTTTGGTCTACCGGTTTAGGAGGCTTCACTTATATCGGCGACCTTGATAACGGCGGGCAAAGAGACGATACTCTCGCATTCCTTTTAGATTCGGTGAGGGTGGTCTCAGTAGAAGATGTTTCGGTCCCTTATGGTTTTATCCCCAATGCCTATAAGATACGTTCCCGACAGGTAGTAACACTACACGGCTACAATGCGCCTAACAATATCTCCTATCAGGATACGATGTATACCACAAGATACGAATGGTATAAGGATTCCCTCTGGCGGGTTAAGGATAGCGTCTACTTAGAAGAGAGGTTTTATGCCTCCCAAGTCTTAATCTGGAACCATATTGGGAGACATAAAACCCTCCTTCTAAGGATTTATTCACCAGGAGCGATAGAAGAGGAAAATTCCCTCAAAATAAAGACGAAGGGGTCAAATGTAGTGAGGGGGTCTTTTACTTTACCGGAAGGGAGCCCCCTCTATGACAATCTCGGGAAAAAGGTAAGAGGAGAGAGGAATCTACCAGCAGGTGTGTATTATGCAATTATAAAAGGGAACGGGAAAAAGAAGATAGTGCGGATAGTAAAGATAAAATAGGAGTTTGTCCGGTTAGATATTTGGTTTAACTTTTTGCTCACTTCTTAGGATTTAACTATTCAATCATTTAATCCCAAAATTCCTTATAACTTTTTAAGTATGAGTTAAATTAAAAAGAAAAATAGGCGACTTGAAATATCAAGAATCTTTAGTAAGATAAAGGTTGGAGGGTTAGACCTAATTGGTAAGGCAGCGGACTTGAAATCCGCCGTTCCCGAAAGGGAACATGGGGGTTCGAGTCCCTCACCCTCCGTTAATTAGGGAATTGGGAATAGGAAACAGGAAACGGTAAAATGGTTAATGTGATAAAAGATTATAAAGACTTGAAAGTATGGCGGAAGGCTTTAGAAGTGGCAACAGCAGTAATTGAGTTAGTTGACCTACTTCCACCGGGAAAGGCTGCGGAAATTATTGGAGAACAGATAATAAGTTCTTCTACCTCGGTATGTGCGAATATTGCCGAAGGCCACAGCAGCGGTAGTAGTAAAGAGTACAACCGGATATTAAGAATTGCCTATCGCGAGGCGAAGGAGACGGATAATTGGCTCCAGGTCATCAAGGGCGTAAAAAAGTTTCCCAAAAATACGATTCAGGAGCGGGTTCGCAAAATAGAGGATAATAATCTTATTGCCGTTAAAATGCTCTCTTCGTTAAAGAAAAAAATTGCCGATTTAACCCAGAGCGATGAATGAGTTTTCTTTATTTTCTATTTTCTGTTACCTATGCCCCATTACCTATTTCCTATTTTGGAGAGGTGGCCGAGTCGGTCTAAGGCGCCCGCTTGCTAAGCGGTCGTCCACCGAAAGGTGGACCGTGGGTTCGAATCCCACCCTCTCCGTATTAAAATATAAAGCGAGGGTTAAAACTAATTTTTAATACAAACCTATGGTCAGGGTAAGGATTGCACCATCACCGACCGGCGCCATCCATGTCGGTTTAGCGAGAAGCGCTCTCTATAATTACCTCTTTGCAAGAAAAAATAAAGGGAATTTTATCTTACGAATTGAGGATACCGACCCAACCCGGTCAACCAAAGAATCAACCGAAATTATCCTAAAGGGCCTCTCCTGGCTCGGTTTGGAATGGGACGAAGGACCTTATTTCCAATCCCAGAGATTTCCTATCTATCAGAAGTATTCGGAAAAGTTAATTGCCGAAGGGAAGGCTTATTATTGCTATTGTCCCAAAGAGCGATTAGAAGAGGAGAGGAAAAAGGCATTAGAGAGAAAAGTTCCTTACCAATATGACCGAAGGTGTCTCAATCTCTCCCCAAGAGAGAAAGAGATTTTAGAGAAGGAGAATACACCCAAGGTTAT
>JBDRVU010000095.1:0-2693 GCA_039802085.1 Caldifarciminota bacterium
CATCACTTCATTGGCAAAGGCGACCGGGTCAATGCCATAACCTTCCAACCCTTTACCTTTTCCTTCCTCCGCGGGCACTAAGGCAACCCCAACATAGATGAGGGAAGAGACCGGTGAGGAAGAAGCGAGTGAGAAACCAATTCGGGAATCGTTTTCAAAGAGTTCGGTACCCACCCTTTTTATTATATGTCTCTCTAACTTCTCATTCACTAAATCCTTTATGATATTCAAGAGGAGTATGGAGCGGAGGATTGCCTTTTCCATATCAACCTCAAAGTGTTCTGCCAGGAAATGGAGCATCTTCGGACAATAGAAGGTTTTTTTGCCGCTTTTCGCCAATTCCAGGTCAGCGATTTCTTTGATTGAGACATCGCAGGTACCGATGAAGGCGATTATGGAATCACCAAGGAGATTAAAATTATCATAAGCGAAGAGACTTGAAAACTGTTCGCCGGTAAAATTCAAATCCTCTTTAATGAATTTAGAGCGCACCTTTATTATTATAAATAAATTTTTTTAAATTGCAAGTCCAAATTTTCATCCTTCCTTTGCCAGAAGAAGTTTCTCTCTCACTTTCTGGAAGAATTTTAATGCGGTTTCGGTCTGATAATCCGGATAGGTCCAGGGAAGTGGTGAAAATTTCCCACTCCGGTAAAGGAGTGTCAATTCACAGAAGATACCATCGCCTAAATAGATGCGGTGGGCATAATTCTTATGGGTTAAGAGGCAGAGGTTGGAGAGGGTAATGATTCCCGGGTCAAGATTAAAAATCCTTCCTCCTTTTTCGTTAAGGAATTTTTTTTCTATTTCTATTGTCTTAATCTTCAACTCCTTCATCGCCGCGGCTGGAAAAATTTTCTGAAAGGCTACCCAAAGGCGAAATAGTTCTTTTCCCATCTCTTCTTCGTAATAGTTGGTAAAAGAGAAAGGGATGATTTCACTTTGCAGGTCTATTTCGCCCCAATCCGCCTTTAATTCTTTAAGCACTTCTTCAAGTGCTTTTACTTCTTTTGTCAAAACCCCCAAGATAATTTTGGCGGGAAGGAAGATTTTACTCATCGGTTGTCGCGGAAGGTTCTTCTTCTTCCCCTTCGGACGGAGAAACAGGCGACTGGAAAAAGGAATCCAATTCTTCCTCTCGGGGCAGGTCTTCAATTTTAGAGAGGCCAAAGTATTTTAAGAATTCTTTTGTGGTGCAGTAGAGGAAAGGGGCACCCAACTTTTTCGCCCGACCGGCAATCCGGATTAACTTTTTCTCCAAGAGATAATGGAGGGTGGAAGTGGAATCAACCCCCCGAATCTTTTCCATCTCCGGTTTGGTGATTGGCTGTTTGAAGGCGATAATGGCTAAAATCTCCCTTGCCGCCTTTGACAACTTTGGTTTTTTGGGAGCAAAAAATAATTTAATCCATTCCGCATACTCGGGTAGGGTATAGAGTTGATAACCAGCAACAATTTTCTGGATGCGAAAGGAATGACCTTCCTTCTCGTATTCAGAATTTAGGTTTTCAATAATCGCATTTACCTCTTTTTCACTCTTTTTCAGAGTGAGGGCGAGTTTTCTTGAAGTTATCGGCTCGTGGGCACAAAAGAGGATTGCCTCAATAATCCGCTTGGTATCCGCGGGTATGATTTTTCTGAGAATTTCCTTTATCGCCAAAAAATCCTGAATTGGCTGGAGGGCGTTCACTTTATTCCTTTGTTAAACGGAATTCTTTTAATAACCTTTTGATGCCCTTTTTAATATCTTTCTTTTTTAAGTAGAAGGTGATGTTGGTCACATTTGTGGAGAGGGCGTCAACATGGATTCTCTCCTTCTTTAGGACCTCAAAGACTTTCTTTAAGATTTCCGGGTCAAAGCCAACATTCGGTCCGATTAAAGAGATTGAACCAATCCCGGATTTTATCTCTAAACCTTCTGCCTTTATCTCATCCTTTAAGCGAAGAAGTGTCTCTTTTGCCCTTTTCGCCTCTTCGGTTTTGAGAATAAAGGAGAGGTCAAAGCGATTTTCGTGGGGGATGCCATGGAAGAAGAAGAGAAAAGGGATGCGTCTCTGGGCTAAATTGGCAACGACCTGAGAAAGACATTGGGAAACTTTTGGCACCGCGGTGAATGTGAAGCGAACTAAATCATAACGATGAGTTAAGGCTTTAACAAATGCCTTTTCTACTTCTCCTTTTTGGCTTTTTATCATTGTCCCTCCGGAATTATTTAAGGAACGAACGAAAACTTTCACATTATACTTATTGGCTAAAGCCAAAGCCCGGGGATGGATTACCTCCGAACCCGAGGCGGTCAACTCCAAACCTTCCTCATAAGTGAGTTCTTTCAACCTTTTCAAATTAAAAAATTCCTTGGGGTCTTCGGTATAGATACCTGAGAATTTCTTATAATATTCACAAACCTGTGCTTTTAAGAAATGGGCGAGGGCAACCGCGGTGATATCCGAACCACCGCGCCCTAAGGTAGTTATCTCTTTATTGTAAGATACCCCTTGAAAACCACAGACAATCGGTACCATCTTTTTCCTTAAAGCCATCTTTAACCGACCACCCTTAATCTCAGAGATTCGGGCATCGGTATGATAATTGTCGGTGATTATTCCCACCTGGGAACCGGTGAAAGAGAGTGCTGGCACTTTTCTCTTCGCTAAGGCAATCGCCAAGAGGGCAGCGGAAATCCTTTCGCCCAC
>JBDRVU010000096.1:0-2584 GCA_039802085.1 Caldifarciminota bacterium
TTTGGCAGATAGAGAAAAAATTTCAATTTCGGGATTTTTATCGGTTCTAATATCTCGCCTCTCCCCCGAGCGTAGCAGGCGCCCCCAAAAAGGAAAAATGGACAATCGCTACCCAATTCCTTAGCCAAAGCGAAAAGCTCCTTTTTCTTAAATTTTCTCCCAAACAAAAGATTCAAACCGATAAGGGTAGCCACCGCATTGGAAGAAGCACCTCCTAAACCTCTCCCAGGGGGAATATGATTCTCAATAAAAACTTCTGTTCCGTAACTCTTACCTAAATTTTTGTAGAAAAAGGTGGCTGCCCGATAAGCAAGATTTTCCTCCCCGGTCGGAATCTCTGGATTATCCGTTAGGATTTTTATCCCCCTTCCTTTTAGGGAGATAGTAATCTGGTCAAAAAGGTTAATAGCAATAAATATTGTCTCAATGTCATGATAGCCATCCGGTCTTTTTTCTCTAATCAAAAGACTCAAATTTAATTTTGCCGGGGAAAAAATCTTAATTTCCGTCATTTTTTTTGTAGAGGAACCAATTCCCAAGAGACTTCACCATCTTAAAACCTTCCAACTTTTCTTTCGCCGAATTAGGAATTTCTCCCCTCACTAACAAATAATCCATATTAGCATATCGCCCGTCGTAGATTCTATCCTGCCCGACAAATCCTTCGTAGGGGGGCAATATATCATTACCAACTTTTCTGGACACAGGGGTAAAGCGGTAATCAAGAAAGGAGGTAGTAGCAATCCCCGTGCACCAAATAATATAGTAATCAGGAAAATGGATGTAAATTGGCTTACCTCGGAATTGGTAGTCAAATATTAGACCGGCCAATTTCTGATTTTGTCTAACCTGTGGGAAAATGTCCTTTGTAAATGAAGAAGTTTCCTGTGCAAAGCTGCGAAAGTAATCTAAATATAATAGGAAATGGAAAAAGGAGATAAGGGAGATAAAGAATATTCCAACCCGTCGGAATTTCGCAGCAAAGACGATACTATTAATCATAATTACCGCGAGAAAAAAGTAGACGGAGAAACGTTGGTAAATGGACCACTCCCCAGGCAATCGGTCGGGTAGAAGTAAATAAGAGAAGAGAGAAGCGAAGGCGAGAAGAAAAGGAAGAGATAGGGGATAATTCCTCATCGCCGCGAAAAAAGATTTCCAAACTTTCTTTTTATATAACCAAAAAACGGTAGGGGCGAGGAGAGAAATAGAGAAAAAAAGGCCAGCAAACCGACCCCAAAACCCTGGGTATAAGTGTCGGTTATCCAAAATCATTAATCGGGCCCGCGCCAAAAAAGTGGGCAAATACTCCGCTTTATAGTAATGGAATAGAAATAACAAGAGGTCTTGAACCTCATAAGGCTTTTTCCTCTGCCACCAGATTGAAATGATAATTAAAAAAGGAAGTATAACAATACTTTCTTTTAAGAGGGATTTAAGTGAAATTTTTTTACACCAAAAATGCCAAAGAATGAATAAGAGAAAAAAGAATAAAGTAAAAAAACCCGCTAAAATATGAGTGAAGAAAAACAAGAGGAAAAAAATTGCCAGAATAAGTTTTTTAGCGTTCCATATCCCTGGTGAATAATTGATGAGTGAATAAAAAAATAAAAGGAAGAGCGGAATAGAAATTACAAACCCAACAAATCCCCAATGAACATTGTAATTGTAAAGAATGGGAAAGAGGGCGATGGTATACCAGAGATTACCTCCTAAACGTTTGACAATCAGGAAAAGGGAAAGGGGCAAAAGAATCAGATAGAGAGAGAAAAAAACCTTATTCCCAAACTCAATTGTTGGGAAAAACCTGAAACTACAAAAAAGAGGGTGAAAAGTATTCGGTTGAAAAGAAAAATCAAGAAGATAAAATTGAGAAAATTGGTTATCCGCCGCGCCATAGAATCGGAAAATTGTCCCAATTGCTAAATGCATCGGCAAATCAACAAAAGGATAAACCCGTAAATTAAGAAAAGTAAGTAAGTGAAGTAAGATAAGTATTAAAAATACTGAGTGGAACAAAATATTCCTACCACCTGAGGAAAATAAGTTCTTCACTCTGCTTCTCTCAAATAATAATCTTTTGGTTTAATATGCCAATTTTTATCAAAAAAGCCACAAGAGATTACTCCCCCCCAACCTCTCTTCTCTACTTCCGGTGAAAAGATGATAAAGTCCGGTAAGCCAGCCGAAGAATAAAGGGTGGAGAAGAAGGTGGAAATTTTTAGCGCCTTTAAGGTTGTCCCCCCAGCGATTAAGATGAATTTTTCTTTCTTTTGTGGATTGGGATAGATATAACGATAGGCGAAATCACCAGAAAACCTCCGTTGCCCAAAAAAGAGATTTCCTTTCTCCTCTCTAATCGGTAATTTCTCTTTTATCCTTTCCGCAAGATAGTTTGCCTCCGGGCCACCAAAGATTATTAAATTATATCTCGCCATCTCCTTCTTCCCGACCAGGGTATCCGGAAGCAATTGACATCGCCCATTCCCAATTCGCCACCAGAGAAATGCCTCCCTCTTTGCCTGATGATAGGTAATTTGGGCAAAGGAATCGGACTTTGTGCCGTAGACCAAAAGGAAAGGGG
>JBDRVU010000097.1:0-2001 GCA_039802085.1 Caldifarciminota bacterium
ACACAGGGGGAAGCCGAATTATGCGGGCACCATCATCCCATATGGGCTACCCGGTAAACCAACCAGGATACTCAATAGGAATAGTACCAGGAACTTACTCGTATGTATGCTGGCCAGATGACATAGTTCGCTGATAAGGAAATAAAATAATAGAAGGGGAGGCATTAGACCGCCTCCCCTTAAAACTTAGGAGGGAAGGATGAAGAGAAATTTTATAATTTTTGTATTAGTTATTCTATCTTTCCTTTACGCTAACGAATCTCTTAATGTGAGGACGGTGGCTACTTGGCCATATGTGAGGCAATATTGGACAGACCCGATTCCAGCTATCTCTGACTCTTTTATGGTCGTTGGTCTTTCCGGCGGCTTCTGGATTCTTAATATCGCAAACCCTTCCCAACCCCAAAAGACAAGCGAATGCTTACACTGGGGACTTTTACAAAATATGGAGAAGAAAGGAAATCTCCTTTATGTTGCCGACCGGTCAAAGGGTTTTCGAATTTTTGACATTAGCGCTTTGCCTGAGATTAAAGAAATTACCCAAATCAGCGATCGACCCTATTGGCAAATTCGTATTAAGGATTCCTTTGCCTTCCTAATTCAAGAGAGAAGGATAGGGGTCCCTGGTTATTACGATACGATGGAGATTTTTAATATCTC
Source organism: Caldifarciminota bacterium (assembly GCA_039802085.1). Classification (GTDB taxonomy): domain Bacteria; phylum Hydrothermota; class Tepidihabitantia; order Tepidihabitantales; family JBDRVQ01; genus JBDRVQ01. The sequence goes on from JBDRVU010000097.1 coordinate 661, forward strand.
AAATCCCAGAAATCCGAGGAGAGTTGGTAAAATAGGGTTAGGTCAGGAAAATCCACTTTCTAACATCTGGGTTGAAGGGAATAGAGCATATCTTACTCTTGAGCAAGAGTGTTTAAAAATCTTTGACATATCAGAACCAGAGAGTCCAGTTTTTCTTGGTGAGTGGCGAAAAGAAGGAAGTTACCCCACTTCTGTTTTTGTTAAAGACACTGTTGCTTATCTTGGTTTTGACTTTAAAGATACCCTATTCACCTTAAATGTGAAGAATCCCCAGAACATAAGGGAGATTAGTAGAATAAGGGTTGGACAAAATGACGACCCGAGGTATGACCCGGGTACTATTAAGAACTTCGTTCTGGCTGAGAGCCTCTTATTCTTAGCCATCACCGAGAATGAGAGTGGCTGCGTTGTCCTTAATGTGAAAAATCCCGCTCACCAAGAAATTATCAGCCGAGTTGGGGAAGAGGCTTACCAAGTTGGGCTTTTTGGTAATCTCCTCATTTTGCGAAATGGGAGAGGGATATATCTTTACGATGCGACCAATCCCCGCTCCATAAACTTCTTATCATCTTTTGGACTTGTCGGCATTCCAAATGCTCTAAAGGTTCTTAACGACTCACTCGTCAATCTTGACGCAACTTCTACCGGACAGATAATCTTGGACATATCCAAGAGGCCTTTAGTAAATTTAAGGGGAAAGTATCCTCCCGGTGGCAGCCCTTTCAGTGGTGGGCATACCATTTCTGCGGTGAGGGATACTCTATTATATACTGGCTTCCTCCAACGGAGATTTTATATCTTAAACTTCGCCAATCCTGATTCCATAATTCTGGTTGGCAGTTGCTCATTAGGTGTTCAATACCCCTGGGAGTTTGGGATGAGGACCTGTGCCTTAAAAGATACCTTTGCCTTTGTTGCTGGTCAAATGTCAATTTATGCGGTCAACATATCCGATCCTTCCAATCCCAGGCAGGTAAGCCGACTTTTAATGCCCGGAACCGAGTTTGATATCTATAAAATTTTCCTTCAGGATAGTGTTATCTATGCTGCCTGTGGTCAAGCCGGGCTATGGATTTTTGATTTCTCTAATCCAGAAAGACCTTTTTTCCGAGGAGGGCGTGCCCCATCGCGCAATCACAGTCATGATATTTTTGTAAAAGATACTCTCGCTTTTCTTGCTGATGGCTTTGCCGGTCTCCGAATTTTTAATGTTAAGAACCCAGATGGAATAAGAGAGGTTGTTACCATTCCCAATCCGAGTTATCAAGCACTCGGCATCTGGGTAGAAAGGAATCTTGCTTTTGTCGGCTGGGGGCGTAACGGCTTAAGGATATTTGACAT
>JBDRVU010000097.1:2014-2507 GCA_039802085.1 Caldifarciminota bacterium
ACCAAGGGGGATACCTCTTACTGGAATACTACGGAACCGGATTAGAGGAGAAGAAAGAAGGGGATAAAATCTTTAAGGTCTTTCCAACGCTCGGCAGAGATTTTAGGATTGAAGGTTCTAAAAAATCTCTAATAGAAATTTATGATGCCCGAGGGAGGTTGGTGAAAAAGTTAAAGGAAAACGAAACTTCTTTTTCCCTGAAAGGAAAACCGGCTGGTATCTTCTTTATCCTCTCCGAGAAAGGTCAAATCTTAAAGAAGGTGGTTAATCTAAGATAGAATTAAAGAACTGGGCTTCCCGGTCTTACCTCTTTATCAGTAACCAAGAGGGAAATTATTGCGCCATCTTCGGCGGCTAAAATCATCCCATAAGATTCTACACCGCGCAGTTTTGCCTTTTTCAGGTTTGCCACAACGCAGACATTTTTCCCAATCAACTCCTCCGGCTCATAGACCGAACCAATCCCGGCCACAATCTGGCGCAATTCCGAACC